>CAZZGG010000019.1:0-33430 GCA_964654125.1 uncultured Oscillospiraceae bacterium
TCTCTTATTACTCCGCTAGCGACTGCAGTCTGCATGGCCAGGTCTACTAACCTGGCAAATAAACCTGCTCCATTCAGGACATATAAATCCAAAGATCAGAGCAGAATTGCTAAAATAATCTGCCTTAGTAAAACAAAAATGAAACATAAATATTGCACTTGCAAAGTAACTTCAGAAAGTTTGCCTAACAGTTTTGTTTTATTTTGTTATCTTTTTAACCTGACTTTTACAATATGACAAATAAATAACAGCCATTTTAGCGGCTGTAATAAGCGTGAGCTTTGCTTATTTATACTGTAGTTAGAAACGGTGATAGGGAACTAAAGATAAATACGTAAAAAAGACTGTCGCATAAATCGACAGTCTTTTTGGTCGGAGTGAGAGGACTTGAACCTCCGGCCTCTTGGTCCCGAACCAAGCGCTCTACCACCTGAGCCACACCCCGCTGACCTTGCTTATTGTACTTATTCCACCAGTTAGTGTCAAGTGGGTTTTTGGTTAGCGGTGTGGCTTATGGCAGGACCGGGTGGTCAAGATCAGTTGTTGCGGCGCTCCTTGATCTCTTTAGTCAAACGGCTGATAATATCATTGACTGGCAGTACGCCCAGGTCACCATCCAGGCGGGAGCGGACTGCTAAAGTGTTGTCTGCTGCTTCCTTATCACCCAAGGTTAAAAGATACTGTAACCTGTCTAGTCTGCCGTCGCGGATCTTCTTGCCGATCCTTTCATCACGTTCATCGACAGTCACTCTCAGGCCGGCTAGGCGCATGGTCCGGGCCAGCTCTTGGGCTGCATCTACATGCCGCTCAGCTATAGGCAGAATGCGGGCATGCTCCGGGGCCAGCCAAAGAGGCAGGGCACCGGCATACTTTTCAATCAGCAAGGCCAGGGTTCTTTCATAGCAACCCACTGAGGTGCGATGGATGATAATTGGCTGGCGTCTGTTGCCGTCCTTATCTGTATAGAGCATGCCGAATCTTTCAGCCAGCTGGAAATCAATCTGGATCGTGATCAGGGTATCTTCTTTACCGAAGACATTCTTGATCTGGATATCCAGCTTCGGTCCGTAAAAGGCAGCCTCACCAAAACCATGCTCATAGGCCAGCCCCATCTCGTCCAGGATCTGCTGCATGGTATTTTGCACAGCATCCCACTGATCAGGTGAACCAATGTATTTTTCCCGGTTGTCAGGATCCCAGGTGGAAAAACGAAAACTCACATCGTCATCCAGGCCCATGGCTTCCAGCATGAAGGAAGCCAGATCCAGCGCATCCTTGAATTCGGCATTGAGCTGATCTGGAGTGCAGACAATATGCCCTTCCGAGATCGTGAACTGGCGCAGACGGATCAGGCCATGCATTTCACCGGAAGCCTCGTTGCGGAACAAGGTCGATGTTTCAGCATAACGGATCGGCAAATCGCGGTAGCTGCGTGTTTTGGTCAAATAGGCCTGGAACTGGAAGGGGCAGGTCATGGGCCTTAAGGCCAGCACCTCTTCGGTATCAGCCTTTTCAGCATCGCCAATAATAAACATGCCATCTCTGTAATGGTCCCAATGGCCGGAGATCTTATACAGATCAGACTTGGCCATCAAGGGGGTTTTGGTGTAAAGATAGCCCCGCCTTTCCTCCTCGTCTTCGACAAAGCGTTGCAGGGTCTGCAAAACCCGGGTGCCTTTGGGTAAAATAATCGGCAGGCCTTGACCGATATAATCAGTTGTCGTGAAAAACTCCAGCTCGCGGCCCAGTTTATTATGGTCACGTTTTTTTGCTTCAGCCAGTTGCTCCAGATAGGCATTTAGCTGAGCCTTATCAGGAAAGCTGGTGCCATAAATGCGCTGCAGCATTTTATTTTTCTCGTTACCGCGCCAGTAGGCTCCGGCCACCTGAGTCAGCTTGATCGCCTTGACCTGGCCGGTATTCTCCAGATGCGGGCCCTGGCAAAGGTCAACAAAATCCCCCTGGCGGAAAAAGGAGATCTTGGCTTCATCAGGCAGATCATCAATCAATTCAACCTTATAGATCTCACCAGCAGCGGCCAGTTTTTGCCTGGCTTCATCCCGCGGCAGATAAAACTGCTCAATCGGCAATTTTTCCTGCATGATCTTTTTCATTTCAGCTTCCAGTTTGCCCAGATCGTCTGGTGTGAAAGCCTCAGTCCGATCAAAATCATAATAAAAGCCATCATCTATAGCAGGCCCTATGGCCAGTCTTGTCTCCGGATAAAGCCGTTTCACGGCGTGTGCCAGAATATGTGATGAAGTATGACGGTATCTTTCCCGATAAGTCTTGTCTGAAAATAAAGACATGGTCCCTCCCCCTTTTTGCTCTTTTCTTATTTAACCTATGATAATCCATTCCGGCCTAACTGTAAATCAAAATCTCCGCTTGTGTCTTTGCCGACATATTGGTATTATACATAGTATAGTAGTAAACAATATATATATCTGAAAGGATCCACTCTTGAGTACCCAACTAAAAAAAGGAGTAATCGAACTATGTGTCCTGGCCCTGCTCAGCCGTTATGACCAGTACGGCTATGAGCTGGCCAGCAACTTGTCGGCCAGTATCATGATTGCAGACGGAACAGTTTATCCCATCTTACGCAAGCTGGCTGCGGATAAAAAGGTCACCACCTATTTACAAGAATCCAATGAAGGTCCGCCCCGCAAGTATTACGCTATCACCAATACCGGCCGCCAGGATCTGGCCCGTCAAAAAGAGCAATGGCAGGCACTTGTCTTGTCTGTTGACTATTTGATAGGAGATTAGAAAGATGCATAAAGAGCAGTTCATGCAAGGCCTGACTAAGGGTCTGGCAGGACTTGACCAAAAAAGCCGCACAGATATTTTGGCTGATTTTGCTGAACACTTTTTAGTTGGCAGCAGCCTGGGTAAAACTGAAGCTCAGATTTGCGCTGAACTAGGCGATCCGCTCCAGATAGCCGGCGGCTTTCTCCCAGCAGCTGGTGACAGATTTACTGTTAACTGGCTGGCCCTGACAGGCGCCCTGCTTTTTAACTTGCTTTTAGCCTTGCCGATCTGGCTTAGCCTGTTGGCACTTTGGCTCTCCTTCTGGCTGCTGGACCTGGCTCTTGTCCTCCTGGTGCCAGTCACATTTATCAACGCCTTCATGCAAAAGGCCAGCGCAGTATTGATTTTATTGCTGTTGAGCCTGGCCCTGCTGGCTTTTGCCTTTCTTCTTACTGTATTCTTGCTATATTTGAGCAAGTGGCTGTTTTATGGCTTTAAATCATATATGTCTTGGCAAAAAAGGCTGATCATCAGCAGAAAGAAAAATATATGACTAAGAAAAAGTTGCTCTATCTTGTCCTTATTCCCCTGCTGGTCCTATTGTTAGCAACTGCTGCCGCTCTTTATATAAGCGGCCGTACTATCGGCTGGTCGGGCCTAGTGGATCTCTTCCAGCTGCCCCAGTCCTTGAGCATTGATAAGATTAACCTATTCGAAATTGATCAATTAGAGCTGCTTGACCTGGACGGTGTCAAGCAGCTGAAAATCAAAGCTGTCAGTGAGACAATAACTATCCTGCCGGCAAAGAATCAGGCCAGTGCCAGACTAAAAGGCAGCTACAGGGCCAGCACCGAGCTAAGCTGGCAGGCTGTGCGCAAGAAAGACCAGCTGCTGCTGGAAGCTGTCTACCCCCGTTTTGGCCTCTACAGCAGTGATCTGGATATCCTAGTCCAGCTGCCGGATTCTTTCCGGGGAGAATTAGAGATTGAGACTGTTTCCGGCCAGGTCGCACTGCTGGAAGATTTTGCAGGTAGCTGGGCCAGCCTGGCAATTGATTCTGTATCAGCTGATGTCGACATTGCCTCATTCAGAAGTGAGGCTATTGAGATAGAAACTGTGTCAGGAGAAATAAATCTTAGAGGTGGAGCTGCCCAGATCAGCTGCCAGACTGTTTCCGGCACTATCAGCCTGACCTGCCTCTTTGTTGAATCCCTTAATCTGGAAACAATCTCGGCTGATATCAAGTTGCTGCTGGCTGGAAAAGCTGACCTTTTTTTGGTTTTCAGCAGCATTTCTGGAGAATTCAGCAGTGAGGATTTGTCAGCCAGTTCCTTTACACAAGACAAGGATAAACTGAAACTGCAGCTGGGCGATGGCAGCGGCCAAGCTCAGATCAAGACAATCAGCGGTGATTTATTTGTCAAGGGCTACTTACCATGATCAGGTCCTTGAGGGCAGCAAAACGAGCCTGCTTGATCCCCGGCACCTGCATCAGGTCCTCAATCGTGGCAAAACCGCCATTGGCTTCCCGATAGCTGATAATAGCCCTGGCCGTGGCCGGGCCAATACCCGGCAAAGTCTCCAGCTGGGCCTGGTCCGCCCGGTTCAAATCAACCAGACCACTATCTTCGCTCTGCTTTGACCAGCCATCAGCCTGGTAGCCCTGCTCAATCTCAGCCTTGGTCGGGATGCGGACCAGTTGGTTGTTTTCCAGGCTGGCTGCCAGATTAACAGCATCTGCGGCAGCATCTGCAGTCAGGCCACCAGCCAGCTCAATCACTTCATAAAGGTATGCCCCAGGTGTGATCAAGTATATACCCGGCGTATTGACCGCCCCGACCAGATAGATGGGGTAAGTAGCCTCTGTTTCAGCTGCCACTGCACTGCTTTTAGGCTGAGCCTGCTCTTCTGTACTGCTTTCTGAAAGCAAGATAGTGGTACTGCTTGTTTGGCAACTGTCCCAGATAGCCAGGCTGGCCAGAGCCAGGCAGATGGCAAACAGCCAGATGAAACGACTCTTATTTTTTGCTCTTGTCCTTTTTTGCATAAGCAAAGCATAGACAAAAGAAGATGGCCCAGGGCCATCTTCTCTATGACAAAAACTGACAAATCTGTATATGAACCGCTAACTGCGGGCCATGCTCCAGAGTTTTTCCAGATTATAAAAGCTGCGTTCTTCAGCATGAAAAAGATGGACTATCACATCACCGTAATCCATCAGGATCCAGCGGCCTGTCTCAAAACCTTCGATATGGCCGGGCATGATCTCATACTCATCTTTTAATGTTTTTTCTACATCACCAGCCAGGGATTTAATATGTGTGACTGATCTTCCGCTGGCAATAACAAAATAATCAGCCAGAACGCTCTTGCCTTCTAGACTGATCAATTCGATTTCAACTGCTTTTTTGTCGCTGAGGACTCTTTGAATAACTGTTGATTTTTGATCTGCGGTCAAATGGCGAACCTCCTTTCAATTAGATTATGTTTTTATTATACCAGTTTATTCAGATTATAGCTGCTTGTTTTTCCATCTTTCCTGCAGATCAGCCAAGGCAGCCAAAGAAAAGGGATGTGGCGGCAACTTTTTTCTGGCCAGCTGCAACCGGACTTCTTCCAGGCAGAGCAGGCTCGCCTGATCAAGATCAGTCAAGGCTGCCTGCCTGATTTGATCCAGATCAGCAAATTCACGGGCTGGTTCTATCTTGTCTGCTAAAAAGATGATCTGGTCCAGCCTAGTCATGCCGGCCCGGCCGGTGGAATGATAACAGATCGCATCCAGTACGGCTGGATCAGTGATATTAAAGCGGATCTTGGCCAACTGGGCACCGGCCGGGCCATGGACCAGTTTTTCTGCGCTGAGATCAGCTTCATGATAGGCAGCAGCCAGTTCCCGCTGTTCCTTTAAAGGCAGATTCTTGGCGCAATCATGTAAAATTGCTGCCAGGCCAGCCTTTTCTGGACAGACACCGTGCCTGATCGCCAAAAACAAGGCATAGCGCAACACATTGAGACTATGCAGCTGGCGTTTTTCACTGAGCAGACACCATAAAGCGCGCTCAATATCATGCAGCCGGTCCCACAAACTGCCCTTTATTTCAGCCAGTTCAGTCTGCCACTGGTAGAGGGCATGTTTTTTTATAAATAGCCGGACCGGTTCAGGCACCAGACCGCTGATATCCACTGAGCTGCCAGCTAGGCGGCGGATCTGGGTAGCCGAAAGCTCCAGAGCCGGCAAGGCAAAGAAACTGATATCAGCTCCATAGTTTTTGGCTAGTTCGGCTGCCCTGGCCCGGCTGGCAGTATCGGCAATGCCACCCCGATCAGCCAGCAAGAGGCGAAAAGAAGCCAGCAGTGCCAGCGGCTGATGCCAGTTTTCTATATCGCAGAGGATATCAGACCCATAAATCAAATAGAACTGGTCATGCGGCTGGGTGAGGCGGAAGTGGTTGGCTGTATCCAGGGTATAAGAGGGCCCGTGTCTGAGGATCTCCACATCAGAAACAGTCACTGCCGGGTTGTTGGCAAAGGCTTTTTGGGCCATGACAAAACGGTAAAGGGCCGGCGCAACCAGCCGGTCCTTCTTATGCGGCGGTGTGCCCGCCGGGATGACAATAACCTTATCAAGCTGACCACTGGCCAGGGCTGCCTCCACCAGGGCCAGGTGTCCCTTGTGGAGAGGGTCAAATGTACCTCCGCAAATCCCGATCCTCATCTTGTTTTCCCTATATCCAGTCTGTAGTGCATATCAGTAAAATGGAGCGCTTGAATAGCAGCGTAAGCCCGGCTGACCGCTTCAGCACTAGTCCTGCCCAAGGCAGTCAGACCCAAAACGCGGCCGCCAGCAGTATAATACTGACCATTTTCCTGCCTGCTGCCGGCATGAAAGACCAGGCAGTCTGAGGGGATTTTATCCAGTCCCATGATCGGATAACCAGTCTTATAATCCCCCGGGTAACCGCCTGAGGCCAGCACCAGGCAGCAGGCAGCACCGCTTCGCCAGACCAATTTGATCTGATCCAGTCTTTTTTCCAGGATGGCTTCAATAATATCCAGCAGGTCAGTTTCCAGCAAAGGCAGGACCACCTGGGCCTCTGGATCACCAAAGCGGGCATTATACTCAATCACCTGCGGCCCTTTTTCGGTCAGCATCAGGCCAAAATAAAGTACACCCTGGAAGGGACTGCCCGCCTCATTTAAAGCCGCAATCGTTGGCTGCATAATTTTTTCATTAATCTCTTGCCACTGCTGGCTAGTCAGATCGGCCGCCGGAGCCAAAGCACCCATGCCACCAGTATTGGGACCCCGGTCCTGGTCATAGGCTCTTTTATGGTCACGTGAGCTGACCAGAGGCACTATGGTTTTGCCGTCTGTAAAGGCCAGCAAGGTCATTTCCGGGCCAGTCAGACACTCCTCTATTAAAATAGTCCGCCCGGCCTGGCCGAAGATACCGTCCTGCATCATCTCAGTGATGGCCTGGGCCGCCTCAGCTCGGTTCTGGGCGATCACTACACCTTTACCCAGGGCCAGCCCGTCTGCCTTGATGACCAGCGGCAAGGGCGCCTGGGCGGCATAGACCTGGGCTGCCTGGCTGTCTGTGAAGATCTGGCAGCTGGCTGTAGGGATCCGCTGCTTTTGCATGAGCTGCTTGGCAAAGACCTTGCTGCTTTCAATCCGGGCGGCAGCTTTAGTCGGACCAAAGGCCCTGATGCCCGCCCGGGTTAGCTCATCAACCAGACCCAGGGCTAAAGGATCATCCGGTGCGACAACACACAGATCAATTTTTTCCTTGACAGCAAACCCTACTAGTTCACTGATGGCTGTCGCCTTGATCGGGACCAGCTCGGCCAGCTGGGCAATCCCGCCATTACCGGGTGCGCAATAAAGCCGGCCCAGACGGGGGCTTTGTTTTAGTTTCCAGGCCAGGGCATGTTCCCTGCCACCACTGCCTATCAGCAGGACGCGCATTGAACAGGCCTCCTAATGACAAAAATGCCGCATGCCGGTAAAGACCATGGCCAGGCCGGCCTCATCACAGGCAGCGATCGATTCTTGGTCGCGCACCGAGCCACCCGGCTGGACTACAGCCGCCAGGCCGGCTTTTGCCGCAGCCGGCACCCAGTCAGCAAAGGGAAAAAAGGCATCTGAAGCCAGTACCGCACCAGCAGCCTTCTCCCCTGCCCGTTTCAGGGCTATCTCAACTGAGGTGATCCGGTTGGGCTGGCCGGGACCTATGCCCACAGTCTGGCCATTCTTGACCAGGACAATGGCATTTGATTTAACATGCTTGACCACCTTGAGGGCAAACTCCAGGTCTGCTGCCAGATCCGGATCCACTTGCTTTTTGGTGACCGGTTGATAACCTTGCTCGCCTAATAGAGTCGTATTTTGTCCCTGCACCAAAAGTCCGCCATAGACTGCTTTTAAAGCTGGCCGGCTCTCGTCTTGCTCGAGCAGGTCGGGTAGGACCAGAACCCTTAAGTTCTTGCGCTCTTGTAGATGAGCCAGAGCTTCATCGGTGTAGGCCGGTGCCAGCATAACCTCAATAAAGACACCCTTGCTGGCTTGGGCAATTGCCAGGTCCACAGTGCGGTTATAGGCCACAATACCGCCAAATATAGAGACAGGGTCTGCGGCATAGGCTTTTTGCCAGGCCGTCAGCAGATCTGCGGCTGAGCCCACCCCACAGGGGTTGGCATGCTTTATGGCCACTACGGTTGGTTCGCTAAACTCTTTTAGCAAGGCCAGGGCTGCATCTGTATCAGCAATATTATTATAGGAGAGCTCTTTGCCATTTAACTGGCGGGCAGCTGTCAAAGAACCGGGAGCCGGCAGGGCATCTGCATAAAAGGCAGCCTGCTGCTGGGGATTTTCCCCGTAACGCAGGCTGTTTTTTAGCGTGTAGGTCAAGGTCAGCTGCTCTGGCCAGTCGGCCTGCTGATTGATTTTCGCAAAAAACCCGCTGATGACAGCATCATAAGCTGCTGTATGGGCAAAGGCTTTGCCAGCCAGCTGCTGCCGGGTGGCCAGGTCTGTCTGGCCGTCTTTTTGCAGCTGCTCAATCACTAAGCCATAATCAGCCGGATCAGACAGGACTGTGACAGCGGCATGATTTTTGGCACCGGCCCGTAAAAGCGCCGGTCCGCCGATATCGATATTTTCGATGCATTCAGCCTGGCTGACACCAGGCCGGCTGATGGTCTCCAAAAAAGGATAAAGATTGATCACAAGCAGATCAATCGGTTTAATCGCCAGCTCTTCCAGTGCCTGCATATGCTCAGCCTTGTCCCGCACTGCCAGGATCCCGCCATGGATCTTGGGGTGGAGAGTCTTGAGGCGTCCGTCCAGACACTCCGGAAAACCGGTCACATCAACGACCTGCCGGACCGGCAGCTTGTTTTTTTGAAGCAGGCTGGCTGTACCGCCGGTTGACACCAGTTCATAATCCAGCTTGATCAGCTCCCGGGCCAGCTCCAGCAGACCTGTTTTGTCAGAAACACTCAGTAAGGCTCTTTTCATTGCCAATCTCCTCCTTGATATCCACTCTGCGCCCCTGGACTCTTATCCTGTTTTGGGCGAAAAGGGCAATAGCCTGAGGCAGCAGTAGCTGCTCAGCTTCCAGCATAATACGCTTTTGCAGTGATTGGGCTGTGTCATGCCGGGCCACTGCCACCGCTTTTTGTAAGATAATCGGCCCTGTATCATATGTTGTGTCCACCAGATGCACTGTGGCGCCGGAAAGCCGCACCCCATATTGCAGGGCTGCTTCATGGGGCTTGATACCATAGTAGCCCGGTCCGCAAAAAGCCGGGATTAAAGATGGGTGGACATTAATGATCCGCTCGGGATAGGCCTTGATGAAATCCGGTCCCAGCAGAGATAAAAAACCGGCCAGGACAACCAGATCAATCTGCCTGTCTTGCAAAGCTGCCAGCAGGGCCAGATCAAAGCTCAATAGATCAGCATGGTCCTGGCGGGCCACCACTAAAGCAGGGATAGCAGCAGCCCTGGCCCGGTCCAGGGCCAGGCAGCCAGCTTTTGAGGCAATCACACAGGCAATGTTGACACCCGTCAGACGGCCGTCATTGATCTGGTCAATAATGGCCTGCAAATTGGTGCCGCTACCGGATACTAGCACAGCAATCTGGTACATTATTCCTCCGCATCTTACATCTTTTGCTCCGCAGCCAGCCGCTTTTCCAGCTCGACTTGCTTTTTAGTTACAGCAGCCCTGAGCCTTGTCTTGTAATCATCCAGCTGCCTGGCCAGGTCCTGGTCGGCTGTGGCTAGTATCTGCACCGCCAGGATGGCCGCATTAACAGCACCATCTATAGCCATTGTAGCCACAGGGACACCAGGCGGCATCTGGACTATGGCCAAAAGGGCATCCTGGCCGGCCAAAGGCCCGGCACTGACCGGTATGCCAATCACAGGCAGGCTGGTCCAGGCAGCCAGCACCCCAGGCAGATGAGCGGCCAGGCCGGCTGCAGCCAGAATCACCTTGTAACCTTTTTGCCTGGCACCAGCGGCCAGCTCAGCGGCCAGGGCCGGGCTGCGATGGGCAGAACAGATCCTGATATCAGCCTCTAACCCAAAATCAGCCAGGGCCTTAAGGGCTGCTTGCATTACTGGATAATCTGAATCACTGCCCATAATAATTAATACTGAAGCTGCCATCTGATCCCCTTTGTGCTCTGCACTTACTTTTCTATTATCCGGCCCGCCAGGAAGGCGTCGATGAAACCATCTAGATCGCCATCCATAACAGCCTCGACCGCTCCCGTTTCATAGCCGGTGCGGTGGTCTTTAACCATTGTATAAGGGCAAAAGACATAGGAACGGATCTGGCTGCCCCAGGCTATCTCCATCTGATTACCCTTTAGGTCTTCAATCCGGTCCATCTGCGCAGCCTTGGCCATGGCATAAAGCTTGGCCTTTAACATATTCATGGCTGTTTCCCGGTTCTGGATCTGGGATCTTTCGGCCTGGCAGGCCACCACTACTCCTGTGGGCAGGTGGGTAATGCGCACAGCGGACTCAGTCTTGTTGACATGCTGGCCGCCGGCACCGGTCGACCTGTAGGTGTCAACCCGCAGATCCTCTGACTTGATCTCAATGTCGATTGACTCGTCTAATTCAGGCATAACCTCTAAGGAGGCAAAAGATGTGTGGCGCCGGCCGGATGAATCAAAAGGTGAAATACGGACCAGGCGGTGCACGCCAATTTCAGAGCGCAGATAACCATAAGCGTGATCGCCATTGATCTGGAATGACACGCTTTTAATACCAGCTTCATCGCCTTCTAGAAAGTCAAGCACCTTCACTTCCATTTCATGGCTGTCGGCCCAGCGGGTGTACATGCGAAAGAGCATTTCAGCCCAGTCCTGGGCTTCTGTCCCGCCAGCACCGGCATGCAGGGTCAAGATGGCATTGTTTTCATCAAATTCACCACTGAACATGGTCTCCAGGCGCATCTTGGCATATTCTTCTGCCAGTTTGGCCAGATCAGAACTCACGTCAGCGGCCACATCAGGATCTGCGGCTTCCTGACCCAGCTCGATCATGATCTCCAGCTCTTCAGCCTGCTGCTGCAGCTTACGATACTTGTCGACCCTTTTTTGTAAAAGACGGATCCTGGTCTGGATTTTTTGGGCAGCTGTAACATCATCCCAAAAGCCTGGCTCCTGAGCCCTGGCTTCCAGCTCCGCTATCTCGTCCAGGACCTGGCGGATTTTCAGAGCATCTGCCAGGGCACTGATTGCTGTGGCCAGTTCGGCCAGATTTTGACGTAATTCGCCATATTCAAGCATGACCTTGACTCCTTTTGACAAATCTGTTCAGCCTGACCATGGCTTCCTTGATATTAGTCTGGGCAGCGGCATAGCTGATCCGGACAAAGCCCTCCCCGGACTGGCCAAAGGCATTGCCAGGTACAATGGCTACTTTCTCTTCCTGCAAAAATCTTTCGCAAAAGCTGTTGGAGGACATGCCACACTGGCTGATATCTGGAAAAACATAAAATGCACCAGCTGGTTCATGGCAGGGCAATCCGGCCTCGCGGCAAGCCTTGACGACAAAACGGCGCCGCCTGTCATATTCGTCCCGCATCAGGGAAACATGGCGTGAACTGTCTTTTAAAGCTTCTACTGCAGCCATCTGGGCTGTAGTTGGTGAACTCATAATAGCATACTGGTGGATCTTATTCATGGCGGAGATCAGGGGCGCCGGCCCCAGGGCATAACCGATCCGCCAGCCAGTCATGGCAAAGGCCTTGGAAAAACCATTGATCACTACTGTGCGTTCCTTGAATTCCGGGATCTGGGCTATTGAAAAATGGCCTTGGGCTGTATAGGTCAATTCGGCATAAAGCTCATCCGACATGACCAGCACATCCTTGTTTTGCAAAACAGCTGCCAAGGCCCTGACTTCCTCTTCTGATAAGACCGCACCGGTCGGGTTATTGGGAAAACCCAGCATGACCAGTTTGGTTTTTGGGGTCAGGGCTGCTTCCAGCTCTTGCGGTAGGAGTTTAAAACCATTGGCGGCCTGGCAGGCAATTGGCACAGGTATACCACCAGAAAGTTTAACGCAGGCCTGGTATGCCACAAAACAGGGCTCAGGAATAAGCACCTCATCACCAGGGTTAATAGTTGCCCGCACCAGCAGGTCGATCGCCTCACTGCCGCCAACCGTGACCACCACCTGGTCCCGGGCTGCATATTCCTGGGCAAAACGCTCCTTGTGATAGCGGCAGATTGCCTCACGCAGCTCCATGAAGCCAGCATTAGGTGAATAATGGGTCTGGCCTTTTTCCAAGGAATAAATGCCCGCCTCGCGAATGCTCCAGGGAGTGACGAAATCGGGTTCGCCAATGGAAAGAGAGATAACTTCGCCTTTCATCTCACTGGCCATGTCAAAAAAGCGCCTAATTGCCGAAGCTGGGATGCTGGCTGCTCGCTGCGACAAGTAATCAGTCAGATTCATAAAACCACAGCCTCCCGGTTATCTGGCTCAGGGGTAGAATACTCCAGACCATTCACCTTATATTTTTTCAAAATGAAATGGGTCTGGGTCGACATAACTGATTCCAGCGGTGCTATCTTTTCTGAGACAAATTGAGCCACCGCCTTAAGTGAACAGTCCTCAACAATCACCAAAAGATCAAAGCCGCCTGACATGAGAAAGCAGGACTTGACCTGGGGGAAACGGTAAATCCGGCTGGCAATATGGTCAAAACCCCGATCGCGCTGGGGTGTCACCCGCACTTCAATCATGGCCGTGACCAGCTCTTGAGCAGTTTTTTCCCAATTGACAGCGGCATTATAACCCAGAATGATCTTTTCATTCTCCAGCTGCTGGATGGTCCTGGTCACTTCCTCCAGTGGTATACCTGCCATAGTGGCGATATCTTCATTGCT
Organism: uncultured Oscillospiraceae bacterium; assembly: GCA_964654125.1. Classification (GTDB taxonomy): domain Bacteria; phylum Bacillota; class Clostridia; order Saccharofermentanales; family UBA5734; genus JAAYBY01. The sequence goes on from CAZZGG010000019.1 coordinate 13,173, forward strand.
GAGCCGGGCATTTTGCTCTAAAAAGCCTAGTATTTTCTCTTTTGTTTCCATACAAACCTCACATGGTATAAATCTCAAAAACCAGACTAGGCATCAGTCTGGCTTTTTGCACAGTTTATCTTTAAGCTTTAAAGGCTTGAGCCTATTTGTGTATTATATTAGATGGTAGCACAATGGGGATATTTTTTACAATAAAAAGGTATAAAATCCCCATCAAGCGACCTTGGACAAAGGCCTGCAGACAAACGAAGAAAGTGGTCAGGGCATAGTAGGGCCAGGCTGAAAGACCCAGATTCTGGATCAGGTTTTGCGGCAGCTGCACAATAAAGGAAAGCAGCAGGATGCGGAAGAAGATATATATCTTTTTCTTTTTGGTCGCCTCATAGCTGGCTTGCATGGCCGGCAACAGCTGCTTTTTTGTCAAAGACAGATAAAGCGGCAAAAAGTACATCATGAAAACAAAAATCAACAGGGGGATGAAGGCTAAAAATGCACTCAGCATCGCTGGCAAGAACAAAACAAGCCCTAATAACACCAACCAGAAAAAAGCTCTGCCACTTGATTTAAAGGCTGTTGCCGGAGTCATCCCTTCTCTTTCTCCAACAAATAAAGTGGCGTACAGCAGGCTGAAAAAGAGGGTGATCAGGGTTGTCAGCAGCATTAAGCCCAGCACCAGCCAGTTGCCGGGGCTCAGCAGCTCCCAGGCTGGTCTGGCCGGCAGCCGGCCGGCCAGCATCTCATCCAGGGCCAGGACTAAACCTGTAAAATCCTTGTCACCGACAGGCAGGACAAGCGGCAGCAGATTAATCACATAAAGCAGGACAAACCAGAGCTGGATTGTCCTTTCATGGCGCAATTTATGAATCTTGAGCGATTCAAAAAGGATTAAAAGTGTCACAACACAGATCCTATTAGGCAGGTTCGGCTGCGCCGACTGTCAGGTCCAGGCAGATTCTACCGTTTACGATATGCTCAGCGACAACACGCTTGGCCTTGGCTGGATCCATTTTAACATAAGTGACTTTATCGCCGTTATCTTCGATAACTTCAATCATCGGTTCCAGGCGGCAAACACCAATACAGCCTGTCATTGTAACCTTGGTATTATGGATACCGCGCAGCTTCAGCTCCTCTTCCAGGGCCTCCATTACCGGTCTGGCACCAGCAGCTATGCCACATGTGGCCATGCCAACCATAATTTTGCGGTCACCCTTGTTCTGGGGTTGGAATTTCTCCTGTGCTTTCTGGCGAACAAGATTCAATTCAGCTAATGTTTTCATTCAAAGGCACCTCCGATTTTCTAGGAGACATTATAGCATTTTAGGGCGCAGGCGGGCAATGCTTTTGTGCTAATGGACAATATACTGGCATCTGGCACAAAATAATGAGAAATCTTAAAAGAGTCTTGTATCGTATACTTGCTTATGTTATTATCTTGCCAACGGATAAAGCTTGTTTACAGACAGCTCCCAACTGAATAGAAGGTCTTTTCACCTCCTGTATCATGTTAAGCCACTGTCATTCATTTTTTTTCCGATTTTTACAGGAGGTATGGACACATGCCAGACAAAATGATTGTTTGCAAGGATTGTGGCGCTGAGTTTGCTTTTACTGAAGGTGAGCAAGCGTTTTACAAGGAAAAAGGTTTCGAAAATGATCCAGTTCGCTGTCCGGACTGCCGCAGGGCCCGTAAGAACAACCGGCGTCAGCAAGGCGGTTACGACAACAAGTTTTAAGTAGATTAATCTTGCTAACAAAAAAGAGCACCGCGGTGCTCTTTTTTTTATTCCTGGGCCAATCGATATAGTTTACTGAGGATCTGGTCAGCCGGCAGGGGCCGGCTGATCCAGTAGCCCTGCAGGGCATCGCAGCCGTTCTGGGTCAGAATCTGGGCAGCTTCTTTTGTCTCAACTCCCTCAGCGACCACTTCCAGCCCCAAAAGGTGGGCCAGGCGGATAATCGTAGCCAGGATCAGTTGGCCTTCTTCCGTGCTGACCAGGCTGCCGGTCAGGCTTTGTTCAATCTTGAGCGAGCCAAAAGGTATCTGGTTGATCTGGTCCATGGTGTAAAAACCATCCCGGAAATCATCCAAATGCAGGACCACTGACTGCTTGTGCAGTTTTTGCAAATTGAGCCTGACTGACAGATCGCAATCATAAAGAGCTGATTCATGGATTTCCAGGATCAGGCGCTCAGGCGGCAGGCCGCTTTCAGCCAGACTGGCAATAATCTTTTCTGCCAGATCAACTTCCTTGAGCTGATCACTACTGAGGTTGACTGCCAGACGGCAGGGGTCATTTTCTTTGATGGTGCCATCATCCAGCCAGCCTTTCATCTGCACAAATGCCGTCTGCAAGGCCCAATCGGAAAACTGCGTGTCAATGCCAATCGCCTTGGCCACCGGCAGAAACAAGGAAGCCGGCAAAATGCCATCTTTTTTGGAATTCCAGCGGATCAGGGCCTCCAGGGCTAGCAACTGCCGGTCCTTTGCAGCTACAATAGGTTGATAAAAGAGCTCAAGCTCTTTATTGATAAAGGCTTTGCGCAGGTGTTGACGGAAAAGAGCCTGGTCATCAGCGGCCAGCTTCATGTCATCTTGATAAAAGACATACTGGTTTTTGCCTCTGGCCTTGGCCCTGTACAGGGCCAGGTCCGATTTTTCCAAAAGATCCTCTGCTGTCTTGGCATCTTGTGGATAAAGGCAGATCCCGATGCTGGCACTGATCTTATGGAGCACATCCTTGATCAGGACCGGCTTGTTAACACAAGCCAGCAGGCGCTCAGCAATCAGATTGATGCTGTCCTTATCCGTGACATTTTGCATCAGGACTGTAAATTCATCGCCGCCTTGCCGGGCTATGGTGTCAGATTCGCGCAGGCAACGGGCCATGCGCCTGCCGACAGCCTGCAGGAGCCGGTCGCCAGCCTGATGGCCGTAAGTGTCATTAATATTTTTAAAGTCATCCAAGTCCAGAGCCAGGACAGCCATATTTTCTTTTTGCCTGTGTGCATTACGAATCGCCCAATTGAGCCTGTCCAGCAACAGATAGCGATTGGGCAGGCCGGTCAGCTGGTCATAATAAGCAGCCTTACCCAGTGTGCTGGTGTCATCTAGCTGAAAAGACAGATCCAGGATGGTCACCTGGGCCAGCTCACTGCAACCTTTGATGGGCTGGCCGATCAAGCGCACCAGTTTTTCGTCTGTCACTAACCTTGATTCTATGATCTGGGTTTTTTCTTCCCGAAATATCCTTTTATACCAGGCAATCACGGTGTCATGTTCTGAAATCTCAAACCAGTTGGCAAACATAACCGGTGTATTGACACCGGCTAGGCCAAAGCTGATATTGGTGTGGCTGAGATCCTTATCTTTGCCTGTGGTATCAGTTTGCCAGAATCTGGCGGCCAGATGATTACAAGCTTCCACATAACCACTGGCATCTATTACAACCGCAGCAACAGGGGCCTGGTCGAACATTGTCACAAAACAGCTGTCTGGCGGATAAGTCTGGCTGAACATACCTTCCATCTCACGCAGTGTAAACAAGCGGCCATCCCTCCTTAGAGCTTAGCAAGCACATACCCATGAAGTCTTATTTAATTATAGCATGTCTTGATCTCAGAACACACGTAAACGTGTAATAAATGCTGAATTAAGTTCCTTGATTTTTGCTGCCAGCTGCTTTTCTGTTAAATTACCTGTTTCCCCAACCAGCCAGGCTGTCTCCCCGCCTGTTTCAGGTCTGATCGCACGTAGGCCGGATCCGCTAAAGATCCTTTCGATTTGGGCAGGTGCCAACTGATCATTGATCCGCAGCAAGGCCTTGACCTGGCACTCGGCATGCTCTTTGACGATCTGTTCAGGGCTGATGCGCCAGACGGGCTGGCTGGGCAAAGCTGGACCATTTTTCTGGCTCAGGGCAATCACATCTGCCAGCACAGCACTGGCAGTGGGCAGCATGCCGGCCCCCTGGCCAAAGAAAAGAGCCTGGCCCAGCATATTTCCTTCCACCATAATGGCATTATTGACGCCATCTGCCACAGCCAGAGGGTGCTTTGGCTCAAGCAGACGCGGCGCCACCAGCAAGGCGGCCTGCTGGTCCGGTAATAGTCTATAACTGCCGATCAATTTGCACTTCATCTCAAGCTGGCGGGCATAAAGCAGGTCCACCGGCGTGATCCTGGTGATTCCTTCGGTGTGGATTAGACGGCTGTCAATATATTCACCCAGGGCAATGCTGGTCAAGATAGCCAGTTTGCGGGAGGCATCCAGCCCATCCAGATCAGCAGTCGGGTTTTGCTCAGCATATCCCTTGCTCTGGGCCTCAGCCAGAGCCTGAGCAAAATCAATCCCAGCCTCGTCCATACGGGTCAGGATATAATTAGTAGTGCCGTTTAAAATACCGCTGATCTGGCTGATGACATTGGCTGCCAGGCAGTCATGTAAAGGCCGGATGATGGGGATACCCCCGCCAACACTGGCTTCATAAAGATAGCGCAGACCCTTGTCATGGGCCAGCTGCATCAATTCAGGGCCGTGTCTGGCCACCAATTCCTTATTGGATGTAACAACATGCTTACCTGATAACAGGGCTTGCCTGGTCAGATCATAGGCAATCCCGGCCCCGCCAATTGTTTCAACCACTATTTTGATGGCCGGATCATTCATGATACTGGCAGCATCATGGGTAATCAAATCAGCCAGGGGGTCTTGGGGAAAATCACGCACATCCAGTATTCTGCTAACCCTGATCTCCTGACCGGTCCGCTGCCGGATGACCTGACTGTTTTCGGCCAGCACTCGGGCCACACCTGATCCGACCACACCGTAACCCATGATAGCAATATTTTGCATTACTCTTACCTCTTGAACATTTCTAGTTAATCGCGGGCCAGGATCCGGTAAGATCTGACTCCGGCTATCCTGCCCACCTGGTCGAGCAGGGTTTCCAGCCCAACTGACATCTTGTCTGTTTCGATGGAGATGGAGACATCGGCCAGGCCATTGAGAGGGATGTTCTGATTAATGGTCAGGACATTGGCCCTGGCATCCGCCATGCAGTTGATGATGCCGGACAATATACCAGGAAAATTTTCCACGGCAAAAATCAAGGTGACCAGACGTCCGCGCGATGTCTCATAAAAGGGCAGGACCGCATCCTTATATTTGTAATAGGCACTGCGGCTGAGGCCGATCTTCTGCACAGCCTCGTTGACTGAGTCAGCCTTGCCGGAACTGAGCAGTCGCTTGACTGCCATTACCTTATTGAAAACATCCGGCAGCATCTCAGCTTTGACCAGATAATATTCACTGTCCATGCCCGGCCTCCTTTTTTTGTCCATCCCATAAACACATTAGTCCGCGAAGGATAATATATCATGTCAGCGGGAACAGGTCAAGCAGGATCCTGGCCATCAGGCGCAGGGCCTGGCCGCGGTGGCTGAGCTGGTGTTTTTCCTGGTCAGTCAGCTGGGCCATGGTCAGACCCAGCGAAGGCAGGTAAAAAACCGGATCGTAGCCAAAACCTCCCTGCCCGGCTGGCTGGCTGGCGATCATGCCTGTCACCTTGCCGGCAGCTGTTCTTTCTTCTCCGTCCGGCAAGATAGCAGCAATGGTACAGTTAAAACTGGCTGTCCAGTCTTGGGGGGGAAAAGGCAAAAGCCATTGATAGAGTGTTTTAATCTTGGTCGGATAATCGGCAGCCAAACCAGCAAAGCGGGCTGAATAAAGGCCCGGCGCCCCGTCCAGCACATCGATGGAAAGGCCTGAATCATCAGCCAAGACCAGGCCGCCGGTTTTTTGCCAGACAGCCCGGGCCTTGATCAGCGCATTTTCCAGATAGCTCTGCCCATCCTCATTAATCGGCTCATTGAAGCCGGCTTTTGCCATGGACAAAATTTGCCAGGGCGGATCGGTGAGGATCTGCCTGAATTCGTTGATCTTATCTTGATTGGCAGAGGCCAGAATAATCTGCATAGATTAGTCTTCCCTTCTTTCATCTATTTCTTAGGTAGGCAGGCAGGTCATTTTTCAGCAGGTCGTTTTCAGCCAGCCTGGCCCAGCTGAGAGGCCAGCAGCCCTGCCCCTGCTTTAATGTCAGAGCCAGTCTGGCCCCGACAGGCCAGTTTTTGCTGGCGAGATCTGCTGGTAAAACCAGGCTTTCACCAGCCAGGCAGCGCCTTAACAGATCATTGGAAGCTGCAAGCGTTACTTGATAGGCCAGGTCCTGGCAGCCCAGGCTGAGCAGCAATGAGTAGGAAGGAGTAAAGCCGCCTCCGGGCCGGGCCTGGCCCAGATAAAGCCCCAGCATGACATACTGCAGCCCGGGCGGCAGCTGGTAGGCTGGCAGCAGGTGGAGGTGGCCGTTTTTTTCCAGTTTGTGGCTTTGCCAAAAAAGTTGCTCCAGGGTGCTTTGGCCCTGCTCACTACAGTTGGCGCGACAAAATGCCAGGAATGCTGCCCAGGCCGGCCCGCTGGCCGGCCGGGCCGGCTCTTTGCTTAAAGCCGCAGTCTGCTTACCTTTTTTTTGCAGCAGGGCGCAAAAATGACCATCAGCCTGGCTTTGTTGGGGCCAGATCCGGGCAGTCTGGCGCAGCTGCTCTGTCACAGCCAGGCCATCTGCCACACCTGCTGTTTTGTTAATTGGCAGGAGCAGGCAATCGGGCTGCTGACGGCAAAACCAGTCGATCATGAGTTCATTTTCGGCCAAAGAAAATGAACAGGTTGAATAGACCAGCCGGCCACCCGGCCGCAGCATCCGCCAGGCAGCCTGGAGGATCTCTTTTTGTATTTTGGGGTAATCCGCCCGATGCCGGGTCCAGTTGCGCAAAGTAGCCGGTGTGCGACGGAACATAGCTGATGCGGAGCAGGGCACATCAGCCAAAATAGCATCAAAGGCACCAGTCAGCTGCTGGGCCAGTTCACTTGGCGCCAGCTGGCTGACCAGGGCATTTTTGGCCCCGGCCAGTTCCAGGTTCAGTTTTAAAGCCTTGACTCTTTGAGCAGAGATGTCGTTAGCCCACAAAAGACCCCGGCCTTGCAGGTCACCGCTGATCTGGCTGGCCTTGCCCCCCGGCGCTGCGCAAAGATCAAGCACCAATTCACCTGGCCGGGCTGCCAGAACTTGGGCTGGCAGCATGGCGCTGGGCTCCTGGATATAGTAAAGCCCGGCTGCATGAAAAGGCAGTTTACCAGGCGCCAGGTCAGCCGGATAATAAAGGCCTTGATCTGACCAGGGCACAGAGGCAAAATCCGCAGCTGGCCGGCCACTGCTTTCTTGCAGGAGCAGGCGCAGCGCTGGCCGGGTTATTTTTTGTGGATTGGCCCGCAGGCCCCTGGCTGAAGGCCTGGCAAAGGATGCTAGAAAGTCAGGCCACTGGGCTGTCAACGAAAAGTCAAAAAACAGCTGTTTCATTTCTTCCTGGAAGGCTGGGGGCAGATCAGGCAGCATCAGACACTTACTCTCCTAGAGGGCTAGGCTGTCGCAGACAGCATAGGCAATTCTTTTCAAGGTGTCCACCGCCAAAGGCGAATCCAGACCGGCCTGGCTGATTAAAGTCAAAGTCAGGCCACTGCCACCCTGCTGGCAAAGCTCATTATAGATCTGCCAGGCTTTCTGCGGCTCCTGCCGCCCTGTCCGCCACAGCTCCAGGGCCATCAGGCGGGCGGTCAGCTGATTGATGCTGCTGTGAGGGGCCAGCCAGATGGCCGGCTCGGCCTGCCAGCCCCGCCCTGATGTAAAATAAGGCATTTGCTCGTAATCATAGTCAGGCAGGTAGACTGCTGCTAAAGATTGCCAAATTTCATTACACTGGCTGGCAGTGAGCTGGGGCCTTTCATAGATCCGGTTTTCGAAATCATCCACCAGGCAGGCCAGGGGCATTTCCAGCAAGGCTTTAGTCAGCTGGACCAGACAATAGTCGTCATGGCTGGGCCCAAAAAGGCCCTTGAGATAATCCATGGCCAGATAGTTGAGGGCCAGGCCAAAAAACAGTTCCATTTCAGGCGCTGGCTGCTGGTATTCAAACAGTTGCTGCTTTTTTTGGGCACATCTGGCAGCGTAGGTCCGGCCTGCAGCTAAAAGGAGATTTTCCACCTTGCTGCTGGCCGGGATGACCGAAACTGCTACATATGGCTGGGCCGGTTCCTGCAGCGGGATAATTTTCAATTCATTTTGCCAGACCGGCAAACTGGAGAATTCCAGATAACCCAGGCCTGCCATTTGCGCCAGCAGATTGTTTTTTGTGCCACTTAGTTCATTAAGGACAGCATCTCCTGCAGCCAGCAGCAGCTCATCACTGACAGGCGGCAACTGGTTAGCCTCTGCCAAAAGGCAGGGCAGGTCATACCAGGCCAGGTGCTCAACCTCTAGTCTTTGCTGCTGCAAGGCCCTGATCTGGCGGGTCAAAGGCACTATATAACGCCGCACAGCTGCCTTTAGTTCTTCGAGCTGGGCTGGTTGATAATCAAAGCGTTGCAGGCGCTGCCAGGCTAGGCTTGTGAAACTGACCCGGCCTGCCTTGCCGGCCAGCTGCCGGCGCAAGTCGAGCAGTTTTTCAAAAGCGCTGTCTTGTTCTGATTGCATGCCGCTTAAGCGCGCATCTAGTTCAAGGTGGGCTTTGCGGCGCAGCAAACGATCCGGGCTGTATAGCAAGGGATCCGCATAAAAATTCATCCTTTGCCGATACTAGGCCAGGAGCTCTTGTTCTGCGGCCAGCAAGTCAGCCTGGTCTGGCGCATAAATCTGGACAAAGTTTTCAGCCAGACGCAGCAGCTGGTCACCCTGGTCGGCCAGGATGTCCTCACGGTAGCGATTGGCTTTTAAAGCTGCATAAAACTGGATCAGCTGCTGCTGGAAATGCTGGGTTATTTCCGGCCAGTTGCTGGCAGAGTCTGCCTCTTCCATAACTTGGGCGGCCTGGGCACTTTGCCAAAAGCTCTGCACCGCTGCCTGCATGGCCCAGAAAGCTTTGTGGGCGCTGTCGGCTTTCATGGCCAGGCGCATCTGCAGCCGGGCCCGCCGCAACATATTCTCCAACTCATCCAGATCCGGCTGGATAAGAGCCAGCTGGTCTTTGGCCAGAAAAGCTTGGTCCCCGGCCATCTCAATCACATCCGCTCAACAGCCGTGATGCCCACCAGATCCAGCCCTGTCTTGATGGCCTGGCAAACTGCTTCTAAAAGGGCCAGCCGGGCCAGGCGCAGATTTTTGTCTGCTGTGCGCAAGATGGGCTCATGGTTGTAGTATTTATTAAAAGCGCGGGCCAGAGTTGTGATGTGGCGCACCAGGATATAGGGCTCATAAAGCTGGGCCGAACGCAGGACTGCCTGGTCAAAGCCATCCAGCAGCCGGGCCAGGGCCAATTCGTCATCGCTACCCAAAGTTTTCAAAACCTGTTCCGGATACGACTCCTGCAGCAGGTCTTCAGCTGCGGCCCGGCGTAAAATGCTGCGGGCCCGGGCATAGGTGTACTGGACATAAGGTGCTGAGTCTCCCTCAAAATCAAGCATTTCCTCCCAGGAAAAGATAATATCTTTTTCCCGGCCGTTTTTCAAAAAAGTATAAACAACAGAACCAATCCCAATCCGCTCGGCCACCTGACTGATTTCCTCACTAGGCATGACCTGGTCACGTGCTTTGAGGTTTTCTGTAATGATGACCTGGCTTTTTTCAATACTTTCTTGCAAAAGATCCTCCAAAAGGACCACATCACCACTGCGGGTGGAGAGTTTGCGGTCAGGGAACCTGACCAATCCGAAACCGACATGGACGCAGTCGGCGGCAGCTGTAATCCCGGCCTTTTCCAGCACAGCGAAGACCTGGCGGAAATGCAGGTTTTGGTCAGAACCGACAACATAAATATTTTTAGCAAAATCGTACTTTTCCTTGCGGTAGAGCACTGCAGCCAGATCGCGCGAAGCATAGATGGTGGTGCCGTCTGATTTAAGGATAATGCAAGGTGGCAGTTTATATTCATCCAGCATAACCACCTGGGCACCTTCGCTTTCAACCAGCAGCTGCTTTTTTTGAAGCAATTCAATAACCTGAGGAATCATTTCCGAGTAAAAGCTCTCGCCCCGGTAACTGTCAAAGGCCACACCCAGCTGTTCATAGACAGCTGCAAAGGAGGCCAGGCTCAAATCGCGGAATTTCTGCCAGAGTTCTTTTTCGGCTGGTGCACCTTGTTCGAGCTGGCGGAAAGCCTGGCGGGCCTGGTCGTCCAGCTCCGGATCTTTTTTGGCCTCTTCATGGAAGAGGACATAGATGCGCAGTAATTCCTTGATCGGATCAACTTCGATAGCCGCAGCATCGCCCCAGAGCCGGTAGGCCACTATTAATTTGCCGAACTGGGTGCCGTAATCACCTAGATGGTTGACCCGCACCACTTTATAACCGATCCTCTCATAAAGGCGATAGAGGGCCTGGCCCAGGATGGTGGTGAAGGCATGCCCGACATGGAAGGGCTTGGCAATATTCGGTGATGAGTATTCAACAATAACTGTTTTATCCTGACCCAGCTCCTGGCGGCCCAGTTGCTCGCCGGCTGCCAGAGTTGCCTGGATAGCCTGGGCAATAAAGTGGGAACGATCCACAAAAAAGTTCAGGTAGCCATTGACAGCCTGGACCTCCTGCATCAGGGTAATAGAAGCTGCTGCCTGGCCGGCCAGGTCCTGGGCGATCTGAACAGGCGAGCGGCGCAGATGTTTGGCCAAACGAAAACAAGGCAGGGCGAAGTCGCCCAATTCAGGCTGGGGCGGTGTTTCCAGCCAGGCATTCAGCTGGTCCTGATCCAGGCCGGTCTTGGTGAAAAGCCAGTCAACGATGTGTTTGCGATAGTCCATTTAGCATGCTCCATCCTGCCCTAAAGCAGTCTTATTAATCTGATTTCTTCTTGTCAATGTAACATCCATCCTGCTGCACTGTCAATTTATAGCCCTGTACAATTCCTGCTAGATAAGGTATAAATTAAGTGATGTACGTGCGTTTGGAGGCTCTTTATGAAATGTAATCGTTGCGGAACTGAAAATCCCAAGGGGAAAAGTGTCTGTTCTAAGTGTGGCAATTTCCTTTATTCTGCCAACCCGAACAACCGTGTTCCACTGACGAAGGAACAAAAGAGAGAAAGACGCAAATCAATTTTTAAAGGGACCAGCCTGGGCTGTCTTTGGTCTATCTTGATTATTGTCGGTATGTTGATCGTTTTAGGTGTAGTCAGTTATCTGCTAGTCCGTTTCGTGCTGCCAGAGGATCTATTTCCGGACCCACCTCCAGAGATCACTGCCACACTGGATCCAACAAAATAAACCTGATCTATTGATATTTTGGCTGTAATTTCCCACGCAGGATTGTTTGGTCTATTATAGTCTTTAAAGAGGTGTTATATAAATGGAAGACTATAAGGAAAATCCCAGCGACATTCGCCTGGCTGTTTTAATTGATGCAGATAATGTATCGCACCAGAACATCCGCGGCATGATGGAAGAAATTGCCCGTTATGGCAATGCGACTATCAAGCGGATCTATGGTGACTGGACCAAGCCCAATCTGGCCGGCTGGAAAAACCTGCTGCTGGACTATGCCATCACCCCGGTCCAGCAGTTTGGCTACACATATGGTAAAAACGCCACAGATTCAGCCATGATCATTGATGCGATGGATATTTTATATTCCGAAAAAACTGATGGTTTTTGCCTGGTCTCCAGTGATAGTGACTTCACCAGGCTGGCCACCCGCCTGCGTGAGGCCGGTATGACTGTTTACGGAATCGGCGAACAAAAAACACCCAACTCTTTTATTGCCGCCTGTGACCGCTTCATCTATCTGGAGATCCTGGATGAAGCCCAGCACGAAGAGGCGGAAAGCAGCAGCGGCCAGAAACAAAGCCGCCCGGTTCAGGCGCAAAGCCGGAAAAAGACGATCCGCAAGATCAGCAATGATGTGATCAAGCTGATTTCCAGCACCATCCGGGATGTCGAAGACGATAACGGCTGGGCTTATCTCGGCGAGGTCGGCAGCCTTTTAGTCAAAAAGCAGCCTTCTTTTGACTCGCGTAACTATGGCTTTGATAAGTTGACTCCTATGATCAAATCAATCGGCCTTTATGATATTGATGTCCGGGAAGGAGCTCATTCGTCTTCTAAGCATATTTATATCAGGATCAAAGAAAAAAGAGGTTGACTCTAGATCAGTCAGCCAATAAAAAACACTTTTTTGGCGCAGTGAACAGGATATGATTATTTTGGTTTGACAATAATTGTTTTGCATCTATAATTATCCTTAGTCATGATTTGACATCATTTTTAGTAGTGTCATTAGCAAAGATGAGAGGTCAAAAGGCAAGGTGTACAAAATTAATCATATATACCAGACAAAACTTACGGATGATCAGCTTTGTACATTTTATGCAAAAAAGCACAATAAGCTGCCTGCAGCTTCAGCAAACCAAGTATCTATTTCTTTAAATTTTTCTCCTTACCTGTTTCTAAGATGGTTTTTTATGACTGTACAAGCTAGAAAAATACTGACTGGCTTATACAGGCTTTTTTTTAAAAACAGAGCCGCTAGCCTTTTTCCAGCTGCTGCTTGATAACTAATCCTGAAACTGCAAAGAAGGTAAAGCAAATGTCAAACGATCAGTCGCCGAGATTTAAAACAGCCAATGAAGAATTGCTAGCAGCAGGTCTTGCCAGCAGGCACAATGCCGGTTCAAGTAAACTGCGTTTCTTGAAAAAGCTGTTTTTTGTCAGCGGTGACCTCCTCTTAACCTATCTTTCATTCGTTCTGGCCCATCTTTTGTGTTGTGGCTTGAACAGCAGTATGCTGCCGGATCAGGATCTGACTTTACCTTTTACGGCCAACAGCATGAGCCTTCCCCTGATGTGGTTTTTCGCCACCTGCCTGGCTGGCTTGATTTTTATTTTGTTTGGCTTTTACCGCCAGCTCTGGCGTTATGCCAGTATACCTGAATACCTGGCCCTGGTCTTTGGCACCCTGGTTTTCACCGGTTCTCAGTATGTCCTCTCCCGCTTCATGAAAAGCCATCGACCTCTGTCATATTTTATTATTCTTTGGATGGTCCTGCTGATCTTGATCATTGGCTACCGGCTCATTTACAGACTGCTGCTCAATCGTCACAGCCTGCGCTTTGTTTTGAGTAATTACTCCCACACCATGTCACTGCAGCGCAAAAAAGATCCTGCCTGTGCTAAAGTCAGGGTCATGATTATTGGGGCTGGCTATGCTGGTAACCAGATTATCAGGGATATGCAGGAAAATGACAGCACCCGTTCGCCGATTATCATCATTGATGATGATCTTGATAAGCATGGCCTGACCCTGAACAGTGTGCCGATTGTCGGTGATCGCAATCAGATCGCCCAGATAGCCCAAAACTACAGGATAGATGAGATAGTTCTGGCAGTGCCGGGCGCATCCGTGGAAAACCGGCGTGAGCTGCTGCGCCTTTGTAAAAAAACCAACTGTAAGGTGCGCATCCTGCCCCGCATGTCGGAGATCATCAGCGGCAAGGTCAGTGTGAGTGATATTAAAAATGTCGAGATAGAGGACTTGCTCGGCCGTGATGAAGTTAAACTGAATATGGCTGAAATAGCAGAATATCTGACCGATCAGGTGGTCATGGTGACCGGTGGCGGCGGTTCAATCGGTTCGGAGATCTGCCGGCAAGTAGTGAACTTCGCGCCACGTCAGCTAATCGTCTTTGATATCTATGAAAACAATGCCTATGATCTGCAGCAGGAGCTCAATTCCCTATATGAAGGCCAGCTGGAACTGGTTATTGTGATCGGTTCGGTGCGGGATAAGGAAAGGCTTAATTTGACGATAGAAGAATATCAGCCGACCATTATCTTCCATGCAGCAGCGCACAAGCATGTGCCTCTCATGGAGGACAACCGCAGTGAAGCCGTCAAGAACAATGTACTTGGCACCTACTACACAGCCCTGGCTGCCGGTCAGAACAAGGTCAGGCGTTTTGTGCTCATCTCGACTGACAAGGCTGTCAATCCCACCAATGTGATGGGGGCCAGCAAACGTCTGGCTGAGCTGGTTTTACAGCTGCTCAACCGCCAATACAGCACTACTTATGTTTCGGTGCGTTTTGGTAATGTCCTGGGCAGTAATGGTTCTGTGGTCCCCCTCTTCAACAGGCAGATCAGAGAACAGCGCCGCATCACGGTGACAGACCCTGAAGTGACGCGGTATTTTATGACTATCCCTGAAGCGGCCCGTCTCGTCATCCAGGCCGGCGCCCTGGCTTCTGACAGTGATATTTTCGTCCTGGACATGGGTGAACCGGTTAAGATCATTGATCTGGCCCATGACCTGATCCGTTTGTCTGATCTGGAACCGGGCAAGGATGTCGAGGTAACCATCACCGGCTTGCGTCCGGGCGAAAAGATGTATGAAGAATTGTGTCTTGATATGGAAACCATGGATAGAACCAGCCATGAAAAGATCTTTGTTATGAAGCCGGTCAAGGATCCCGGCCAGATCTATGCTGAGATAATGCGGATGATGGCTATTATAGGCTGGTCCAACAAGACTTTGGATGATTTGCTTGCTTCTTTTTTGAGTCTCCTGGAGGCTGCCGAATGAAGCACCAGTTAGACCGGTTTGATTTTTGAGATTGAAGAATGCAGGAAGATTTAAATATTTATTGTGTCCTTTGCCGGGCAGGCCAGGAATGGGACCTTAAGCAGAAAATTGAGAAATATACTGAGCTGGAAGCGCTGGTGGCAATCCGGGTCATGGAGGAAAAAAAGGGCAGAAGATGGCAGATGGTGGAAAGGCCTCTTCTGCCTGGTTATGTTTTTTTGTACAGCCAGGCAGAGCTGCAGTCCAGCCTTGTCAGTATGTTCAACAACCTTTACCAAATTCTGCAGTATGAACAGGGCCAAAGAAACTTGCAGGGCGATGACAGGGATTATGCCAGCTGGCTTTACCGCCACCAGGGAAAAATCCAGCAATCAACAATTTTTGCAGAAGGCGGCAAAATCAGGGTGATCGACGGTCCCCTGCTTGATGCCAATGGTGTTATCTACCGGATCGATAAAAGGCACCGCCGGGCCTGGGTCAAGTTTAATTTTGCCGGCGAGGCAAGGATCGTTTGCTTGAGTGCCAATTGTCTGGCCAGCCTGCCGGAAAACCAGACTTAACCGAACACTTCACAAGCAGCGACCAGGCGCAGTTTCTCCTGGTCAACCTTAGCGCGACCATAGGCATCAAAGAAGCGCTCGCGGTATTGATCTGTTTTCAGGTTGTAAGAAAGTGTCCAGGCCCCCCAGAAAAGATCAATATGGCGGTCGCCGACTCCCCCGCTATCCAAGTCAACCAAGCCGGAAAACTCCCAATCTGCCAAAATAATATTGGGCAAGCAGTAATCGCCGTGTAAAAGTGTATCAGTTTGCAGCAGCTGCCCCTTGTCCCTGACCACTGCATAGGCTTCCTCCACAGTCTGGTAACCCCAGTTGTCCGGAAACAGCTTGATGTCATAATATCCAGCCCGATAATTGGCATGGGCTCTTTGTAAATATTGTGCGGTATGATCAGGCACGGGGCAACCGCTAAAATCCAGCGAATGCAGCCAGGCCAGCCGGCTTGCCATGGTGTCACAAAGCCGGGCGGGCTGGGCCAGATAGCGGACAGCTGTACAGTCCTCCCCCCTCACCTTTTCAGTCAAGAGATAATCAAAGTCATTGCTCCTGACATACTCAATAACTTTACCCGCCAGACCTTTTTCATGAAAAAAGGCAGTCAGTGCGGCCTCGCGCTCAAGGCTGCCGGGAGCACTCCTTTTCAAAAACCAGCCAGCTTCTTTAGCAATATAGATGACAGTGGCCTGGTTTGAGCAGCTGCTGTCATAAAGCTGAGCTCCTAAAAGATAGGGCTGGATAGCTGCTGGATAAGTCTTGCTGTCTACAGTGATTGGTCTTAAGATCATGAATTTTTCTCCTTTTTCAGGGCTTTTCTTTCAGAAAAAACAGTTCTGGATCAGCCTCATCCAAACCATCTAGCTGGCCACAGAAATGAAAACCAGTTTTTTCCAACAAGCTGCGCATGGCCAGATTAGACTGGTTAGTTGAGACGAAAAGCTTTTTTGTAGTGCTCTGCCCGCTCAGGTATTCCAATAAAGCAGCGCCTATCCCCTGCCTTTGTGTATGCAGCTGCTATAACTAACAATTCGATAAAATCATTCGCAAAAAATGAGTTGTCCAGCAGGCCAAAGCCAACTGTCCTGCCATCTTTTCTTACCAGATGGCACTGGCCTGTCAGGATAGCCTGGCTGATCTGTTTAGAGCGCTTAAGCTCATCTATTTGCATAATCTGAGCCAGATCGGCAGGACTAGCCAACCTGAAGCTAAGATTTGCCAGTGGATAGCTTTGGATGAGTTCTTGCGGATAAGTGTATACTTCCAAAGCTTCAATTCTAGCCAGACCAATCGGATGCCTGGTTAGTGTCAGTAAGACTTCCGCTATCTGCTCCAGTTTCAGTGTACCAATACTGACTAGAAGATCAGAGTCTGCCAAATGGAGCCAGTCTGTCTCCCGGCAGTGCTCATCTAGTCTTTCATGAAAAGCATAGTAGAAATCAAGCAGTTTCTTAGAATAAGCCGGTGCTGCATAAAGCAGAGCAGTTTTAACTGCTAGCGGTGAAAAAGCAAAGGATGGTAAGTGGATCTGAATACGCTCTTGCCTGGCAGCAAAACTAGCTGTACTTTGTAATATTTCTGCAAGAGCGCCACCTGCATAGGCAGCTAGGACGAGATGGGGTGGCAAATCAGGCTTATCTATGTTGCCACTTGCCCATAGATCGGTCTGCATTTTTCTGATTTTCTGATCGCTGACCTTATCAAAACGGGCCAAGACAAGGTATTTATGTTCTTGCATGCCTTACCTCATTTACTAGAATTTCACCATCCCTTTGAGATAGAGTAAATTGCTAATTATGATGCTGGATTTCCACCAGTTCTTGCTGATGGCCCATTGTTCAGGATATTCCTGCCAGCTCCAGGGAACAGGCCAGGAACCATCAGCGAGCTGGGCTTTTGTTATCAGCTCACATTCATATTCAGCCAGCTGCTTGTTTTGGGCAAAAAAGATACTGTCTTTGCTGCCAAAAAACATTGATGGTTTGCAGACATAGGAGCTTTCCCATTGACTTTTTTCTTGTGTGATAGAAGCCTTGACCAGTTCTTGCATCCTTTTACTGAATGCTTCCTGCCTATAGGTCCGGATAGTGCTTTGTTCACTATACTCCATCAAGCGCACATAACACAGCACAGTATGCATATCATTTAGCTGCTGGCTGCTAAAAAGCCGCTCCAGGGCCTCTTCCCTGATACGGCAGGCCAGCCGGGCCAGTTGACTGGCCGGATCCGCAAAAAGCAGGATAAAACCTGCCAGTGCCGCAGTCGGGTTGTAATCATTATGACAGCTGCTATCACTTGCTGTATGCCACCAACCGGCATGTGGATAATCATTGTTACTTTTTACGGTGTTAGCCCAGAAGCTGCCGGAAAAATCCCGGCCACTGGCCAGATAGCGCAAGATGCCCTGAATAAGAGGGTGCGTTTTATCAGCAAAGCCCAGCTTATGCAGGATTTCTGTCGCTGCCCAGGTCTGGATAGGTGATGAAGCCGGGTTCCAGGCATCTGGTTCTAGAGCATGGCCAAAACCACCATCTTCATTTTGATAAGCTGCCAGGGCTGTTAATACTGCTGCCTGGTCCGCTCCTGCAAAGTGGTGCTGCCAGCGGGCCAAGTCCAGCGGCCGGGCATTGCGGTAAATGAATGATCTGGCTTTTTGCATCATGCTGGTCATTTGCAGCTCACCAGAGGGCAAATTTGTCATCTTTATTTTCTCCAAGGCTGGTCAGGCAGATTCTGCCAGTTCAGATTTATATTGAGGCCTTCAGATACTAAAATGTATTATAAATCTATTTTGCCTTTTGGCCTCTTGCACTAGACCTAGTAAAGGAATAAATTCATCTTTTTTCTGTGCAGCCAATACCCTCATGAGCGCATCCATTGATCTAGCTGGAATAAGTGTTATGCCCCAATAGGCCAGTCCCTTTTCTGGCACTTTCAGGCTATGCCAGTAACAATCAAGCTCTTGCAGTTCGACTAGAATTTCTTCTATGCTAGCATCATCAAGCGAAATGCAGTCATACTTGCCTGCCTCATATGAGTCGAAACGCTCTTCAGAGCTGGGGTTTAGAGGCAAGATAGCAAACTCATGTTGGACCATTTTTGTCTCCTGCATTAGGATTTGTCTGATTTGTCCAGGAAGCCTGCAATAGCTAGACCGAGTCCAATAATGCCAATCGCAAGCACTGCAAAGTCCAGGCCAGATGAGCACAGTTTTAACAGGATAGCAAAAAGTAAGATTACAATACCCAGGCTGATCTTTTTCACTATTCTTGTCTCCCTTATTCATTTGCTCTTTGATTGAGCAATCACCTTATTTCACTTTAGTATATAATAAGTTCCAACCATTTAGCACACTCCCCCGGATAAATTCTGATGATTCTTGCCTCAACAAAGAACGCTTGCCAGGCAGGTCTTCCATCTTCTCCACTAATAGCTGATAGGGCCAGCTCTTTTGATATAGATAACAGCATTTATAACCCTGTTATGTTGAGCCTAGCAGCTATCATATACCCATGTGCGATCTGTCAGACTCAAATCCTCTTTAACATGACCACAGGCAGAACAGGTTTTACTGGACGGAAAATATCAGCCAATCATGACCAGCCTGCAGCCAGCCTTGTCGCACTCACTCATGCTGCAAGTTGCGTACAAATTCAGCAAAGCTAAGATCGTCTATCTTCCTGCTCCAGAGCTTTTGCATGCCTTTAAGACAAAGATCCTCTACACAGAAGGTGGTTAGGTCCTGGGATAGCTGTCAGAACAGCTTGAAGTGGTAGTCCCAGCGCTGGTTAACCATGCGCTTATATGCTCCGACCAGGTCCAGCCTGGCCCGCTGCTAGTAGCTAGAGCCTTCCTCTTTGCGGGAAAGCGCCTTGCATAAGTGCCTTATCTAATTAGCTGCCTGTGTTTTAAAAAGAGCGGGGAGACTAGCATAATGCCTGTAGATTTAGTGAGAAATATCTTCAGTCCAAAGCCAAGGCCGACTTGTTTTACCTGATTCTTTCTCTTTTGGTGCTGCAGCTTCTTGAAACAATGTACAGGTAAATGTCACCCAGTGCATCTTTTTAGCTGTTACCGTCTTTACCTTACCCTATATTTCTCGCGACTTGAAGTAGCGATACTCTTTGACCATGATCACGATGCGGTTGTCAGCAAATACTTTATGGCCTGCCTGCTTCAGCGTGAAAGAAGGTTGTCAACATCCTTAGGGGTTGACAACCCCTGCAACCCGACATGACATTTTTGCTTACCACTCAACGAAGCAAAACTTCATACATGAGTTTTAATCCTCATATGTAACCTTTTAATGGTTGAAGTGAATGGACTTGAGAAAACCCTGATATGTCAATGGTTTACAGGCTCTTAATTGAGTGATTTTTTAAAAAAAGCCACTTTAATGATGTTTTTTATTTAGTCTGTAGCTTTTAAAATTTAGGTATCCTTACAGCAATGGGTCAGTGATATCAATGGCCAAATCAGCGCAAAGCTTTGCAGTACCGCGGGTGTATTTTGTTGCGAACCATTGGCCATTAATCTTGTTGGCCCGAATGCCTTGCAGCGTTCGGATGAGATCTTTAAATGAATATTTGCTAGTCAGCCCAGTATTGGCTATATAGTCGAGAATACCATAGAGCATTTGTAGAGCCAGGTGGTTTATGAAAAGCCAGCCTTCATAAGCATCATGATCCTGCATGTAGCTGCTTTCCAATTCCAGTGTATCATCATAGCACTTGAAGGCTTGCTCAAGATCCTGCCGGGTCTTGTAAAAGCCATAAACTTGAGCCTCATTCAGATCCAGACGATTTGTCCGCAAAATCAAAGTGCCGATCTTATTATTTTCCTGGAGAGTTTGAGCTACATCAATACTTTGCATGGTCTGAATCTGCTCTTTAGTCAGCTTGGATTTACCTTTTTCTCTTCTGGCTGCTTCTTTAGCAAGTGCTATTTCATTACTGGTGTTTTTTCTCTCCAGCCTGCTAATGGCATCATTGGTCTCTTGCATGGCAAGAAGCATGTCATAATATAAGAAAACATTATAACCATCTTTTTCGAAGCGTGTGCAATAGACACTGCGTTCTTGATAATTGAA
>CAZZGG010000020.1:0-33304 GCA_964654125.1 uncultured Oscillospiraceae bacterium
AAGAAGGAATGAAACATAAAAGTTTATAGCTTTTTATAAGTTTTCAGTAACGGAGATCAAATAGTATGGAGCACTTTATCGACTTAAATGACATCAGTGACAAGGAACTGGCTGAATTGCTGGCCCTGGCAGCCCTGCTTAAAACAGAAAAAAAGGCCGGCATCCAGCATAAACAGCTAGCTGGCAAGACCCTGGGTATGATTTTTGCCAAATCATCAACCCGGACCAGGATTTCCTTTGAAGTGGGTATGCTGCAATTAGGCGGCCAGGCCCTATATCTCTCGACCCAGGATATCCAGCTGGGCCGAGGCGAATCAGTGGCTGACACAGCCCAGGTCTTGTCGCGCTTTCTAGATGGCATCATGATCAGGACCTTTGCCCACCAGGATGTGCTCGATCTGGCCAGTTATGGAACCATTCCTGTTATCAACGGCCTGACCGACCTGCTGCATCCCTGCCAGGCCCTGGCTGATCTTTTGACCATCAAGGAGCGTAAGGGCCGGCTCAAGGGCCTCAAGCTGGCTTATTTGGGTGACGGCAACAATGTGGCCAATTCCCTGCTCAAGGCCTGTGCCAAGACAGGTCTGAATATCTCCCTGGCCACCCCGGCTGGTTACGAATGTGATCCTGCCTCTATCGCGGCTGCCCAAAAGGCAGCAGAGCGCAACCACAGCTTTGTCGAGCTGACAGATGATCCCCAAAAGGCCGCTCAGGATGCAGATGTCATTTATACAGACACCTGGATCAGTATGGGCCAGGAAGCGGAAAAAGAAAAACGCACCGCCTTGTTCGGCCCTTACCAGGTCAATGAGCAGATCATGGCACTGGCGGCACCTGAGGCAATTTTCCTGCACTGCCTGCCAGCTTACCGCGGTCTTGAGGTCACTGCCGCTGTGATTGACGGGCCAGCCTCAGCAGTGTTTGACCAGGCCGAGAACCGGCTCCACTCGCAAAAAGCGGTGCTTTTAAAACTGCTGGACAGACCATGAAAGAACTGATCCTGCGCCAGGCCCGGCCAGAAGAAGCCGGGCAGCTGCACCAGCTGATCAGCCAGGCCATGGCTTTTTATGCTCAAAAATCTGGTATAAAAACACCGCTCGACTCTGAGCAGGAGTCAGTATCAGATCTGGCTGTTCATATCCAGCATGATATGGTCCTGGTAGCTGAAGCAGAGGGTCAACTGGTCGGAACAGTGCGCCTGGTCCGCCAAAACAAGGACACCGCCTGGTTCACCCGCTTTGCTGTTCTGCCCCAAAAACAGCGGGGCGGCATCGGCCGCCAGCTGCTGGATAAGGCCACTGATCTCCTGCGCCAAGCTGGCTGCCGCCAGCTGCTCTTGCACACTGCCCTTAGTAACCGGCAGTTGGTTAAATTCTACCAGTCCCGTGGTTTTAGCTTGCTCCACACCAGTCATGAACGCGGCTATCCGCGCGGGCTCTTCCTCAAATGGTTGGACGAAAATGATCCCGCCTTAATGGAGCAGGGGGCTGATTCTTTTGTAGATGAGGGCGACGATCAGGGAAACCACCACGCCTTTGAAGATGTTGAAAGGGATAAAGACAAAGACAATCAGGCTCTTTAAGTCGCTGACCAGGTGGTTGCCGGCCTGGTGGACCCAGTCAATGATCACCTGCATGGGCAGACCCATCATCTGGACATAAAAGGGGATCATGACAAAATAGTTGATCAGGCTGGCCAGGATGGTCATGCTCAAGGTGCCCAGGGCCATGCCTAAAAATGCAGCCCCTCTGGTCTTGTTCCTGCGATAGATCCAGCCGGCTGTCCCGACAAAAGCCGCCCCGATGACAAAGTTGGCCAGCTCACCCACACCTGCTGTGTGGGTCACGGGCAGGTGGAGCAGGTTTTTTAACAATTCAACCAGCACTCCGGTTAAAGGTCCCATGGAAAAGGCCGCTGCTAAAACGACAACTTCTGAAAAGTCAAATTTCAAGAAAGCCGGCATCAAGGGCAAGGACATCTCCAGGTACATCAAGATAACAGCAGCTGCAGTCAGGATCCCGGTCTTGGCTATCCAGCGCACCTTTTTCCGATTGGCAGTACTGTTTGGTGTTAGTGTTTTTTCTGGCATCTGAAAAACCCCTTCTTTAAAATATACCTGCAGGGCTTTAATCAGAAAAAAGCCCCTCAGCAGGGGCCAAAAGCAAATTCTTGCCGAATCTGCTGTTTCCTTCCATCCAGACTTTACTGTCGGCTCAGGATTTTCACCTGATCAGCTGCAGCTAAGAGCTGCAGGTCGCGGGCTTGGCTTTTTAAGCCTTACCGCCGGTAGGGATTTTCACCCGGCCCCGGAAACAGATTTACTAAGCTAAATTATAACACCAAACCCAGCTTTTGCAAACTAGCCCAGCAGGTAGTTTTGCACCTGCACGATCTGGCCGTTTTTCAGATAAGCCCGCGGCACCCGCCGGCCAATCAGGCAGGCCACTTCATAATTGATGGTGCCCAGCCAGTCGGCTATTTCATCAACCGTGATCATATCCTGCTTTGCCTGGCCAGGTCCGAAAAGGATGACTTCTGTGCCGGCAGCCAGGTCCTGGTCCGGCAAAGCCGTGGCATCGACCATGCAGGTATCCATGCAGATGCTGCCGACCACCGGCAACCTTTGGCCCTGGACCAGGACCTGGGCCTGGCCGGACAGGCGGCGCGAATAGCCATCGGCATAACCAATCGGGATTGTGGCAATCAGGCTGTCTTTTACCGTAGTGAATTTTGAACCATAACTGATCGAGCTTTGAGCGGGCAGCCATTTGGCCAGGATCACACTGGTCTTTAGGGTCAGGGCCGGTTTTAAATCAGGCCAGCTGGCCGGACAGCCCGGTGGAGTCATGCCATAAAGTAAAAGACCGGGCCGGACCATGTCCAAGTGCATGGCAGGAAAACGCATGGTGGCAGCGCTGTTGCAAACATGCTTGAGCGGAATGGGCAGACCGATCCGGTCCAGCTCCCGGCTGATGCTCATAAACTGCTCAAACTGGCTCTGGCTGGCACTAGCATCTGCTGTGTCAGCATTGGCAAAATGGCTGTAGAGGCCTTCCACCACAAGATTGGGCAAGGACCTGATATAGCCGATCTCCTTGACAGCCTGGTAGCCGGCCAGAAAACCCACCCGGCCCATGCCCGTATCGAGTTTGATATGGATGCGGGCTTCAGTGCCCAGTTCTGTGGCAGCCTGGGATAAAGCTTCAGCCAAATCACGGCTGTAGACCGTCTGGGTTATTTTGTGCTGCAGGATCTCTCGGGCCCGGCGCGGATCAGTATAGCTCAGGACCAGGATGGGGGCTGTGATCTCAGCCCGGCGCAGCTGGATAGCCTCGTCAAGCATGGAGACTGCCAGACGGCTGACCCCGTTTTCCAGAAAAACCGGAGCCAAGGCTAAAACACCATGACCGTAGGCATCCGCCTTCAAAACGCCCATTATCTCACAGCTGCGGTGGACCCTGCTGCGTAAAAGTCGCACATTATGGGCTATTTTATCCAGATCAACCTCCAGCCAGGAACGGGTCAGCAGGTCCTTGCCCTGCTCCCGCCAGATCGTTTCCGCCCGCTTAATCATAGTATTCTTCCCAGCCCAGCCGGACAAACGCTTGGCCAAAATAATTAACTAGATCACTGGGCAAAAGAGCCCGGCGGCCAATTTTGGCACTGGCCAGCTCAGCAGCCAGACCATGGATATAGACAGCTGCCCCTGCAGCTGCCTCTGCTGCCAGGCCCTGGACCAGAAGGCCAGCCAGCAGACCGGTTAAGACATCACCGGAACCGCCCCTGGCCAAGCCGTCATGGCCGGCCTGGCTCAGCCAGCAGCTGCCATCGGGCCGGGCGATCACAGTGGCCGCACCCTTCAGAACAATAAGGCAATTACTGCGCCGGGCCAGCTGGCGGGCCGCATTTAGCCGACTAGACAGATCCAGGTCCGGGGCCAGCCGGATAAACTCGCCAGGGTGGGGCGTGAGCACGGGCCAGGCCAGGCCTTTGGCCTGGCGCTTTTGGCATAAGTGCCAGTAATGGTCCGGCTGGCGGCTGATCTCATTTAAGCCATCTGCATCAATCACCAGATTATTAGTTTCTAAAAGCGCCAGTTCGAGCAGATCGGCCAGCCAGGCGGGCCGGCCCAGGCCCGGGCCGAGCGCCAGGCCACTGGCAAGCTGCAAGGCCGGCAAGAGCTTTATCATCTCACTGTCTGCTTCAATAAAAAGCTGCAGGGCCTCCGGGCAGGCCGCCAGCAAGGCACTGCCGGCACTGGCCGGCAGACCCAGCTGTAAAAGTCCCAATCCAGAACGGGCTGCCGCCCGGGCTGCCAAGGCCAGGGCACCAGGCATCTGGTCTGAGCCTGCCACAAGGAGCAGGCGGCCAAAGCTGCCCTTATGACTGCTGGGCGGTCGGCAGGGTGCCAGAGGGCCCAGCAGTTCTTTGTCTATCAGTTCAACTGCCGGCTCTGGATTCAGAGCCAGTCCTTCAGCCAGGATCTCCTGGCTGACCCCCAGGGAATCAACCAGCACCTGGCCAGCGGCAAAACAACCCGGCGCACTATAAAGCCCAATTTTAGGTAGGATAAAGGTCACCGTCCGGTCAGCCCTGATGTAATGTGAGGCCAGTTGGCCGCTGTCAGAGTCCAGACCGGAAGGCACATCAATTGCCAGAACGGGGCAGGCAGATTTTGCCAGCCAGTCACATACAGCACAAAAGATGGGGGGCAAGGGCCGTTCAAGCGAGAAGCCGCTGCCAAAAACACCATCAATCACCAGTCCTTGAAAATCAGCCGGACCAGGCGGGCCCAATTTTTGACCTAGCCTAAGCAGGGCCAGGCGATTGGCTGCTGCCTCCGGCGGCAGTTGGACTTGGGGGAAAAGTTCGCGGCAGGTCACTGGCCAACCCTCAGCCAGGAGCAGGCGGGCCACAGCAAAAGCATCGCCGCCATTTTGACCCCGTCCGCACAGGACCAGGACCGGCAAATTTGACTGGCCTTTTTCTGCCGCCATAATTTTGGCCTGGTGCACAACTGCCCAGGCTGCGGCCTCCATGAGTAAAAGCAGTGGCAAGCCCGTTTTTTCCTGCCAGATCTTGTCAACCGCTCTTTGTCCAGCGCTAGTGATCAGGCGCATAGATTGTCCTCCAATTGATAAGCTGCTTCAATTATAACACGCCTGCCCTGAAAGCAGCCCCCCGCAGGGGCAAGGGGCAGGCAAGAAAAAACCAGGCAAAAGGATTTCTCCTGCGCCTGGCCTGATCATTGACCGGCAGCTGGACCTGGAACTAAAGGTGCTTATCCAGCACTGCCGCCAGCTCAGTGTATGGTCTGGCACCAATCAGTCTTTCAACAACCTGACCACCCTTTAAGACATAAATGGTCGGGATACTCATGACCCGAAACTGTTCGGCCAGATCAGTTTCTTCATCGACATTAACTTTGCCAATGACCGCCCGGTCCGCATAATCCTGGGCCAGCTTGTCAATGGTGGGTGCCACCATGCGGCAGGGCCCACACCAGACAGCCCAGAAATCGAGCAAAACGGGTTTGTCACTTTGCATCACGAGTTGATCAAAATTGTCAGACTTGATTGTCTTAGCCATACTATAACCTCCAGCGGGCTTTTGCAGCCTGTGATTTACTTTGACAAAATAATAGCTTTCGATCCTTTTTACTGCAGTAACTTTAGTTACCTGCACCAGGCTGTAAGGCCTGGTTTCAGCCCAACAGGGACAAATCGAAAGGTGTCTCCTGATAAACATAATAGTTGAGCCAGTTGGCAAAAAGCAGATAGGCTGAACTGCGCCATTTGACAACAGGCGGCTTGGTCGGGTCATCAGCGGGGAAGTAATTGACCGGCACCTGGATGTCTAGTCCCCGCTCCAGATCCCGTTCATATTCATATTGCAAGGTCAAGGGATCATATTCAGAATGACCAGTTAAAAAGATCTGGCGTCCGGTCAGATCAGATACTGCATAGACACCCGAGATCTCAGATTCAGACAGGATTCTCAGCTGGGCTATCTTGGCCAGATCGTCCCGGCGCACTTCAGTATGGCGCGAATGCGGCACATGGAAGACATCGTTAAAGCCCCGGAAGAGTTTAACCGGCTTGGTCCAGCTCAGGCAGTGCGGAAAAATACCAAACATCTTTGCTGCCAGATCATACTTGGGCACACCATAATGGTAATAAAGACCTGCCTGGGCACCCCAGCAGATATGCAGGGTGGAATAGACATTGGTCCTGCTCCAGTCCATGATGCGGGTCAGCTCCGGCCAATAGGCCACCTCTGTAAAATCCATCTGTTCGACAGGTGCTCCAGTGATAATCATGCCGTCATAACGCCTGTCCTTAACCTGGTCAAAGGTTTCATAAAACTTGGTCAAATGCTCAGTTGAGGTATTGCGCGGGCTGTAGGAGGCCGTGTAGATCAGGTCAACTTCCACCTGCAAGGGCGTATTACCTAAAAGACGCAGCAACTGGGTCTCTGTGACTATCTTATTGGGCATCAGGTTGAGAATCAGGATGTGCAGTGGCCGGATGTCCTGCCGGTAGGCGCGGTTTTCGCGCATGACAAATACATGCTCCTGTTCCAGGATGCTGGCAGCAGGTAGATTGTCAGGTATTTTAATCGGCACAGGCATTCTCCTTCGATCACAAAAAATCTCTGCAATCCAGTATCCTTACTGCAGCTGTTCTTGTCAAGTATCAGCTGTTACATGTGTGTTGCTGTTACGTGGCCTTGCAATGCTAATACTGTCAGCCATCTTCTTCTTGTTGCAGTTTTTCTGCTATTCAGCCTTGGCGTAAGGGTTGGCGCAGTTACTGGCCAGCAACTGCTGTGAAAGGCTCTTCGGCCTGGCCTGTCCAGCGGTAAAGGCCGATAGCGGCACTATGCAGGCCTGCCTCACTGTAAGGCCTGGCCAGGTAAAAAAGACCATCCCCCAAAGACTGCATGCCTGTGCTGCCATAGGGATAGTACCAGCCACTGATACCGGTGGCAGGATCAAGGCAGCCGCCTTGGGCCAAAGCCAGCACAGCCCCGCTCCGGCCAGCCGGGTCACCAATCAGTTTCTGCTGGCGGGCAGCCACTGCACCGTCGGCTAAATAAAGATCATAGTTGGGGAAATGAGGCTTTGCTCCGCGGTAGACCGCCAGCAGCCAGTTGCCCGTAAAAGCATCATACTCGAGGTTTTGTACACCCCAATTGGTGTTGCCGGTGAAAAGGAAGTACTTGCGGCGCGGTTTTACGGGACCACTTTTGTGCATGGCCTGCTGGTTCAGCGGCCGGGCTAGTTCTGCCCAGCTGCTGGTATCGTACTGGACCAGCACCTGATAATCGTTGTCGCTACGGCTGGTGTCGCCATATATCCCGTAAGCGACATGCAGATAAGATTTAGAGCCGGGAGGCGCTCCGAAATCTGGCCCAAAGGAAATACCGTCAATGCCGCTGCAGGCATGATTGAACCGCATCAGCTGGCCCTCTTGCTGCCAGCTGCCTGTATGGTCGGCCACCACTTCCTCCAGCCAGACACTGGTCATGATGCCATCCTGGTCAGCATCCATGTCAAGGCGGTCAATCTTTTCGCCGGCAAAAACAGCCACATAAAAGCCAGTCTCTAGTTTTTGCCGGCTGCCTGACTGCTTCAGGATGGCCTGCCCGATCGCATCTTCTTTAAATTCCAAAGAACCGTAGACCAGTCCATTGGCCGGGCAAAAAGCCAGGCAACCCAGGTGGCCGAGCAGGCCGCTAACTGAGCCCAGCACCCGTCCTGCCAGATCCAGTTTCACCAGCCTGGTTGTAAAGGAACAGTAGATCCAGCCCCGGGCCAGATCAACTGCAATACCCTGGATGTGTCCGCCGGACCAGCTGCCGGTCTGGATCAGCCGGGGCAGTTCATTTGTCATTTGATAAACTCCTGCAGGATGGAATCAGGCGGCACCACAGCCAGGTCTGCAGCAGGCAGGCGCTGGGTTGCCGCCAGCAGATCACGCGCTGCTCTGACTGCAGCTGCCAGATCAGCATAAGCTTGCGGGCTGTCCTGAAAATAAACTGAACCAGGCAGGTTGCCTTTTTCATACAGCTCAAGTGAATGTTTAATCTGGGCTGCAGCCAGAGGCGGTATGATGACAAACTCATAAGGCAGGCTGGAATTGACATACAGATCAGCACTGGCCAGATATTCAGGGAAAAAATGAGCTTCTGTATGGTCAATCATCGGCCAGTAGTCCAAGGTAGCCAGGGCGGTTGAGCCCCGGTGCATCACATCACGTGAGATCCGCCGTAAAATGCGCAGGTCGCGGCTGCCCAGTAACTGGCGCCCGTCCAAAAGAGTGCACCAGGGCATGATGAAAATGCCGTAGATCTGCTCTGGCGGCAGATGGGCGATGATATCACTGGAAAGACCATGTAGGCCTTCAGTGATGAGGATATCTTCGGCCAGCAGCTGGATATTTTTGTGTTCTTCGATGATCTGGCTGCGGCTGGTGAAATCAAAGGTGGGCAGCTGAACTCTGCGCCCGGCCAGCAGGCCAGTGAAATCTTCCACCAGGGCATCTGTGTCCAGCATATCGATTGATTCAAAATCAGGCCGGCCCTGCTCATCAAATCTAGTGGTGGTTGTTGTATAGTAGTCATCCAGAGAAAGAACCCGGCTGGGCCGGCCTTTTTGAGTCAGGGCCCGGGCCAGGCGATCGGAAAAAGTTGTTTTACCGGAAGCAGTGGGACCCGAAACAAAAACAGCCCTGACCGTGCCTTTTTTGAGAATACGGGCAGCTGCATCCGCGATTTTTGCCTGGAAAACAGTCTCACAGGCTGCCACAAAATCAGGAAACCTGCGCACACCCAGCTGGCTTTCGATCTGGCCAACGCTGATAATATTCATCTGTGTTAACTGTGCCATAGCCACCTCCATGATTTTTCCAGAACAAACAGCTGTTTTTATTAATATGCTTGGCTTGTTCCTATTTGTCAAATCAAGCTGGTTTTTCCCTCACAAGCCTGACAGGCAGTGGTATAATTTTTTAATAGAGGCATTATTGCTAAATTAACTTTAGAAAAGATGGAGGACAAGACTTATGAAAACAAAAATCTGGGCCCATCGGGGCTCCAGCCAGGCTGCACCGGAAAATACGATGGCAGCTTTTGAACTTGCCTTGAGCCAAGGTGCTGACGGTGCCGAACTGGATGTGCACCTGACAGCAGACAAGAAGATTGTCGTCACCCATGACGACAGTATCAGCCGGGTGACAGGCCAGACCGGCCTGGTCAGCCAGATGACCCTGGACCAGCTGCGCCGCTTTGATTTTGGCCTGATTAAGCCCGGCTATGCCAAACAGGAGATACCAACCCTGGCTGAAGTCTTTGATCTGTACCGCCCGGCCGGCCTGATGATCAATATTGAACTGAAAAATTCCGCTAACCTCTATCCCGGCCTGGAAGAAGCCATCTTTGATCTAGCCCTTGAGCATAAAATGATCGAGCTGATCTGCCTTTCTTCTTTTAACCATTACAGTATGGCCCTGGCCGCCCGCATCAGCCAGGCTAGAAATCTAAATGTCCCCTGTGGCCTTTTATACAACAGCGGGCTTTACCAGCCCTGGAACTATGCCATCTCCTGCGGGGCCAAGGCTATCCACCCCTACTACCCCAACCTGCGCATTCCCGGCCTGGTCCAGGACTGCCAGGCAGCTGGCATAGCTGTCAACACCTGGACCATCAACAAGGAGGAGGAACTCTTGGCGGCCCTTGCTCTGGCACCGGATGCGATCATCACGGATGTGCCGGACCTGGCTCTCAAACTGGCTGGCCGCAGCTGAAGCTGCCAGGGAAAGGATGACCAATGAAAGCGCTCAATTACCGCAAAACATTCCTGATCGGCTTTGGCTTTTTTGCCAGTTCTCTGGCCTGGAGCCTTTACAACAGTTTTGTCCCCGTCCTGCTCGAGGAACGCTATCTGCAAAGTTCTGCCCTGATCGGTTTTATCATGACGATCGACAATATCTTCGGTGTCATCTTCCAGCCCCTCTTTGGCCAGATCAGTGACAAAACCAGAACCAGGTTCGGTAAAAGAATGCCTTATATCATGGTCGGCATTCCTGTCTGTGCGGCTGCCTTTTTCTTCATCCCCCGCACCGGCAGCCTCCTGACCATGATGAGCGTCATCATCTTATTCAACCTGGTTATGTCAGTCTGGCGCTCCCCTGTTGTTTCCCTGATGCCAGACATGACCGCTCCTGTCCACCGCAGCAAGGCCAACGGCATCATCAACCTGATGGGTGGTGTCGGCGGTATCATCGCCTTTTTAGCCGGAGGTTTCCTGGCCAATGTCGGCGGAGATAATATGCCCTTCCTGATGGGCTCCATCATTATGCTCTTTGCCCTGGCCATGCTCTTTTTCTTTGTCAAAGAACCCGACAACCGGCGCCTGGCCCGGGTTATGGAAGGCCGGGATGATCTTTTGAGTAAAGCCGGATCAAGCGAAAGCGACCCGGCCAAGTCTGGTAAAAGCAGCAGCCTGGCTGGCCTGGACAAGGCAGAAAAACGCAGCCTGGCAGCTCTTTTACTGGCGATCTTTTTCTGGTTTTGCGGTTATAATGCGGTTGAATCTTTTTTCACACTTTACGCCACCAAACAGCTGGGCATCAGCAAGGGCGACGCTGCCATGACCCTGGCCTTATTCTCCCTGGCTCTGGTCGCTTTTGCCCTGCCGGCCGGCATCCTGGCCAGCAAGTATGGCCGCAAGCGTCTGATCATGATCGGCCTGACTGGCATGGTCCTAGCCTTTGTGCCGATGCTTTTTGTGGAAGACCTGCTGATATTACGCGGCCTGCTGCTTTTGGGCGGCCTTTTTTGGGCCTGCATCAATATCAATTCCCTGCCCATGGTTGTCGAGCTGGCCAGCGAAGAAAAAATCGGCAGCTTCACAGGCTATTATTACTTCTTCTCTTTCAGCGCAGCCATTGTCAGCCCCATCCTTTTCGGTTGGATCCGGGATCTGACAGCAGACTATGCCAGCTTGTTTCCCTACTCCATCATTGCTTTTATCCTGGCCTTTGCCTGTATGATTGTGGTCCGGCATGGTGAAGCTGACCCGTCATCGGCAGCACCAGATGATATTCTAGCTGACTGGGATACCTGATTTGCGCTGACAGCCCAGCTGTCATATACTAAATCTTGTTGACTTTTTAACAAACTAGGCAGCAGGAGGATTAAAGATGCCCCAAAAACAGCTGCACCCGCGGATCCGCTGGCGCCTCTTTTCCACTTTTTTTCGTATCGGCCTTTTTACATTCGGAGGCGGCTTTGCCATGCTGCCTTTGATTGAGCGCGAAGTCAGTGTGACCCACAAATGGATCGAGACAGATGAGCTTTTGGACATGATCGCCCTGGCTCAGTCCATGCCCGGCCCCGTTGCTGTAAATTCTTCTATTTTCATCGGCAGGCATCTAGCTGGAACCAGCGGCGCCCTATCTGCCATGCTGGGCTGCACTCTGCCTTCTTTTCTCGTAATCTTGATCATTGCCATCAGCTCAGCCGGCTTCCAGGACAACCAATATGTGCAATACTTCTTCAATGGAGTCCTGGCTGCTGTGACTGCCCTGATCCTGGTCACATCGATCAATATGGCAAAAAAAGTGATCAAGGATTGGCTGACAGCAGCTCTGGCCTTGGCAGCTGTACTTCTGGTTGTTGTTTTTAAAGTGCATGCCCTGATCGCCATCCTGGGTGGTGCAGCCACCGGCTTTTTGCTGCACTGGCTACAGCCTGCCCTGGCCAGAAAAAAAGATCCGCAACATAAGGAGGAGGTCTGATCATGCTGGTGCTTTTGCAACTGTTCTGGTCTTTTTTCCGGATCGGCCTTTTCAGCTTTGGTGGCGGCTATGCCATGATTCCGCTGATCCAAAGTGAGATCCTGAACCATGCCTGGCTGTCAGCCGCCCAATTTGCCGATATAGTGGCAATCGCTGAAATGACACCCGGCCCCATAGCTATAAATTCAGCCACCTTTGTCGGTTACAAAGTTGCTGGTGTCCTGGGTAGTGCATCTGCAACAATTGGTGTCACCTTGCCTTCTTTACTTTTAGTTTTGCTGGTGGCCCGTTTTGTCGCCCGCTGGCAGGACAAACCCCTATTCAACCAGGTTTTTTATGGGATCCGGCCAGTTGTTGTCGGATTGATCATATCAGCAGGTATCTTTATCGGCCAGACTGCGCTTTTAACGACAAGCGCCGGCCAGTCTGCTCTGGCATGGCTGCAACTGCTTCTCAGCCAGCCCCGCCAGGCTATTAATCCACTGGCTTTGCTAATTTTCGCCATCACCTTTGTTTTGCAGCTGCGCGGCAAAATCCATCCCCTGCTCCTGATCGGTGGCGCGGGGATTTTAGGCCTGATCCTGCACATAATCTTGCCCTTCTAGCTGAAAATAATCTCCTGCCTGTTTAGCCTGCAAGAGTTCAGCATCGCTTGGCTGCCCACGCAGCCAACTGGCAAAACTGCTATAAAGCTGCTCATAGCCATGCGCATGCATGGGCAGGATATAGCGGGGCCTGATCTTACGTAAGAAGTAGCTGATACCAGCCAGGAGAGGCTCCTCTTGATAACCATCTGAAGTAGAGACAGGAATAAAAGCCAAGAGGGGCTGTGCTTGGCCCAACTGGCCGGCCAGCCAGTCAATTTCCTGGCGATATCCATCCTGGTACTGTGCCGTATTATCCCAAACCGCCAGATCACCACCATGGTAGATCAAAAGGCCAGCCTGCTGCACTAAAAAAGATACCCCCTGGTCAGTTGAACCACTGGCCAGCACTGTCAATTGTCCGTCCTTATAGCTGGTGCGGGGCAGCATGGTAATCAAGCCAGGCAAACCGGACGGTTTTTCAGTTGGCGTGGTAATACCTAAGAAAACCTTGCTGCCGGGCCGGTCCAGGGCCTGGCGGGCCAGATCCGCCTGCCAGTGATCCTGATGCAGATGTGAAAAAAACACACTCAGCTGCTTTTGGCCTAGATCAGCCAGGTCCAGAGCCTTCTGGCGCTTAGGCAGCTGGCCATAATCAAAAAGCCAGGCCTGGTCATTTTTAGTGACAAGCCAGGCACTGTGCTCCAGATAAGTAACCTGTAAAGTTTTATTGTCTAGATTCATGCATCTATACCTCTTTTTCCAAAATGAACATAGAACAGGCTTAATGGTACAATATTTCTGCTGACAGGTACACTTTTGGCAAGAGCGCCCAGCATTAAGGAGCAGTCCATGGCACAAAAGTTAATGGAAACTGATTTGTATGAACCAATCCGCCGCCATCTGGAAAAGGCCGGCTACACTGTCAAAGCCGAAGTCAATGACTGTGACCTGGTCGCAGCCAGGCAGCAGCAATTGCTGGCAGTTGAACTAAAACTCAGCCTCAACCTGGCTGTCATCAGCCAGGCAGTCCAGCGCCAGCGTCTCCTGCCCGAAGTCTGGATCGCTGTGCCAAAGCCAGGCCGGCAGCTGAAAAGAAGCAGGTGGCAGGAATTGCTGCATTTATTACAACGTCTGGAACTGGGGCTTTTCCTGGTCAGCCTGGATCTGCCCGGCCAACCGGTCGAAACAATCCTTTTGCCCCGCATGCTGGATCGCAGCCAAATCATCCGGAGCAACAAAAAACGCTTCAATCAACTAAAAGAAGAGTTTTGGGGCCGGATCGGGGATCATAATATCGGTGGCAGCCAAAAGGCCCGCATGACGGTTTACAAACAGCAGGCACTTTTAGCAGCAGCACTTTTAGGCAAAGAAGCAACAGCCAGCGCTGCCCGGCTGCGCCAGCTGGGTGCCGGTCCTAAAACCTGGCAGATCCTCTATGACAACCATTATGGCTGGTTCAGCTCCCCAGGTCGAGGCAGCTACACTTTGACCCCTGCCGGGCACACAGCTCTGGCCGAACATGCTTTGCTGGTCCGGCAACTGGTCGAACTTGCCACTGGCGGGCAATACGAAACAATTCCGGGGCACCACTCCCGGAATTGTCCTAAATTGGAGGAGAAAAGTATGAAAGAAGGAGGTTAGCAATTCCCGTCTTGCTATACTTCTAATCTAACAAAAGTCTTTGACTAATTTTATAAAAGAATATGAATAAATGTGAACATGATAAAAACAAAGCAATAACATTAGCTTACAGCAGACTTGGCCAGACCTAGCTTCTGGTCTGGCAGCAGTAGCCAGGCCAGTTTATAACAAAGCAGTGCCAAGACGATCCCGCCCAGCACATCCGGCCAGTAATGCTGCCTGGTCAGTACTGTAGAAAGCATGATCAGAACAATTAAAAGGCCGGTCAGGAAACGGAAGATAAAATGGCGTGGTCCATAAAGCCATAGTGAAATGCCGCCGATCACAGCTTTGGCCACATGCAGGCTGGGAAAACAGTTGTAGGGTTCATCAACTGCATAGATCAGCAAGAGCAGGCGGCTGGTCCAACTGGTCGGAGTAAGCTCTGGCCTGGGCACATAGGTCGGGAAGACAAAGAAGATAAAAGAAGCTAGAATTCCAACCAGCACCATTGCTGCTGTATGACGATAGACCCGCCTCCCCTGGCTGCGGTCAAAGACCAGATAGAAAAATATTGCTGCAATGAAGAAAAACCAGCTGATATAGGGCAGGACAAAAACCGGCAGCAGGGGCATTTTGTCATCAAGGCTGAATTTGAAGACAAAAGCTCTGGCCGGGTTATGGGTGAGTCGATTGGTGAAAAAGTAAAAAAGCAGGGAGGGCAGATAGATGGCAGCGATCAATAGCCTGCTCCACCAACTGTCCTCGCGAAAGCCAGCCCGGCATGAAGCCAACAGGTTTATTTTTTTCATGGCAGCAAAGTAACAGCCTGGCCATCTTCCAGCTCAGCCAGACTGGCCGGCTGACTGATTTCATAACCACCATCCGCAAAAACCAGCTTTACTGTCACCCGGCCATAGGTCTTGGCAAAGTTATCCGGATCTGTCCCAGTTATTTCGGCACGTTTTTCACAAAAAGCCTTGAAGAAATCAATCATTTCACTTTCACTGACACTATCTTTTGTTGCCAGCAGCAGGTAGTTATTGGCTGTGTGCCGGATGGCGGCATCTTGCGTAGTGTCAATCGTGAAGGAAGCCAGGCCGGACAGATCTGCCAGCAGGGCTTGCCGCACCTTATTGCGCTGCATGATCAGCGGCACCACTGTGCCTGCGATCAGCAAAATCGCCACAACAGATATCAGCAGGATCCGCATTTTCACCTTGCGTGATAAACGAACATCCGGCAATTTGACCGGTTCTTGGGGTATATAGACCGGAGGTGGTGCCGGTTTGGGCTTTTTCTTCGGCTTGGCCGGAGCAGACTGGCCTTTGCCGCCCTGCGGCTGCAGACTGGGTCCTTCGTATTTGGGCTGAGGCAGGTTAGGGAAACTGTGCTCAGCTGGATTGTCAGCTATTTCCAGAGCTTCGCTGACCGGAAAAACAGCATCACAAAACAGACAGTGACCTTTTTCGGCTTTAGCGTCAACCTGCAGGATCGAACCGCAATTAGGGCAGCGACCTTCTTGGATAGACATAAATATTATCCTCTTTTTTTACATTTTGTCCGGCAGATAAATATGAACCATATTTGACCAGCTTATTTGCCGGCGACAATATGCTATTATAAATGGTAATCGGATTGATAGCAAGGAGAGCGCCAAAATGGCAAGTTTTAAAAAAGTGGTTGTTATCGATGGCCAAGGTGGCGGCATCGGTAAAGCGCTGATAGAAAAAATCAGATCTGCCGGCTGGTCCGGCTTTGAACTGGTGGCTGTCGGCACCAATGCTCTGGCCACCTCAGCCATGCTCAAGGCCGGTGCGGATGCCGGTGCAACAGGTGAATCTGCTGTGATCTGGAATTGCCAGGATGCCACTGTCATCATGGGTGCGCTGGGTATTTTAGCAGCAGGATCCATGTACGGCGAACTGAGCAGCAAGATGGCCGGGGCTATAGCCGGTTCCTCAGCCTGTAAAATTCTCATCCCTGTCGGCAAATGCCGCCTGGAAATAGCCGGCCTTGTTGATGAGGCTTTACCTGTGCGGATCGACCAGGCTGCTGCAGCTTTGGTAAAACACCTCTATCCAGATGAATCATAGCAGGAGGATACTTCATGATTAGTCTAAGCGGCATCCAAAATTTTCTAGCAGCTGATCAGCTAGCCTCTCTATTCCGGCAGCTTTATGGTGACCAGGCGGCCTGCCAAAGACAGGCCGACCGCTGGCGGCAGTTAGCTGCACTTTTCCAAAAAGAGTTTCCCCAGCACGGCCAGGTCCGCCTTTTTTCCACACCCGGCCGGACAGAGATCGGCGGCAATCATACTGACCACCAGCAGGGCCGGGTCCTGTGTGCTTCAGTTGACCTGGATATAATCGCCCTGGCTGCGCCAAATAATGATAATGTGATCCGGCTCAAGTCAGAAGGTTTTCCCCGCATGGATGTGATTGACCTGACTGACTTAAAACCGGTTGCAGCAGAAAAAGAACATTCAGCCGCCCTGATCAGGGGTATAGCGGCCGGTTTTGCCAGGCGCGGCTGTCAGATCGGCGGCTTTGATGCCTACACTACCAGCCATGTGCCCAAGGGCTCGGGCCTTAGTTCCTCAGCTGCCTTTGAGATCATGGTGGCTACCATCCTGGACCAGATCTGGAATCAGGGCAGGCTCTCGCCTCTGGAACGGGCGCTTATCGGCCAATATGCCGAGAACAATTATTTTGGTAAGCCCAGCGGCCTGATGGACCAATGCGGCTGTTCGGTCGGTGGTTTTATGACGATCGATTTCGCAGATCCCGCTGATCCCCAGTTGGAAAAACTTGACTTTGATTTTGCTGCAACTGACCATGTCCTGATCATCACGGATACTGGCGGCAGCCATGCAGACCTGACTTATGAATATGCCGCAATCCCAGCTGAAATGGGCCAGGTTGCGGCTCTTTTCCAGCAAAAACATCTGGGTCATGTCGAAACGGCCCGGTTTTGGCAAGAACTAGCCCAGATCCATGGCCAGATCAGTGACCGCGCTCTGCTTCGAGCCATGCACTTTTTCCAAGAAAACAAGCGGGTCAGCGACCAGGTCCTGGCTTTGAAAGCAGGCGACCTGGCTAGCTTTTTCGAACTGGTCAAGGCTTCTGGCCGCAGTTCGCGCAGTCAGTTGCAAAATGTCTTCACCAGCAGCAATCCATCTGAGCAGCCTCTCTCTTTGGCCCTGGCCCTGTCAGAAAAGATCCTGGCCGGGCGTGGCGCCAGCCGGGTGCATGGTGGTGGTTTTGCCGGAACCATCCAGGCCTTTGTGCCCCTGGACCTGGCTGAGAGCTACCTGACCGGCATGTCCGGCCTTTTCGGCCCGGCTGCAGCCAGACAGATGCGGATCAGGCAGTTAGGCTCTCTAGAACTGACAGATTATGCAAAATAAGGATAACGAACGTCTGATGCAGCTGGCCCTGGGCCAGGCCCGCAAGGCGGCCGCAGCCGCTGAGGTGCCGGTTGGGGCCCTGATTGTCAAGGACGGCCTTATCTTGGGCCGTGGCTACAACCTGCGCCAGTCCAGGCAGGATGTCACCTTGCATGCCGAACTGATTGCCCTGCGCCAGGCCTGCCGCCGCCTGGGCAGCTGGCGCCTGACTGAATGTGATATCTATGTCACCCTAGAGCCCTGTCTTATGTGCGCCGGTGCCATTATCCAGGCCAGGCTGCGCACACTATATTTTGCAGCCTCCGACCCTAAAACAGGAGCCTGCGGCTCATTTACAGATGTTTTTGCCTTACAGCATAATCACAAGGTGACTGTTGTACCTGGTCTTTTAGCAGAAGAAAGCCGGGCCCTGCTGCAGGATTTTTTCCAGCAGCGCCGCCAGCAGAGCAAGTCAGACCAGCTCAAGCGGGATTAACCTTGCCTGCCTGATCAACCAGATGAAGCTGTTTTTCACCGGCAGGCCAGTCAGGGCTTCCAGGGCCTTCTTGTACCAGCCCAGCTGGACCTGGTAGCGCTGGGTCAGGATCTGGACCGTGTCTTCTGGAAGGGCCCTGATCAAATCAGACTTGTAATCAAGCAAAGTTATGGCCCCATCTTTTTCATACCAGCAATCAATTATACCTTGGACCATGACCTGGTCCTGCTCTGCCAGTTCCTCCTCCTGCTCATATACATCCCGGGCCGGCAATGCCAGTGTAAAAGGCATTTCCAGATGAACGGCAGCCGGATCATTTTGCATGACCTGGGCCAGCTGGGCGGCTGCAGGCGAAAGAACATAGTCCAGCACTAGGCTGGCAAAAGGCTGGACTGCAGTAAACTCAGCCTCAGTCAGCATAGCTGTCTGGCGCATTTTTTCCAGTTGTTCTTCTATCTGGAGCAGGCTGCCGGCCCTTCTGGCTGCCAGCAGGTCCAGATAACGAAAGACCAGATGCAGGGCTGTGCCCAGACTGGTCCCGCCAGCTGCCTGCTCTGCTTTTGTTTCCGGCAAAGCCAAGGTCAGATCAATACCACGCAGACTGTCCAGTTCAGTGTCTTCATCCAGAGGCTGCTGGCGTTGCTTTAGTTCACTGACAGTCATCTTGACAGGCAGCCGGGCTGCTCCGCCATACCGATAGGGCTGCACAAGGAGCTGGTCCCAGTCCAGATTTACCGGGCTGGAATAAGGCTCGGCCGGCGGCTTGGTCTTTTCTGTAACAGCCTGACTGTCTCTGACCAGTTCAACCGGTTTTATTCTTTCCAGCTGCCAGTCAGTGAAATACTCAGCCAAACCTGGCACGGCAGGATTATTGCCGGCAGACACTGGCGATGGACCTGGGGCTGGCCCGGCCAGTTCGCCATGTAAAAAATCAAGTTCAAGTGCCTCGTTTCTAGCCAGGGCCAGGATCAGCCATTCCAGATAAGAACGGGCAGAGCGGACCAGATGATCCGGCAGTTGCCTGGTTTTTACCCGGCAGGCCTGCTCATGCAAAAAACTGAGGCGCGGACTGCCTTTGGCCGGATCCAGATCCAGGGCTGCAAGCAGGTAAAGCTGTTCCTTAGCCCTGGTTAAGGCAACATAAAACAAGCGCATTTCCTCTGCCAAGTCAGCTCTTTTGCTATCGTCCAGCATAGCCAGCTTCAAGTGTGTGGGGTAGCGGATCCTTTTTTCCGGATCCGTATAATCAAAACCCAGGCCCAGGTTTTCGCTAAAAAGAACAGGCGCCAGACTGTCCCGACCAGTGATCCTGCTGCCTAGACCAGCCAGAAAAACAAGGGGAAACTCCAAGCCTTTACTGGCGTGGATAGTCATAATCTTGACAACATTTTCATCACCGGCTGCCTCTGGCAGGAAATTGTCAGCCAAATCAAGCTGGCGGCGGCTTTCCAGATAGCGGACAAAGCGGAATAGCCCTTTTTGCCTGGTTTTTTCATATTCCTCAGCCCCGGCTTGAAACTGGCGTAAAAGGCGCACCTGGGCTGCACCCCCGGGCCCGGCAGCCAATTGATTGAGCCAGTCAGATTCGGCAAAGATCAAGCCAATCAGCTCACCGAGCGGCAGGAGCTGTTCCTGGGCTCTTAAATGATCCAGCCAGGCAAAAAACAGGGCTAAATCAGACCTGAGCTTGTCTTTTGGACCTGACTGGCCATAAGTGAAGGCTGCTTCGTGAAAAAACTCCAGCTGCTGCTTTTGGCCGAACAAGCGCAGCTCCGCCAACTCTTCAATTGCGAAGCTGACCGGACCGATCCGACTGTGTAGGACAGCTGCCAGGTGGATGTCCTGGCGCCAGTTATCCAGGATGTGCAGCATACTTTCCAAAAGCTGGACCTGGGGGCTATCCAGGGCCTGGCTGGCACTAACGGCCTGAACCGGAATCCCGGCTTGTTCCAATTGCGCCTTGTAGCTGCTGACGATCCGCCTGGTCCGGGCCAGGATGACCATGTCCTGCCAGGGCCTGCCCTCAGCATGCAGTTGCTGCAATTTTTGCACTGCTGCCTGGGCTTCCTTCTCGTAAACCGCCAGGTCCTGCCAGTCTGATTCGGCGGAGCTGCTTTCTTCCCCTTCTGCTTCAGATGGGTCATTACTCACACTGTCATTTACAGCCAGCAGGAGAATGTTGACTGCTGGGTCGGCCTGGTCCTGCCGCACCGGCACCAGGGCCTGGTGGATATCATAGTCAATCTCGGCACTACCCCGGCTCATCAGCTGGGCAAAAAGATCATTGACCGCCGCCAGGATGCTCCTGACACTGCGAAAGTTCTTGTTCAGCTCCAAGAGCTGGCCTTGCTGTGCCTTCTGATAAGCAGTAGCCTTGTGGCTGAAGATTTCTGGTCTGGCATGGCGGAAGCGGTAGATGCTTTGCTTGATATCACCGACCATGAGGCAATTAGCGCAGCTGACTGCGGTGAGAATACTCTCTTGAATACTGCTGGTGTCCTGATATTCATCAATATAAACTTCCCAAAACCGTTGCTTATAATAATCATTAGCTTGGCTTTGGCGCAGGATGGTCAGGGCTATGTGTTCAAAGTCACTGAAGTCCAGCACCGCCATCCGCCGTTTTTCTGCACTATAACGGCTGTCCAGCTCGCCCAGCAAGTTGATGAGGCAATGCAAGGCCGGCAGCATGCTTTGGATTTCAGCTTCGATCACAGTTGAGCTTTTATTGAAGATATGCTCTGTGTCAAACAAAAAATGGCGTTTGAACCTGTCCGTGGCCAGATTGCCACTCAGACAGCAAATCGCCTCGGCTAAATTTTCGCTGAATAAAGTCAAAAATGCGGTTTTTTCACTGCTGTCGCTTTTGGCCGCCCGCGGCAGCTTAAAATCAGCCAGGGCCTGGCCACGCCGGCAAATCTCATCCCAGCTGATCTTGTCCTGCTCAAGGTAAACAGTAAGATCCGCCAGGATCTGGATCCCTGCCGCCATTTCGGCCCTGACCTCCTGATTGCGTTTTTTGTCCTTAAGAAAGATGACCTGTTCTGCCAGGATGTTTTCCAGCCTGGGCAGGACAGGTCTGGCCCGGTCCAGGCGCAGGCGCAGTTGGTCGATCAAGGTCTGACAATGCAGTGAGCTGGAAAAATCAGTGGCTGCCTGCTCTATCTCAGTTAGTCTGGCCCGGGCAAAACTGAGGTAGTCAGGCAGGCTGCGCAGATAATAGAAAAGCTGCCGCAGCAGTTCCCGGAAGGGCTGGTCACTGCGGCTGTCACCGTAGCCATCAAGCAACCGGTAGAAGGCCGCCGTCTCAGCAACAAAATCAGACTGGCCTTCTTCTGCAGCCTGGTCTTCTTCTGCAGCCTGGTCAATTTTGAGATAATAATCATCCAGCAGTTCGTCAATCTGCTGGCGCAGCAAAAGGTCTGCTTCAACCTGGTCCTGCACCGCAAAGCCTGGTTCTACCAGGGGTTGGCCTTTTTCATCCAGGGCCAGATGGTAGAAATCGCGAATGACTTGGAGGCAGAAAGCATGGATGGTTGAAATAGCCGCTGTCGGCAAGAGGGCCAGCTGCCGGCCCAGCCTTTGCCGCTCCTGGCTGTCTTTACTCTCATCCCTGGCCTGGCGCAAGCCAGTCTCCAGCCTGGCCCGCATATTATGAGCTGCCGCCTCTGTGAAAGTAACCACCAGCACCTGGCTGATATCAAGCTGACCTTGTCTGATCCGCTGGACGATCCTTTCCGTCAAAACTGCCGTCTTGCCCGAGCCAGCCGCTGCTGACACGAGGATGTTCTGCTTTTTGGCCTGGATGACCTCTGTTTGTTCTTTGGTGAATACCAGCTTCATAGCTTATCCTCCCCGGCTCGCAATTTTTCTAAAAACACCTGCCTGGCCGTCAGGCGCTTGCCATCGTCTGACTGTCCCTGCAGTCTGCTCAGGCGCTGCCAAGGCACCTGTTGGCTGTCAAACATACAGATAGCCTGATAAGCACAATATTCACAGGGCGCAGGCTTACCAGGCAATTTGGCAGGCCGGACAGGAAAACTGCCTTGCAGCAACTGGCGGGCCAGACGGGCAGCCTGGCCCATACTGTGACGGCAAAGCAATTCCAGATCTGGCTGGCTTAGGCCAAGACTGATGGGTTTTTGTTGTTTGAGCAGATTTTGCCGGATCTCTTCTT
This sequence comes from uncultured Oscillospiraceae bacterium, assembly GCA_964654125.1. Lineage (GTDB taxonomy): Bacteria > Bacillota > Clostridia > Saccharofermentanales > UBA5734 > JAAYBY01. Next base: position 22,070 of record CAZZGG010000020.1, read on the forward strand.
CAGCAAGCAGCTGGCCATTTTTTAAAGACAACAAGGGCCGGTTAACAGTGAACCAGGCAGCATCCAGCATGCTCAAATCCTGTCTAGCGGCGGCATAAGCAGCCAGATAGACCGGCAGTTGCAAGGCCAGGCCATGATAGAGGGCTGTAAAGTCCACTGTTCTTTGGCCGCTTTTATAATCGACCACCCTGAAACCCACACCTTGCCGGTCAATCCTGTCAATCAGCCCTTGCAGATGAATCTTTTTTTGCTGGTCTAGCGGCAGGATCAACTGATTTTTTGAACCAGGCCCAAAGAACCATTCAAACTCAGCCGGGGCAAAGTGGTCAGCCTCGTAGTGGCCCATGATAGCAATAAGACTGGACTCGACTGTGCGGCGGATCCTTCTGCCCAGTGAAGCTTTAAGTCCCGGGTCCAGCAACCGTTCCAGGCCTTTGGCCTGGACAGCTGCCAAAAACCAGTTCTCCAGCAGCTGCCCCAGATACTTTTCCTGCCATTTACGCCAAAATTCCTCAGCTGATTGATCTTGCTGCAACCAGCCAGTCAACTCATTTTTCAGTAGTATAAGAGCTCTTTCCAGGATCTCATGCAGCAGGGTACCACTTTCTGTCACTTCCAGCTGCCATTGCGGCCGGGGCCGCAATGACAGGACCCTTTCCGCCAGGTGGCTGAAGGGGCAGGCTGCATACTTTTCCAGCTGAGAGACACTGAGAGATTGGGGCTGGGGATAAAGGGCAGCCATGGTGGCCGGGCTGAGCTGGCTGGAAAAACTGCTTGGGGCCAGACGGCCCAGCCCGGCTCCGGCTAAAACTTTTTCCAGTTTTTCATCTGCCGGCTGCCCTTGTCTTTGCAGCCATCTAGCGGCTGGCGCCGGAGCAAAAAGGCGCGCGTCACCCCAGTTGGCTTCTACCGGCAGGACTGTAACATTGGCCGGGAAGGTCCGGGCCAGCAAGCGGACAAGCTGAGCCGGTGTCGCCAAAGGAGCTGTTATAAAAAGCTGCTGGGCTGGCCCTGTCAGCAGGCTTTCCAGGACACAAGCATCGGCAAAGGCCTTGTCCCGCAGATTGCTGGGCAGCTGCAGGTCCAGGGCCTGGGACAATTTCTGCCGATCCGGATCCTTGAGCAAGCCCTCTGGCGGCCGTGGCGGCGGCAGCTGAGCAGCTCCGGCTCCAACCAGAAAGAGGACCTTAGTCTGGCGCAGCATAGCCCGGGGCAAATCAGCAATGCTGACCTGGTCGATAGCCGAGGGGATGACTCCGCTAACAGCAGCCTCCATGCCGGTAAAAAGCAGATCACGCCAGTGCTGCAAGGAGACCTTCAGCTCGCCGGCCAGAAGCAGCAACTGGTCCAGCACATGGTCAAAAGCATTCCAGGAGCGCGCCAGGGTAACTGCCAGATCCATTTCGTCAGCCAGGACCAGTTCATCAATCCGCTGCTCCAGCCGGCCGGCAATATTCTCGCTGGCGAAAAACTCCCGCAGCACCTGCACTTTGCCTTGTACTTTTTTGGCAGAAGCAAGATCAGCCAGGAGCTGGCGCAGGGGCAAAAGGGCTTGGTCACGCCAGGCCAGCAGTTGTTCATCTTCATAATATTGATCAGCAAAAAGGCGATCCTGCCGGAAAAGACCACGGGCCAGCCATTTATTTTCCAACTGGTCAATCTGGCCTGGTAAAAGTGAGGTCAGGCCTGAGCGTAAATAAGCCATCAGGCTGTAACGGGACCAGCCACTCAAGCCGGTATCAAGCAGACCTAGTATAAAACGCATAAATGGTGTGTTGCTGAAAGGGCGCTCCTGGTCCAGGAAAAGTGGGATACCATACTCGCGGAAAACAGCCCGCAGACGGGCAGTCGCTCCGCCCGGATCAGCCAGTGCTATGCTGATATCCTGATAGCGGTATCCTTCCAGCTGGACCAGCTGACGCACTTTGCCGGCTGTCCAGGCCAGCTCATCATCTGTGCTTTCGGCCAGGACCAGCCCCAGCTGGCCCAGGGCTTGTTCATCGTCAGCCAACTTACCGGTTCGGAGCAGCTGGCGCAGCTGGCCGGCCAATTCAGTGTCTGCCTGATCTTTTTGGATAAGATGCAGGCCAGGCAAAATGCTTTGCAGCCGTAAAGCCGTGCTGCGGCCTGCCATATAAGCATCAGCACCATGATCCAGGCCGGCCTTGTCAAACGGAATAACATCCGCCAGCACTGTCAGGGACAGGCTCTGGCAGATTTTATCAAGGGCCTGGATGATAGCTTCTTCTTGGGGTGTAAAGACGCGCAACTGGGCAAAACCACAGATCCAGACATCCGCCTTATGCAGCCAGGCCAGACGGTTCAGGGGCCAGACCAGCTCTTTTTGCCGGGCCAGCTCCTCCAGCAGTAAGGCCAGGATCTCCAGGTCATCTTCACTGTCGGTCAGATTGTCCTGGCTGGTCTTTGCAGCATAGGCAGCCAGGATAAGGGCCAGGTCATGGCTTTTGGCTGCAAAGGCGCGATCATCTATCTGATCAGCAGCTGCTGCCAGATCCGCTGCTTGGATACGGTATCTTTTCAGGTCGCCCAGCACCGCTGTAACCTGGTTAATAAAGCCAGGTTTTTCTGCCAGGCCAGCCAACTGTTGGTACTTTGCCTTGTCGCGATTGAGGATATTGTAAACAAGCATGGCCTGGCCCGCCTTGTCCAGGCTGGCAGGGGGCTGGCGGCCTACTTCACCGAGTAAACGCCAGGCCAGACGACGGAAACTGAGTACTTCTGCCAGCATCAGGCCAGGCTTAGCTGCTAGCTCAAGGTAAGCTTGCTCCACAGCCAGTTTAGTTTGTTCTGGCACTATTATCAAAGTGCGTTGGTGCGGTGCCTGATCAGCTGCCAAGATGGCCTGCTCCAGGCAATAGTCTTGCAAAACGCCGCTTTTAGTGCCATAAATAAGTGTTGCCATGGCCTGACCTTTCTTTGTTAGAACCGCTTTGGCGAAATTGCCTAAAGGAAGCTCTGCCTGGTTGGTATTTTAACAAATAATATGTTATCCTACAAATTAATGCCTGTTATTTCGCAGTGCTGAAAAAGGAGTAAAAAGTCTTGAAACAGACAACTCACCAGTTAAAAAGAAGCGGCATGACCAAGTCGCCCCGGCCTACAAAACAGTTCCGCAGACCGCAGCAGCAAGGCCGTTATCCCCTGCGCCGCGGCCTTGTTGGCAATATGGCCTATCTTTTCGGCATGGCTTATACGCATTTAGGTATAATTTTACGCGGCGAGGGTTTGGCTAATATCCCCAGCACAACGCCATATGTCCTGGCGGCCAACCACGAGACCTATGTCGATGGCATGTGGATCGGTTCATTTTTACCGCGCAGCCACTTCCGTATTTTAAGCTGCATTGCCGCTAAAGACTTGGAAGACAAGCATGGTCTGCTTGGCAAGGTGATGGTCAGGGTGGGTAGGGCTATTTCCGTTGACAGGTTTGGTAATCCTGTCCGCGGCCTGATCATAGCCCGCCGGAAGGTTGAGGAGGGCAACATCTTGCTGGTTCATCCGGAAGGGACCAGAAGTCCGGACGGCAAACTAGGTGAGTTTAAAGATGGTGCCGCTTATATTGCTTTCAAAAGCAAGGTTCCTTTACTGCCGGTTTTTATTGACGGCGGCTACGAGGTCTTCAACCGTCATATGAAAGCACCTCAGCCATTCGATAGCAAGGAAAAACGCAAAAGAGAAGTCATTGTAGTTTTTGGCCAGCCGCTCTATCCGGCAGATTACAAAAATCCCAAAGAAATGACAGCAGCCTTGAGCAGCTGGATGGCAGACTGCTTCAAGAATAAGAAGATTCCCCGGGTTTTCACTGATCAATAAAAAGCAAAACGCAAAGATCCTGCCAGCACTGTGAAGCTGATTTTATCTTTTTGGAATTGATCTCCGTCATAGTTGCCCAGCAGCAATTCACCCAGACCACGCACTTCACCGCCAGTCACAGACCAACCATGCACAGCAGGGTGTTGCAGGTGTGTGCCCTTTTTATAGTGAGGAATCAGGCCGGGGATCTGCCAAAGAGGCATATTGTCAACAATACTGAAATAAAGCAGCCCGTCATCAACTCTGGCTGCCGGGGCCGGGTTAAAGCCCCCGCCATAAAACTGGCCGTTACAGATGGCGGCAAGAATTGTTTTTGTCTCGCCAGAGATTTTTTCTGTCGCACCGTCTGGTTTAACTGCATCAAAAGTGTACGCTATCTCATACTGCCGTTTCCCAAAAATAGCCCAGCCTATTGCCAGTGTGTAAGCAAAACTACCCAGTTTACGCCAGTGCTTACCAATGATTCTGGCCTTTTGCAGGACTTTTGTATCAAAACCCAATGAGGTGATATTAAGGCTGATCTGATCATCCACTGCTATCGTGTCGATCGGCCGGATCTGGGGATAAGGCAGCTTGGGCAGCAGTTTTTTGACATCACAGGTCGAAAGGGCATAACGGGCGAAATCATTAGCTGTACCCAAAGGCAAAATACCCATGGCGGCTGGGCTGCCAACCAGGCCTGTGGCCACTTCCCGGGCTGTGCCATCACCACCGCAAGCCAGGACCAGAACCTCAGCACCATATTGTCTGGCAAACTCCCGGCTCAGTTCAGTTGCATGACCTGCTGCTTCTGTAATGATTGTCTGGCAGTCAAGTTTGCCTGCCGCTTGAAATATACTGGCAATATCTTCTTTCAAATAAGATCCATCCCGCCGGCCAGCCTGGGGATTGATAATAAAGCGGAAAACCGTCGCCTTTTGGCTTGTCATGTCAATCCTCGTGTCTAGCTTTTTTAGCGCAGCTGGCTGTCAATATATTGGACTACATCGCCCATGGTCCTGATCTTATCAATCTCTTCATCACTTATTTGCAAATCATATTTTTCTTCCAGTTCAATCACTATTTCATACAAGGCCAATGAATCAAGTTCAAGTTCAGCCAGCAGATCAGTATGCGGAGTCAGACTGTCCACTGGGATATTAGCAACATCAGCAACTAGCTGCTGGACAAATAACAATATATCTGGCGTACTGGGTTGTGTCATCTAGCTCTCCTACTTGCCTGTTGCCGGAGCATATTGATCAGGCTCATTCATATAACGATTGTATTGTTCTCCGACAAAGCTGGCGATCCCCTTCAGGGTTCGCAGCAGGATTTCCCGCTGCTTGTTATCCAGTGGTTCAGTCAGCCGCTCAACCAGCAAGGTGTGGAATTTATTGTGCATACGCAAGGCCAGCTTGCCCTTTTTAGTTAGCTGGATACGGACAACCCTCCGATCCTTGTCATCACGTTGTCTTTGCACATAGGATTTTTTAACCAACCGATCCACTGCTACGGTCAAGGTGCCCGTCGTGATAGATAAGATTGCTGCTGTCTCGCTCATTGTCCGGCTCTGATAAAGGCCGATTCCTTCTAAAGTGTGCATCTCTGCCACAGACAGATCACTGAAATTACCCCGGCTTAAAGCTTTTTCCTCAGTAACCAGAATCCGGTCAAATATCTCCAGCATCAGTTGATTGATTTTCTTCTCATATTCAGTCATCGCAATGGCCGCTTGGCTGCACCCCCTTAAAAAAGCTTTGATCTGCAAACATTTTAACCTTATTTTTCTGGATCAGCAAGCATGACAAAAGGCTTTAAGGGGTCAAGGTGACTGTAACGGATCCTGACTTGTGCTTTTATGCCCTCAGGCTGGTAATCAAGCTGCTCCACCTGGCCAAAGCGGCGGATATAATCCAGCCGGCCCGCCTCCTTATAAGGCAGCAAAAGCCGCAGGGCCAGCATCCGGCCACTAGCCTGTTCCGCAATGGCCTGCTTTAGCTCTGCCATGCCCTGCCCGTTTAAAGCAGAAACCAAAAATGACTGTCTGCCCCTACTCTGGTCCAGGGCTTCATTAAAGGCCGGCAAGAGCTCACTGGGTTCATTGTCAATCTGGTCCGGATCCACAGCGAGCGGGCTCTCAAGTAGATCGATCTTATTAAAAACATAAAAACGGGCCTGCCTGCTCGCTCCAAGCTGGTCAAGCAATTTTTCCACCACAGCCATTTTGGCTGCAGCATCCGGGGCTGAGGCATCGATCACTTCCAAGATAGCATCTGCCTCGGCAGCCTCCTGCAAAGTAGCCTGAAAAGCATCCACCAGATGATGGGGCAGGCGGCGAACCAGGCCGACAGTGTCAACCAGCAGAACATGGCTGCCATCGTCCAGTTCAAGCCGCCGCACACTGGGATCCAGGGTGGCAAACACCTGGTCTGCCGCCAGCAGGTCACTATCGCATAGCTGGTTAATCAAGGTCGATTTACCAGCATTGGTGTAGCCAACGACAGCAAATGTCAATACTTCCTGGTCAAAGCGGCGCTGCCTTGTCCTGTCGCGCCGACTGGCCACTTCCTTGAGAGCCCGCCGTAAAATATGAATCCTCCGGTTAATATGCCTTCTATCACTTTCCAGCTTTGTTTCACCAGGGCCGCGCGTGCCAATTCCGCCGCCCAGGCGCGATAAAATTGTCCCCATCCCGGTCAGCCTGCTCAACCTGTACTGGAGCTGGGCCAGTTCCACCTGCAGCTTACCTTCATGGCTACGCGCCCGGCTGGCAAAAATATCCAGGATGACCAAAGTGCGGTCAAGCACCTTGCAACCGGTCAGCTCTTCAATGTTTTTCATCTGAGCAGCACTGAGTTCTTCGTCAAATATAACTGTATCCGCACCGAGTTCCAGACATGCTGCTGCCAATTCTTCAACTTTGCCTTTACCGATCAAGTAAGCTGGATCAGGAGCCGGGCGGCGCTGGCTGATATTGCCCAGGACCTGGGCACCGGCAGTTATAGCCAACTCTTCCAGCTCTGCTAAAGAAAGCTCTGCTTCTTTTAGCTCTGCCGCAGTATTACCCAGACTTATCCCAACCAGGATAGCCTTTTCAGCTGTCGGCTCAACCAACTGGCTTGTTTGCTCTTTTTTCAATCTTTTCACCTGTTTTCTGTGTGAATTTTATGCAGCTACTTGCCACAATGCATAAAATTGTTGTATAATTTTGTTGTTCGTCTTCGTTTGTCTTCCAGCAATGATAAGGATTTTCCTTAGAAAGGTTGTCATCATGAAAAACCAGCTTAGTTTCTCCAAGCGCCGCTTCAAGACCTCAGGCAAGCTCCCTCAGTATCCATTAAGTCACCACATTGGTTTATGTCTGCGCCGGCTGCGTGAAATTCAAAAACTCAGCCAGAGCGAATTGTCGCGCCGGGCAGGAATCAATTTATCTTATATTAGTTCTGTTGAAAACCACCCCAGCAACATCAGTATAAATAAGTTACTGCAACTGTGCAATGGCATGAGTGTGCCCGGCTGGCTCAGCCTGCGCCTGGCCACAATAGAATCAGAGCGCCGCAATATGCGTGCGCAAACAATCGCCTCCTGGCAGGAGATTAAAATGGACTTTCAGCCCGGAATCTTGCGCGTGGCTGACCAGCCCGGTTCTTAAACCACATCACCTGAAGCATTTTTTGCTTCTGCCGGCCTGGTCAGGATGATTTTTTCTCCGTCCAGCTCTGCTTTTAGCATGCCCCGCCCTTGGATGCCTAACTGGTCCAGATATTCGCGCGGCAACTGCAGGCGACCCGCCTTATCTAACACTGCCAGCTCGTCATGTGACTCTTCAGCCGCATGAGATGCTGCATCTGCCTCCTGGGCTGTCATGCCCATGGCCTGCAGCTGTTCTATGCGATCCTGGTAGCTTTGCCTCAACAGCAGTTCGCTGCTAGTACGACCATCCCTGATCGCCACTACCCGGCCGACCCGGCGCGAAAGCTGGCGGTCATGCGTAACGATAATTATAGTCAGGTTAAGCTGGCGGTTCAGATCTGTAAATAAGTCATAAATCCGGCCGGCAGTCTGCTGGTCAACTGATCCAGTTGGTTCGTCAGCCAAAAGGAGGCTGGGATTGTTGGCCAGTCCGATAGCTATGGCTACTCTTTGTTGCTCACCGCCGGAAAGCTCATGCAGTTTGTTTTTAGCCCGGTGGGCGATCCCAACCATATCCAGCAATTCAAGCGCTCTTTGGCGCTTTTTTCTTTGCGATTCAATAATCATGGGCACTTCAACATTTTGCACTGCTGTCAAAAACGGGATCAGGTTACGGGCATTATTCTGCCAGACAAAACCTACAGTGGAGCGTTTATAATGGACCAGCTGCTGCTCACTGATTGCTAAAAGGTCATGTCCATCGACCAGCAGGCGGCCGGCAGAAGGCCGATCCAATCCACCCAGCATATTAAGCAGGGTTGACTTGCCCGAACCGCTGTTACCGATTATGGCCAGCAATTCACCCTTTCTCACTTCCAGATCCAGTCCCTGCAGGGCCAGTACCTCAAAATCGCGTGTCTTATATATCTTAACCAGATTCTCACATTCAATCATCATTTTTGCATCACCCCTTCATCCAGGGAGATCACTTGATCGGCCAGTTCAATCATATTAGGGTCATGTGTTGTCATAATAACTGTCAAGCCTTCCTGGCGCACCAGAGAACGCAGCAGGCTGACAACCTGCAGACCCATATTTGTGTCCAGCTCAGCGGTTGGCTCATCCGCAAAAACGACGGTGGGACGGTGGGCAATAGCCCTGGCAATAGCTACCCGCTGCTGCTCACCGCCCGAGAGCTCCTGGGTCCGGTGTTTCATGCGCGAACCCAAACCAACCAAGCTCAGCACTTCCTCAGCCCGCTCACGTCGCTGGCGGTTGTCAACCCCTGCAATGCGCAGGGCAAACTCAACATTTTCATAAGCTGTCATTGAGGCAATCAAGGCAACCGACTGGAAAATAAAGCCCATATTCTCCCTGCGCAGCTGGTCGCGCCGCCGGCTGGACATGGAGCAGATCTCCTGATCCTGGAAATATATCTTGCCGGAAGTGGGCATATCAAGCGTGCCCAAAAGATTAATCAAGGTTGTCTTACCGGAACCGGAACGGCCTTTGAGCATGGTCAGGCTGCGGGCAGCCAGCTGCAAGTTAATCTTGTTCAAAACTGTAATAGTCTCACTGCCTGATGTGAATTGGCGGCAAAGATCCTCTGTCCTGTATATTATCTGCCTGTCTGTGCTGCTGGTCTTTGTCATTAATCTTCACCTAATTTCACTGCCTGGTCAATCTTGATACTGAGGATTATCCTGGCCAGGACTGCAAAACAAAGCAGGAGTAAAATGCCCAGTATGAAGAGGATCTTGTTGGAATCGGCTGCTTCAGCAACAATACGGAAGGGAATGGGCTGATCAGCCGAACTGTAGACCAGCTGGAAGAGGGGCACATAAAGCTTGCTGGCCAAGGTGCCGATTAAAACTCCGCTCAGGACAGCTGTGCCGGAAACCAGAACCTGTTCAGTTAATATCATGCCGATCACTGAGCCCTTGCTCAGGCCCATGGCCCGGAAAATACCAAACTGCAAAACTCTACCCTGGACAGACATGATCCAATAGATTAAAAAGCCCACAGCACAGATCAGCATGGAAACAATAAAGCCCAGGGTCAAGGCACCATTTGTACCTTGCAGTTGTGGATCATTCTTTGCTGCTGTGATGCCCTGGGTTGATGACCGTATGCGAGTCACATTGATTTTGTTGGCTTCAATAGACTCATATATCTCCTTATCTGTAGCACCGGGTGAACGCTTGAGCCAGATCTCATAAGGCTGGATAGCGGTTTTACTAAGCATGAATTCCATGTTGGCCACTAGCAGGCTTTGTTGTTTGAAATTGCCGGAACTGTCTTTTTGGTAGGGCTCAAAACCCGGCCAGTAGTCGACAAAAGCAATTATCACTCCATTGACTGAGTCAGAAGTGTTGACGGTATAAACAATGCCGTCGCCCACTTTTGCTCCCAACTCTTCTTGCAGGTCCCGCGACAAGATCACTGCATTCGGTGTGGAGATCATCACATTCATGTATTCATTCAGATGGTAGCGCAGCAAGTCGGATCTGTGCCAGGCGGTCTGGGCAAAATCATAAGGATCTATCGCCATCAAATTGACAGAGCCGCTGCGATCGGTCCTGGTCGAACCCTTGCTGACCCTCGAATTATCGATCCGGAAGACACGCGCTACAGATTCAACACCAGCCAGGCGACGAAATTTCTCCAGGCTGGGTTCGTGGTACTTGATGATCTGCCGGCCAGAATCAGCTGCCTGGTCCATGCTCATGCCACCGCCGGTGTCATCCATAAGGGCATTGCCGTCCTGGTCGTATTTTTGCCAGTGTTCTTGCAGCATAAGGTCAGAGCCGATCCGGCAGCGGATCGAGTCTTCCGTATTGCGGTTAATGGTCCGGGCTGCATTAGCATTGAAAAGACCGATCGACAAAGCCAGGATCAAAAAGATCATCAGGAACTGTTCCTGGCCATTGGAACGGCTGATCTGGTGGAAGGAGGCATAAAGCACCGGATTCCAGATCCGCCGGCCCAGCAGATAAATTAAGCGGATCAGGTAGGGGTAAATGCGCAAAAACAAGAGTCCAGCGCCAAGTATAAAGATTGTCGAGGCCAAAAAGAGCAGGAAATCAAGTTTCATCTGGGTCGCAACCACACCTGTTTCTCTTTGCAGGCTGACTTGGGCCATGAGGCGGGTCAGGGCATAGACACCAATACCCAGCAAAACAAAATCAAGAAAGATCCTTTGCCAGATTGGTGGTTTGGCCTTGCGGGATTTTTGTCTTTTCTGCTCAACAATGGAGGTTCTGGCCTGGATAAAAACAGGCATCTGGGTGGTAAGCAAAAAGACCAGTACAGCGATGACACCATAAATCAAAGCTTGTCTGTCGATGGCTGCCTGGAGGGATTTGCGGTTAACAAATTCTAAAAAGCCATTGGATGCTCCGATAACTCTGACCATCCACAAGCCCAGAATCGGTCCGACCACAAGGGTAATTCCACCATAAATCAAACTTTCCAAAAAATAGATCAGAAGAATCTGTTTACGTCCTGCCCCACGGCTTTCCAAAACAGAGATCAAGCCTGTCTCACTGCGCACCATCAGCTGGGAAACCATGAATATATAAAACAGAAGCATGAGCAAAATCGGGATGATCAGAATCTGCATGGTTAGCTTCAGCTCAGCCTCACGCATAATATATGATTCCACTACAGCTGCATAAGTTGAAATAAAACGGGTGGTGCGTGAATTGGCATCAGCTGTTTCCAGGCCAGACAGGCTGATTGCCTGCAGCTGTTCTATATCCTGGATCCTGAATTGGTGATAATCAA
>CAZZGG010000021.1:0-15911 GCA_964654125.1 uncultured Oscillospiraceae bacterium
CCACACCCTGGTCATGATTGATGGCTATAAGGATTCTGATTATGGCGGGATCATCCAGCAGCTTTGCCCGGAACTGGCCAGCCACCAGGCCGGCCGCCCCCTGCATAGCAAAAGACTGCCCTTTTTGCGCCAGGTCATTACGATTGACTCACGCCAGCCTGGTTGCCTGACCTGGCAGGAGGCCAACGACCTGGCCAGCCAGGTGCCCCTGGAGCAGGTCCAGCGCCAGGCGGCCCTTTTGCACAAGGACGATGTCTGCAACATGCAGTACACCTCCGGCACAACAGGCTTTCCCAAAGGCGTCATGCTGACCCATTATAATGTCATCAATAACGGCAAGACCATCGGGGATTGCATGGACCTGTCCACTGCCGACCGCATGCTGATCCATGTGCCCATGTTCCACTGCTTTGGCATGGTCCTGGCCATGACAGCCGCCATGACCCATGCCACCACCATGTCACCCATCCCGGCCTTTTCACCCCGGCTGGCCCTGGCATGTATCAATCAGGAAAAAATCACCTGCTGCCATGGCGTGCCCACCATGTTTATCGCCATGCTGGGCCATGCTGATTTTGCCCGGACCGACTTTTCCCATATGCGCACCGGCATCATGGCCGGCAGCCCCTGTCCGGTGAAAGTCATGCAGGATGTCCAGCAAAAGATGAATATGCAGGAGATCACTATAGTTTTCGGCCAGACTGAGGCTTCACCAGGCTGCACCCAGAGCCGGGTCGATGACCCGCTCGATGTACGGGTCAACACGGTGGGCCGGGCTTTGCCGGGTGTGGAATGCAAGATTGTCGACCCGCTCACTAACGAAGAACTGCCGGACGGTGTTGACGGTGAGTTTGTCGCCCGGGGCTATAACATCATGAAGGGTTATTACAAGATGCCGGAGGCTACCGCAGCAGCCATTGATGAGGCTGGCTGGCTCCACACCGGTGACCTGGCCCGGCGCGACAGCCAGGGCAACTATAAGATAACCGGCCGCATCCGGGATATGATCATCCGCGGCGGGGAGAATATCTACCCCAAGGAAATAGAAGACTTCATCTACACCCATCCGTCGGTCCAGGATGTCCAGGTGATCGGGGTGCCGGACCAGCAATATGGCGAAGAAATCATGGCTTGTGTTATCTTAAAAAAAGACCAGGAGCTGAGCGCAGCTCAGCTCAAAGAATATATCCTGGCCAATCTAGCCAAGCACAAGGTGCCGCGTTATTATGATTTTGTCAGTGAATTTCCCATGAATGCGGCCGGCAAGATCATGAAGTACAAGATGCGTGAAGCAGCCGTGGCCAAACTGGGCCTGGCTGCGGATGGCTCTATAGAGACAGCCTGAGCTGGAAAAGAGGCAAATTTCATGGCAAAAATCAAAGTCGCCATCTGTGGTTACGGTAATCTGGGCCAGAGTGCTGCAAGAGGTGTCAGCCAGTTCCCTGACCTGGAGCTGGTGGCCATCTTGTCCCGCCGGGGCCAGGCTCTAAAGACAGCCAGCTCTGTGCCTGTCTACAGCCTGGACCAGGCAGCCAGCCTGCAAGATCAGGTTGATGTCTGTCTGATTTGCTCCGGCAGTGCCAGGGATTTACCAGAGCAGGGCCCTGCTCTGGCTGGTTTTTTTCATACTGTTGATGCTTATGACACTCATGCCAGGATGCCGGAATATTTTGCCAGCATGGACCAGGCGGCTAAAAAATCTAGTAAAACTGCCATAATTGCAGCTGGCTGGGATCCGGGCCTGCTTTCTTTGCAAAGACTCCTGGCCCAGGCCATCTTGCCAGTGGGCAAAAGTGAGACCTTCTGGGGCAAGGGGATCAGCCAGGGCCATTCCGATGCTATCCGGCGCCTGGCAGGCGTCCAGGATGCCAGGCAGTATACGATTCCTAAGGCTTCAGCCATTGAGGCGGTTCTGGCCGGCCATCTGCCCGAGCTGACTGCGGCAGACAAGCACTATCGCGACTGCTATGTTGTCGCCCAAGCAGGTGCTGACCAAAAAAAGATCGCTGCAAGCATCAAAAGCATGCCCCATTATTTTGCCGATTACGAGACCAAGGTCACTTTTATCAGCCAGGCAGAACTGGACCGTGACCACAAGGGCCTGCCCCACCGCGGTCATTTGATCCACTCCGGCCGGACGGGAACTGACTGCCCCCAGACCATCCAGTACCAGCTTGACCTGGGTTCCAATCCAGATTTCACAGCCCAGGTCATGCTGGCCTGTGCCCGGGCAGCCTGGTGTTTTGCCAAGGCAGGCCTGGCTGGGGCCAGGACAATATTTGATATACCACCAAGCTGGCTTTCCGGCAAATCAGCTGAAAGCCTGATTGCCGAGCTGCTTTAAAAAGACACAGCCGCAAGGCCTGTCTTTTGGACCAGGAGGAAATCATGCGCTGGACCACAAGGATTATCCGAGAAGGTTTCGATGGTGTGAGCTGCTGGGCCCAGTCCAGGATTGCTGTCATGGACGGGCTCTGGCTCATGAATACACAAAAGCTCAAGCTGGCCGGCAGTGATGTCTATGGCTTGGTCCACAGCTGCTGGTCTGAGGATGAAGGCAGGTCCTGGTCTGAGCTAGAGCCCCAGGAGGATCTTTACCTGCCCGGCGCTTCGCTGGCAGATACAACACCAAAATACCACAAAAAATCAGGCCAGATGCTGCTGCTGGGCCAAAAGATCTCCTATGCGGGCGAGGCTGCCTTAGGGCCGCTGCTGGACCAGATTGGTGAGAGCTATTATGCTGTTTATGATCCACTCCAAAGATCCTGGGGCCGGCCGGCAGTCCCTTTGGACTTAGAGGGCAGGCCGCTCCAAAACACTTATTTTGGCTGTATCCAGCGGGTTGACCTGGCAGATGGCGATATTCTCATCCCCGTGGCCAGGCGTAACTGGCCTGGGACAGCAGACCGGACCACTCATATAGTGGTCATGCGCTTTAGCTTTGACGGTCAAAGTCTCCAGGCTACTGCAGCAGGCCAGCCCATTCATGCTGATCATGAACCACGCGGCCTGGCCGAGCCCTCCTTGATCTTTTACCAGGGCAGCTACTATCTGACCATGCGCAGTGACACCAGGGGTTATGTGGCCAAAAGCAGGGACGGACTTAATTTTTCGCCCTTGCAGGAATGGCGCTGGGATACAGGCCTTTTAGTTCCAACTTACAATACCCAGTCTCATTGGGTCAGTGGCCGGGAAGGCTTATTTTTAGTCTATACCAGGCAGGATGGCAAAAACGACCATGTCTTCCGCAACCGGGCCCCACTCTATCTGGCCCGGGTGGACAAAGAAAAACTGCAGCTTTTGCGTCAGACAGAAAAGGCCATCACACCGGAGCGCGGCGCCCGCATGGGCAATTTTGGCGCCCTGGACCTGGGTCCGGACCAGAGTATCGTTACTACAACAGAATGGATGCAACCGCTGGGCTGTGAAAAATATGGCAGTAACAATGCGATTTTCCTGACCCAGCTTAATTGGGAATAAAAAGCTGGCTTATGCTATAATTATTTTTACAAATAGGCGCTTTACCCAAGCTGCCTGGCTGATTAATTTTGGTGATGGAGATAAGAAAAGGTGGCAACAGCAAGTTATAAATGTCTTAATTGTGGAGCAGGCCTGCTCTTTAGCCCAGGTCAGCAGAAGCTGAAATGTGATTATTGCCTGAGCGAATTTACCATTGCAGAAGTTGAAGAATACACTAAAAGGATGGAAGCCAAAGCTGCTGCGGAAGAAAAACGCGAGGCAGCCGAGGAGCAAGAAGGTGACCTGGTCGCTTACACCTGCAACAGCTGTGGGGCTGAGGTGGTGACCGAGGAGACCACATCAGCCACCTTTTGCTACTATTGCCATAATCCGGTGCTCTTGACCGGCCGGCTCAGCGGCAGCTACCGGCCGCAAAAGGTGATACCTTTTGTTATCAGCAAGGAAAAAGCGATTGAGATTTTCAAGAGCTGGGCCGGTAAACGCAAGTTTGTGCCGAAAGATTTCACCAGCACTTCCCAGCTGGAAAAAACCACCGGTCTTTATCTGCCCCACTGGATGGCTGATTACCAGGTTAATGTTGACTACAGCGGCACGGCAACTTCACGCCGCACCTGGGTCAGCGGCAGGACTGAATATACAGAACACAAGGAGTACAGCATCGCCCGTGCCGGCACTGTCGCTGTCAATCATGTCCATGAAGTGGCCCTGCGCAAGATTGACAAAAAGCTGGTTGATTCCATCACACCTTACGATGAAAACCAGGCCACTGATTTTTCCTTGACCTACCTAAGCGGTTTTTTTGCGGAAAAGTACGATATCCTGCAAGAGGATCTCAAGCCTGTCATAGAAAACAGGGTGCGCAGTTATGCCGACAGCCTGGTCCAGGATACTATCGGCAGTTATAGCAATCTCAAGCTGGTGCGCAAAGACCTGAATGTCAGTGGGGAAAACTGGCATTACGCCCTCTTGCCGGCCTGGATTTTGACCTATCTTTATCAGGGCAAGACTTTTATCTATGCCATCAATGGCCAGACTGGTAAGATCCATGGTGAGCTGCCGGTTGATAAGAAAAAACTCAGCCTGACCTCTGTTTTCCTGGCTGCAGCCGTCATGGTTCTTTTATTGCTGGGAGGTTTCTACTTATGGTGAAAAAACCTGTTAAACTGCTCTTTGCGTTACTGATCCTGCTGGTATTTTTCTGGCCTGCCCTGCCTGTCCGGGCAGATAAGCAGCTGGTGGTTGACCAAAGTGGCACTTTTTCCAGTGCTGAGGCAGATGAACTGGCCCAGCGAGCCAGCCAGCTGGGCTCAGCTTATGCTATGGATATTGTGATTGTCACCACAGATGATGCAGAAGGTAAAAGCAGCCGTGATTATGCCGATGATTATTTTGATTATAATGGCTATGGTATAGGCAGCGAATATAGTGGTATCTTATTCCTGATTGATTATGACAATGGCGAAATGTGGCTCAGCACCACAGGTGAAGCCATCCGTTACCTGACTGATGAGCGGATTGACAAAATCCTTGATGCTGCCTGGGACGGTGGTTTTGCCAATAAAAACGCCTATACCGGCACTTTGGCCCTGCTGGCCAAAACTGAAAGCTTCCTGGCCGCCGGCATCCCCTCAGATCAGCATACAGTGCATGAGACAGAAAACAGCCTGACAGCCGGTGAAGGTGCTTTTAGTTTCCTGGCAGCCGGAGGCTCTTTCCTGGGCTTGTTTCTTTCCACCAGGCGCCGTTATAAGGGTAAGAACCAGCCGGCAGTCTTTCAGTTTCGCAATAACAGCCTGACCAATCTGGGTCTAGTATCCGACCAGCTGACCAGGAGCTATGTGACCAGCCGGGCTATCCCCCAACCCAGCAGTTCCGGCTCAAGCTCAAGCGGGCGCAGCAGTACCCATACTTCCAGCAGCGGCCGATCACATGGCGGTGGCGGACGTAAACTCTAACCTGATTCTTTTTGCTGAGCTAAAAGACTGGCTGCTTTTTGCAACAGCTGGTCTTTTTCATTAGGCAGCTTTTCTAAAATAACCAGATCCAGCAGCTGGTCCAGCAGCCGGCCCAGGGCGGGACCTGTTTTTTGGCCCAGTCTGACCAGATCCTGGCCGCTGACAGCCAGATCGGCCAGCCTGAAACACTCGCCGGCCTCAAGAATAAGATCCACTTGTTCTTCTATCTGGCTGATCATGGCCTGGCCGGACGGCTGGACCCGGCTTTTTTCTAAAATCAGAGCAGCCCGGGCGATCTGGGGCTGTGTCTTTTTGAGCCACATTTTGACAGATCTTTTCTCAGGCCGGGGTAAGTTCTCCCTGGCTTTTAAAACTGCCTGGCTGTCTTCTTTTGTGGCCCGGTCAGAGCGCAGCCTGGTCCAGGCAGCAAGCGCATAATCTATTGGATCAGAGCTGCTCAGCCTTGCTGCAGCTAAAAGTAAAGCCGAAAGGCGCAGCATGAAACAAGGCGGTAACTGGCTGACTGATTTAAGCAGGCCCTGCTGTGAATTAGGGTCTGCAGCGCAAAGAGGCAGCAGCTGGGGAATGGCCACGGCGAAGACATAAAGATAGTCACCCAGGACCAGTTCCAGATGAGGTGCTGTGAAAATCTGGCGCATTTCAGCCAAGATACGCTCCCGGGCCAGCCCGGCCAGCAGATAGGCCTGGCTGTGCATGGCCCGGGCAGTGTTCTCTTCTAAGGCAAAACCCAGGCCGGCGGCAAAACGCAGGGCGCGCAGGATGCGCAGGGCATCTTCTTGGAGACGCTGGTCGGGCTGGCCGACAGCCCGGATCAGGCGGCGGGCCAGGTCGCGGCGGCCACCATAAGGGTCGATCAGGTCAGCCTGGGCAAAATCTGCCTGGACCGGCCAGGCCATGGCATTGATGGTGAAATCCCGCCGGGCTAGATCAGCCAGGATGGAGGAGGTGAAGACCACCTTTTCCGGATAGCGGTGCTGGCGATAGCTGCTCTCCAGGCGCATGGTGGTTATTTCAACAGGGCTGTGTTCAATCACAACCAGGACCGTGCCAAAGACCTGGCCAATCTTGCTGGTCTTGTAGGCAGCAAAAATATCCAGCAACTGGGCCGGGGTGGCATCTGTGGTCAGGTCATAGTCCTTGGGCTGGTCACCCAGTAATAAGGCCCGGATGCTGCCACCGACCAGATAGACCTGGTGCTGGTGCTGCAAAAGTAAGCTGGCTGCCAGGCTGATGGGAGAGGGTAGTTTTATCTGCATAAGGCCATCCTTTCTTTTTCAAGTATAGATGGGCCTTGCTGGCCTGGCAAGGCAGTTTTTCCAGCTGAGCCGGCATATGCTAAAATAGGGCTAACACCCTGAAGGAGTTGATTTTGTGCAAGTTATCGTATTATCCGGTAATCCCAAAAAGGATGGCCTTTGCCAAAAGATGATTGACCAGGTCAAAGCTGGTCTTCTAGCTGGTGGTGCTTCCTGCCGCGAAATCCGCCTGTCTGATCTGGATCTGGTGCGTTGCCAGGTCTGTGCTGATGGCTGGGGTCCTTGCCGGGAGGAACGGACCTGCCGTTTTGGTGACGATGGCTTCAGTGAACTGATGGAGCAGCTGGGCCAAGCTGATGCGCTTGTTTTTGCCAGCCCTGTTTACTGGGGTGAGATGTCAGAAAGCTTAAAATGCTGCCTGGACAGGCTGCGCCGCTGCCAAAGGGGCAAGGAGGGCAGTCTGGCCGGCCGTCAGGCCTTGATCCTGGCTACCCCCGGCGGCAGCGGCCGGGGCCAGATCAGCTGCTTCATGCAGATGGAGCAGTTTTGCCGCCACACGGAAATGGCTGTCTTTGATTATCTGGGAGCTAACCGCTGGACAGCAGATTATCAGCAGACTGCTGCCTTTGCAGCCGGCCAGGCCCTGGCCCGGGGCCGCAAAAATGGTGATACGGTCTAAGTAAAAAAGCAGGTCAGGAGGCCCTTATGGAAAAGAACACTTTGCTGGCAGGCTTTGTTATGCCTCACCCGCCCATAATAGTGCCTGGAGTCAGTCATGAACCGGTCCAGGCTCAAAAAACAATTGCAGCCATGCAGGAACTGGCCCAAAAAATGGCAGATCTGGCTCCTGATACAGTAGTCCTGATCTCGCCCCATGCACCTCATTTCCAGGATTATCTTTACCTTTATGACCAGGATTGTCTGTCTGGCAGCATGGCAAACTTTGCAGCTAGCCAGGTCAAACTCCAGTTTAGTCTTGACCGGGAACTGCTGGAGAGCTTTGGCCAGCTGGCAGAAGCCCATGGTATTGCAGCTGGCGGTTTAAGCAAAAGCCAGCTGCGCCGCTTTGCTTTGTCTGATCAACTGGACCACGGTGCCTTTGTGCCGCTTTATTTTCTCAAGCAAAGCTCTGCTTTTAAGCTTCTGGTCATGTCCAGTCCGGATTTGAGCCTAGGCCGGCTTTATCTAATCGGCCGCCTGATCAAGCAGGCGGCAGCTGGACTTGACCGTAAAATTGTCATCATAGCCAGCGGCGACCAGTCCCACAAGGCCAACAGCCAGAGCCCCTATGGCTTTGCTCCGGCCGGGGCCGAATATGATGATCTGCTGGTCAAGGCGATTACAGAAAACCGGTTGGCGGATTTTCTCCTGTTAGATAGCAGCTTGCGTGAAAAGGCGGCTGAGTGTGGTTTCCGCTCCCTGGTCATGCTGGGCGGAGCCCTGCAGGGGATTAGATTCACCAGCCAGCTTTTAAGCTATGAGGCGCCTTACGGAATAGGCTACTGTGTGGCTGATTTTCTGCCCGATCCGGCCGGCCGGCAGCTCTTAAATGATCCCTTTGCCCAAAATCGGGCCAAGCAAAGACAGGCCGAGTCCTGGCCGGTCCAGTTAGCCCGCCAGGCTATTGGCCACTGGCTGGAAAAAGGTGAGACTATGGCTGCAGGAGCTTATATTGAGCAAGCCCCAGCCTGGCTGCTGGAAAAAAGCGGGGTCTTCGTCAGCTTGCATGATGATGACAAGCTGCGCGGCTGTATCGGTACCTATGCCGCGACAACTGAGAGTACCCTGGCAGAAATCTGCCAGAATGCAGTCAGTGCAGCGACCAGGGACCCGCGTTTTTTACCTGTCAGGACAGATGAACTGGCTGGCCTGACTATCAGTGTTGATGTGCTGGGCCAGCCGGAGCCGGTCCAAGCAAAAGATGAGCTTGATCCAGCGCGCTTTGGAGTGATCGTGCGGGCTGGGGCAAAAATAGGCTTGCTGCTGCCGGATCTGCCTGGTGTGGATACAGTGGAGCAGCAGCTGGCTATCGCCTCGGAAAAAGCCGGTATCAGCCAAGGCCAGCCCTACAGCATCGAAAAGTTCCAGATCAAGCGCTACCTTTAGGAGAAAGAGGATGGATTTAAAAAAAGACCAGCAACTGGCGGCTTACTGGCGTAAGACCAAAGACGATAAAATCGCCTGCTTGCTCTGCCCGAAGGCTTGCCTGATCGGGCCGGGCCAGTCCGGCCAGTGCCTGGTCCGGCAAAACAGGCAAGGAGAGCTTGTTGCCACAGCTTACGGCAAGGTGACTGCCCTGGCTCTCGATCCGATCGAGAAAAAGCCCTTGCATTATTTTTGGCCAGGCAGCCGGATTTTGTCATTAGGTTCCTATGGCTGTAACTTAAAGTGCCAGTTTTGCCAAAACTGGTCCATTTCACAAGGCGAGGCCAACTTTTTATATATCACACCGGAGCAGCTGGTTGAAAGAGCCCTGGCTGCCCGGACCGAGGACAATATCGGCCTGGCCTATACCTATAATGAACCCTTGATCAACTTTGAATATATCAGGGACTGTGCACTTTTAGCCAAGCAGGCTGGCCTGGTCAATGTCCTGGTGACCAACGGTACTATTAATCAGGCTCCGCTGGCTGAATTGCTGCCCCTGATAGATGCCTGGAATATTGACCTGAAGGCCTGGCAGCCTGAGTTTTACCGCCAGGTCTGCCATGGTGAATTAGACTGGGTAAAAAGGACAATTGGGCAGGTGGCGCCCTCTTCTCATCTGGAAGTGACCTGTCTGCTGCTGCCTGGCCTTAATGATTCGCTGGCTGATATGACGCAGATGGCCGCCTGGCTGGCCAGCCAAAGTGAGAGGATCGTCCTGCACTTAAGCAGGCACAGGCCCGATTACAAGATGGCGGACCCACCGCCCATCAGCCGGAGCAGGCTGGAAAAACTAGGCAGAGCGGCTGCTAATCACCTGCAGCATGTAGTGCTGGGCAATATTTGAATATGGATATTATAAGAAAAAAGCAGATTTAGATTATATTGCCAACTATTTAATAACTGCTATCCCAAAAATGAACTGTGCTAGCCATAGGTGATAATAGCTAAGAATGAGATAAAATAAGTAATAACATAAGGCGACAAGTATAAATAACCAGATAATATAAGAAAATTAACTATCTTTACAAATCATTAACATGCTTGCCACAGTTTTGCCATTGACTTTTATGTGAATACTTGTATAATAATAATTGTAAAGGTCAAACAAAGTCAAATAGGAGGTGGAGCTAATGTTTGGACTGATACCATTTGAGAGAAGAAGGAGTCAGATGCAGACTCAAGGCGACAATCGTCCGTGGGATATCGAAAGGGTTTTTGAGAATTTCTTTAATGATGCCCTCTTCCCCAGCTTTTACAACCATAGCAGCCTGATGCGGGTTGATATTAAGCAGACGGAAAAAGAGTATCTGCTGGAAGCGGAATTACCCGGAGTCAGTAAGGAGCAGGTCGATCTAGAAATCGACAACGATCTTTTGACAATAACGGTTAACCAAGAGGAAAGTACTGAGGAAGGCCAGGATAACTACTTAAGGCGTGAACGGCGTTGCTGCTCAATGCGACGCAGCTTCAATATTGAGAACATTGATGCGGAAAACATCAAGGCCAAGATGGAAAATGGCATTTTACGTCTGGAGCTGCCCAAGCGGGAGCCTGAGCAAAAATTGGTCCGTAAAGTTGATATTGACTAAAAAGTTAACAAAACAACAACAAAAGGCAGCGGCTGGTCCGCTGCTTTTTTTGTTGTCGTAAAATTTGTGGACCGGATCTTTTTCGCAGGATGTTTCACCATGTAGACTTTAATAAGTCCTGAATGTATAATAAAAGCACCTTAGCGAACAGATTATTGATGATGGCTTTGAACTCATCTGATCCAGTCTGTTCGCAATTGAATATATATATGAATGGTATAAAGATGAGTATTGATAAAAAAAGCCTGATCAGCCAAGTGAAAAAAATAGGTCAAAAACCTTTTGGCAAAAACTTGACCAGATTTGCTCTTTACGGAGTAAGAAAGCTGCCAGTGCTGGCAGTGATTTTATTAACAACCACTTTTGTCTTGTACCTTACCGTAGGTCCTGGTGCCGCGGGCAGTCTTAAACTGACTCCGGTAACTGAACCGGCAAATGACAGCGCTGACACTGGAGCTGCTGCAGAGACTGGTTCATATGATCTTGATCTGGCTGAATATGAGGACCTGAACCGGGGTGCCTACTGGGACTACCTGATCCAGGCTCAAACGGAAACAAATCTACCTAACCCCCAGGTCACTACTGCTCCCGAGCCAACCAAAGCCCTGCCCAGTATCAGCCCGACAGCAGCACCCAGCCCGCCGGTGACCCCGCCGCCGCTGGAGATGGATGAGGACGGTGTTGTGATTGAGCCTTTGGTGCCTGAAGAATTCACCAAGGATGACCGCTTTGTCTATATCAGTGCTTTTGAAGCCAACGTTCGTCAGGCCCCCCAGACAGATGTGGATATACTGTATACAGCCACGATGGGTGACAAGCTGAAAAGAACTGGTTATGGTGACTTCTGGTCCCAGGTCAGCTTGGCTGATGGCAGGACTGGTTATGTTTATAATGAGTTGATCTCGGAAACAGTGATCTACAAGCCGGAATCTATAACGGATGAGGCTCAGGTCGGCAGTGATGGTCCTGTCCAGGCTCCTGCTGCTGCGGATGACTTTAAAAAAGATAAAAGAGATATCTATGTTAAATCTTCCATTGCCAATATCCGTTCCGGGCCAGGCACTGACAGCTCCATATTACAAAAGGCTAGCCAGGGTGATAAGTTCAGCCGTACCGCTGTCAGTGCCCAGTGGTCACGCATTGAGCTAGCTGGCGGCAAAATAGGCTATATCTTCAATGATCTGATCTCAACCAAAAAGATCAGTCAACCGGCACCTAGTCCGACAGCGAACCCGACGCCTAGCCCGACCAAGGCACCCAGTGCTACACCTGCTCCCACAGCTGCGCCAGAAAAAGAGCCTGTCAAGGACAGTGATTTCACGGCGGACGAAAGAGAGATCTACATCAAGGCCAACACAGCCAATATCCGTTCCGGACCTGCTACTGACACCACTGTCCTGCAAAAGGCCAGTCTGGGCGATAAGTTTATGCGCACAGCTGTCAGTGCCCAGTGGTCAAGGATCAGTTTGGCTGATGGTAAGACAGCCTATATTTTTAATGACCTGATCTCCACCGAAGTTGTCAATAAGCCCAAGCCGGTTGAACCTGGCTCCACTCCAGCAACATCAGGCTTGTCCCAGCAGCAAAAACAAGACATTGTTGACCTGGCCAGATCAATGCTCGGTGTGAAGTATGTCTACGGCAGCGCCAAGCCAAGCGGCTTTGATTGTTCCGGCCTGACAACATATATCTATAAGACCCTGCACGGTATCACCTTGCCGCGCAGTGCCAAAGACCAGGCCCACGCCGGTAAGAAGGTATCCAGCAGTGAAATAACAGTTGGTGATATAATCTGCTTTGACTGGAGTAAGCCATATGGAGTCTGTGACCATGTTGGTATATATATAGGTAATGGCCAATATATCCATGCCTCGTATTCAGCTGGCAAGGTCAAGTTATCAGAAGTGAACTTTTCCAGAAACCCGATTGTTTCGATCCGCAGGATTATTCCTTGAATAATCAACTATATGATTGAAAGGTTTTTTCCAATATGAAGAAAAAGAAAGCTTCGCCTATCTTAAAGGGGCGGATCTGGATCTTACCGGTTGCCTTGCTAGTGGCCCTGACTATTGGTGTCAGTGCTTATTACGCCTCCTCACGCAAGAATAACCAGCCGCCGGCACCTTCCATGACAGATCTGCCGGGCAGTTCCCAGAACCAGACTAAGCTGGATGCGACTACAACTACAGCGACAGAAGATCCGGAATGGCAAAGGATTGTAGCTCTAGTCGAACAGGATGTCTTTTATCAGGGTATCTGGATTGATGATCTAGATCTTTCCGGCCTGACTTATGAGGATGTCCGCCAAAAACTGGAGCAAAGACAAGATGAGCTGGCCCAGCAGGTGGTTTTCACCCTGGTCAGGGACAAGGAGACCTGGGAACTGACTGCCGGTCAACTTGGCCTGCGCACCAATTGGCAAGATGAGCTGAGGACAGCCTGGGAAACCGGCCGTCAGGGTGCTGCTGGTAAGTCTAGTGAAAAAGAGCAGATCATGGCCCGTTATGAAGCTATTCAGGCCTTAATGGAAAAGCCTTTGCAATTGAATCTTGCCCTGACCTGGAATGAAGCTCTGATTAAACAGCAATTAATCGAAGTTGCCACCCAGGCCAATGTCGAGCCCGTCGGGGCCAAGGCCACAGCCTTTGATGTCAGCAGCAAAAAATTCACTA
Source organism: uncultured Oscillospiraceae bacterium (assembly GCA_964654125.1). Classification (GTDB taxonomy): domain Bacteria; phylum Bacillota; class Clostridia; order Saccharofermentanales; family UBA5734; genus JAAYBY01. Next base: position 13,122 of record CAZZGG010000021.1, read on the forward strand.
TCAAGGACAGGGTAGCGGGCTTTGCCATGGATAGCGAGGCTTGCCTGGCCCAGATTGTCAATCATCTGGCAGAAGGCGTTTTAGGCGTCACCATCCCGCTTCAGGGCGAGTCAACCTACACCGGCCTGTCTGCTGCTGAAATGAGTGCCAATCTGGGTAAAATAGCCCAGGCAGAAACTCGTGCCACCAATAATTCCAACCGCAACACCAATATCCGCCTGATTTGTGAGTCAATCAACGGTCTGGTTCTCAACCCCGGTGAAACATTTTCCTTTAACGGTCATGTTGGCAAACGTACCAGTGAAAAAGGTTACAAGCCAGCTGGCGGTATTGTCAATGGCATCCTGGAGGATGATATAGTAGGTGGCGGTATCTGCCAGCCTAATACAACCCTCTACCATGCCGTGGTCAAATCAGACCTGGAGATCATTGAGCGCTATTCCCACTCCTGGCCCAGCACTTATGTGCCGATTGGCCAGGATGCCACAGTCAACTGGGGCGGGGCGGACTTCAAGTTCCGCAATAACACAGACCAGCCTGTGGCTGTGGTGGCCTGGTTCAAGAATCCCACAGTCCACTTTGAAGTCTATGGACGCTTGCTTGATCCTGGTGTGTCAATCAGTATAACTTCCACCCATGATGGCTATATCGAAGTCAATCCGCCTGTAGTCAGGGAAAACAAGACCTTAAAACCCGGTCAGCTAGTTGTGATTAGAGCGGAGCATGTCGGCCAGCTCTCCACCTCCTATAAAGTTTGGAGTAAGGACGGCAAGGTTTTGAAAAAAGAACTCCTGGCCAAGAGCCGTTACCGGCCCATCCAGGGTATCCATGAAATCGGTCCCGGCCAGCCTGAGACTGAGCCGACTACCACAGCGCCTACAACACCAGCAGAAACAGCTCCGTCGACAACAGCGCCAACCGAGCCGAAACCAACTACGACCACTACAGCACCGGAGCCGACCACAACTACAACTGCTGCCCCAGCATCAGAGCAGACAACTGCAACAACGACAACGACACCAACAACAACTGCACCAACAACAGAAACTGCTGGAGATTAGCTAGGTCCATCTTTTTCAGCCAGGTGCTTAAATAAAATGATATCAGCCGGCAGAAGCTTTTTGGCTAAAGCTTCTGCCGCTGTTTTCTGCACCCAGGCATCGTGCACCTGCAGCTTGATCTGGCTGCTGGCAAAGCTGGCGCTAAAGATGGCCAGGACAACCCTCTTGCTAGCATAATCATGCCAGAGCACGTGTTCCAGCTGGCCGATTTGGGCCTCTACAGTCAGCTCTTCTGCCAGTTCGCGCCGCAGGGCAGCAGCTGCACTTTCACCGGGTTCGACTTTGCCACCAGGCAGTTCCCAAAAACCTTGCAGGGGACCAGGCCCGCTGCGGCGGCAGATCAGATAGCGAGCGGGAAGACTTTGATCTTTGTGTCGGGCGGCTGTGACCAAGCTGGTTTTCTTGTCCTGCCAGCTGCTGTTTTTATCATAGAGTAAAAATTTATCCTTATTGCTGCCGTGATCATCACTGCCTGCTGTGAGGACTAGATCCAGAGCCAGTCCGGCTGCGGCGATTTCATCTTGCTGCTTCTGGCTGGCTTGGCCATGCCAGGCCTCCACACCAGCCAAGCCGGCTTGCTTGAGGTAGGCCAGCTGGCCAAGCAGCTGCTGGCTGACCAGCTTTTGGCCGCTGCACCAGCCATATAGGGCCGGGTGGGCCAGGACTGCTAGACCGCCGGCCTGCCTGATCTGTTGGATAGCCTCCTCAATCGACGGTCTTTGCCGCTCGATATAGGCTGGCTGGCCGGGAGACAGCCAGCTAGTGAAAGCTGCCTGGATTGAGGCGACATAGCCCTGCTTGACCAAAAGCTGGGCGATCTGGGTGCGGCCAATGGCTCCGTCGCCTGCTGCATAAAACTCTGCCGCACTGATGCTAAGGCCCAGCTCGTCTAGTCTAGTGAGCAGCTTTTTGTTACGCAGATTGCGCTGCCTGATCTGTTCCTCTAAAAAGGGCTCCAACTGCTGCCAGCCGCCTTCTGGAAAATAGCCCAGCAGATGCAGATCTTCGCCATTTAAGTCAGTTGATAACTCGACACCAGGAATCAGGCGGGGCAGAGCTCTTTGCGGCTGCTCTTTTTTGAGCCTGGCCAGATAAGCCTGGCAGGGTCTGATCCCGGCGACACTGTCATGGTCAGTGATAGCAAAAACTTGTAGGCCGGCTGCCAGGACCCGGTCCAGCATCTGCTCCGGGCTGTCACTGCCATCTGATGCAGTGGTGTGGACATGCAGATCGCAGGCCCCTTGTCTGACAATACTCTCAATTGTTTTTCTCATATCATGCTCCAGTTTCCGGATAACTGAGCAGATCGTAAATATCCATCCTGCCCAGGCCGGGAAAAGATGCCACCACAGTGAAGTTAGCCTTGAAGAACTCCTCGTCCAGAGGCAGGTCAGGGTGCTGGCGTAAATTGTCGTCTATGATCAGGTAGGCCAGGTTTTCCTGTCTGATCAATTGCCGGATCTGCTCAGGATCCCCCTGGCAGCCAGTCAGGAAAAAAAGCAGTTCTTCCAGCCGGCCGCTGGTGTCGTGGCCGGCTGACCAGGCATAGTAGGAGTGGCCCAGCCAAAGATAACGGCCGGACAGGAAAAATTCATGGTAGTGATAGGGCGCACTGACAAATATGGCACGTGGTGCAGTGTTTTTTTCCACCCACTCGGCCAAAGGCGAAGCCAGATCAAGCCTGATGGTATTTTTATTGATATTGCGCAGGATGACCAGCTCATGCAGG
>CAZZGG010000021.1:15921-29857 GCA_964654125.1 uncultured Oscillospiraceae bacterium
CAAAAAACTAACAGGATAACCAGGCATCTTTGCAGGGCCAATTTTTTTTTGCTTTGCCACAGTCTGATTAAAAGATCAGCCAGATAAATATTGGCCAGGGCCAAAAAGATGATGATAAATTTGTGATTGACAGTGACATCCGGGGTCAGGGATATAAAAAAAGCAAAAAGCAAAGGCAGGCTAAAAGCCAGCAGGAGGATCTTACCCTGCTTAGCCAGCTTTCGAAAAGCAAAAGCCAGCAAGGGCAGGACCAGGCCGGTGACCATCAGGATATAGTACAGCACACCAGGGATGGTTTTTTGCTCTGCTATGAAGCCAAACTGATAGCTCAGGCCGATTCTTTCGCCAGTGCCCTGGAAGAGCAGGACCTGCAGCCCAGCTGAGCTGATAGAAGCCAGGGCCAGCAGCAAAAAGCCTAGTCGATGCTGGGCAAAAAAAGCAACCGGGATCAAAATGAGCAATAAAGCCACTAAGGCTGAACCATGCCAGTAGGGCAGGCAGATGGCGATCAGGCCGGCCAGATAAAATCTTTTGCGGTCAGATCTAGCCTTGATCAACCAGCTCTCCTTTTTGAACCAGTCCTTGCGGGTGCTGCCTTTTTCCAGCTCAGGTAAAAGTAGCAGGAGACAGAAGACCAGGCAGGCCAGCCCTGCTAAAAAATGACGCTGGTTGGCATAGACATTTACCCCCCACAAGCCCCAGTCATCGTTGGGTGTGTTGCCGATGAAAACAGCCTGATTGCGCAAGTCTTGCAGGAGCAGCCTGATGCTGAAGGCTGGGCCGGCCTGTTCTTTGATCAGGCCAGCCAGGTTGGTGAAAAAAGCCAGGGAGCTGCGCAGGAATAAAAGCAGGGGGGCCAGGATGAAAGTGGCTGGCTTTTTGGTCAGGCGCACAGCTAAAAAACCCAGCAAGAGGCAGCAGCTGATGAAGTAGATCAGGCTGGGCAGATTGATGGCCAGGTCCAGGGGCAGGCCCAGGTAGGCCAGATTGCCGCAGAGGAAGAAAAAGAGGAAATGGTAGGCGATGCCGTCATTGGCAAAATGAGGATACCAGGTTGGCCAGTTATAGCCCTTGGCAAAAGAACTGGTCAGGGCTGTATGAGGGGCAAAATCAGAAAAGACGGAGTAACCTGCTGCCAACTGGCCGGACTGGCGATAAAAAGTAGTGCCAAATAAAAAAAGTGCCAGGAGCAGCCAGAGCAAAAATGCCGCGCAGAGCAAGAAAAAAGGTGGCTGCTGGATGGTACGGGCCAGCCTGGGCCAGCTCGGGGCCTGGCGCTTTTGCCAGGCTTGCCGGACAGCCCAAAAAGCAAGCAGCAGCAAGATGATTAGATTAGCTGGTAAAAGAGGCTGGGTTAAGCTGGGCAGTAAAAGCGCAATTCCTGCAGCCAAGAGATAGGACAGCCAGCTGCAGAGCAAAAGACCACTGCAGCAGGCCTGGGCCAGGCGGAAAAAAAGCTGGCTCCAGGGTCCGGCCAGGATCATATTCTGGCCTGGCTTGCTGGCCAGTAAAATATGCGGGTCCTCTAAAAAATAGGCATTAATCTGCCAGCCCAAGAAGATGGCGCCTGTCAACCAGAAAAAGGCCAGCATGCTAGTCTTGGCTGATCTGCCCCGGGGGGCTGTTTTCCTGCTCGCTGATGACATAGCGGGGCCGGCCCTTGACTTCTGTGAAGATACGGCCGATATAGATGCCGATCAGGCCCAGGCTGATCATAATGCTGCCACCAATCAAAAGTTGCAACAAAATGACTGTGGTGAAGCCTGAGTCAGCCCGGCCGCTGAAAAAGCGGACCAGGGTCTGGATGCCCAGGATGAGCGAGCCGACCAGCATGATCAAGCCAGTCAGGGTGATCAGCTGCAAGGGGACAGCTGTAAAGCCGGTGATGGCGTTCAGGCTAAGGCCGATCAGGCGGGCCGGCGACCATTTGCTGCTGCCGGCTTGACGGCTGGCAACTTCAAAAGAAAAGGTGGTACGCTTATAGCCCAGCCAGGCAGAAAGGCCCCGGAAGAAAGTGTCGTGTTCACTGAGTTGGCGCCACTGCTGCACCACGCTCTTGTCCAGCAGTTTGAAATCTGAGGCATTATGCAGGTCAATCCCGGTAAAGCGGCGAAAAAGGCCATAAAAAACTGTGGCATTGATGCGGCTGGCCAGACTTTCCTTGCCGCGGGAGCTTTTGACGCCCTCGACAATGGCATAGCCCTCCTGCCATAAGCTGATCATCTCGGGGATGTGCTGGGGCGGATGCTGCAGGTCACCGTCCATCAAGATGGCGGCATCACCCCGGGCCAGGTCAAGGGCGGCGCATATAGCTGCTTCCTTCCCGAAGTTGCGGGACAGGCGGATGCCCCGCAAGCGCCCGTCTGCCTGGCAGGCAGCCTGGATGGCGGGCCAGCTCTGGTCGCTTGAACCGTCATCAATGAGCAGGATCTCAAAATCCAGCGAGATTGACTCCATAATTGGCAAAACTGCAGCCAGGGTGAGAGGAATTTGTTCCTCTTCATTATAAAAGGGAATCAGGAGCGAAATCATCTAATTGCTACCTCCGCCAGCTTATGCTGCTATTTTAGCATAAGCTGCTGTCTTGCGTGAAAAATGCGTGAAAAATGGTTTTTTCAGCATTGAACAAGCCCGAGATTCAGTATACAATATTAGGTGGCTTTTACAAATATACCGGCAAGACCGGAAAAATAGCACAGGAGTGTGGCGCTTATGGCAATGTTGAAAAAAAGTGTATCGGATCTTGAGGTAAAGGGGAAGAAAGTAATAGTTCGCGTTGACTTCAATGTGCCGTTGGATAAAAAAACCGGTCAAATTACTGACGATAAAAGAATCCGGGCAGCCTTGCCGACAATTGAATACCTGATCGGGCAAGAAGCCCGTGTCATCCTGGTCTCCCACCTGGGCCGGCCCAAAAGTGGCCCGGAGGCCAAATTTTCCTTACGGCCGGTAGCTGAGCGTCTGGCCAGCCTGCTGGGCCAGCCGGTGGATTTAGCAGCGGATGTGATCGGGGAGGATGCCCAGGCCAAAGCCGGGGCCCTTTTACCTGGCCAGGTCCTGCTTTTAGAAAATGTTCGTTTCCATAAAGAAGAAACCAAAAACGACCCTGTCTTTGCCAAGCGTCTGGCCAGCCTGGCTGAGATTTTTGTCAATGATGCCTTTGGCACAGCCCACCGGGCCCACGCCTCAACTGCCGGCCTGGCCAACTACCTGCCAGCGGTTTGCGGCTTTTTAATTGAAAAAGAACTGAGTGTGATGGGCAAGGCTTTAAGCAACCCGCAGCGGCCCTTTGTGGCGATTTTAGGCGGTGCCAAAGTTTCCGACAAAATCGGCGTTATTGAAAGCCTGCTGGATAAAGTTGACACCCTCCTGATCGGTGGTGGCATGGCCTACACCTTCTTTGCCGCCCTGGGCAAAAACATCGGCACATCACTTTGTGAGACAGACAAGATTGATCTGGCCAAAGAACTGATGGATAAGGCCAAGGCCAATAATGTCCAATTTGTCCTGCCCAAAGATACTGTTATCGCAGAACAGTTTGCAGCTGATTCACCAGCTAAGACAGTTTGTTCCGGCCAGATTCCGGATGGTTGGATGGGCCTGGATATCGGGCCTGAAGCCAGTGCAGAGTTTGCTGACTATATCAAGGATGCCGGTACAGTGATCTGGAACGGGCCGATGGGTGTTTTTGAATTTGCTGCCTTTGCCACCGGCACCAGAGCAGTGGCCCAGGCAGTGGCAGAATCTGCTGCAGTCTCCATTATTGGCGGCGGCGACTCGGCCGCAGCTGTGGAACTGATGGGCTATGCTGACCAGGTCACCCATATCTCCACCGGCGGTGGAGCATCACTGGAATATCTGGAGGGTAAAGTTTTACCGGGTATTGATTGCCTTTTGGACAAAAACCCCCGCCGCACCCTGGCTGCTGGCAACTGGAAGATGAATAAAGGCACCCCGGCTGAAGCTGTCCAGCTGCTGGCTGAGCTGAAAGCTGCTGTCAAGGATGCTGCGGCTGAAATAGTGGTGGCAGTGCCATTTACTGCCCTGTCGGCTGCCTTGGCTGAATGTGCTTATTCCAATGTTAAAATAGCTGCCCAGAACTGTCATTTTGCTGACAACGGTGCCTATACAGGCGAAGTTTCTGCAGCCATGCTGGCCCAGCTGGGAGTTTCCCATGTCATTATCGGCCACTCGGAAAGACGAGCCTATTTTGCTGAAACTGATGAGATTGTCAACCAGAAGATCAAAGCGGCCCTCAGCTGGGGTATCAGGCCCATAGCTTGTTGCGGTGAATCTTTAGCCCAGCGTGAAGCGGGCGAGACACAAGATCTGATCAAGGGTCAGATCAAGGGGGCCCTGGCTGGTATCAGCCGGGCTGAGGCAGCTTTTATCACGATTGCCTATGAGCCGATCTGGGCTATTGGCACCGGCAAGGTAGCTACAGACCAGCAGGCGCAGGAAGTCTGCGCTTCGATCAGGCAGACTCTGGCTGAGCTCTATGACGAAGAGCTGGCCGCCAGCACCCGCATCCTATATGGCGGCTCAGTCAATGCTGCCAATGCGGCTGGTTTATTCGCCCAGCCTGATATCGATGGCGGCCTGGTTGGCGGTGCTTCCCTGAAAGTGGCGGACTTTGCCACCATCTGCCTGGCGGGTCAAGCCTGATGCAGCCACTTATAAAATAATAGACGATAAAAGAGCCTTGCTTTGCCTGGCTCTTTTGTCCGTTTTAGCAAAGGAGAATTACTAGATGACAATTATACAAAAAAGACCGGTCGTATTGATGTTGCTGGACGGCTTTGGCTTTAATCCCGCCCAGGACGGCAATGCGATCAAGGCCGCCAGGACACCTCAAATAGATGCCCTGCGCCAGGCCAATCCCCATACCCTGATCCGGACCAGCGGCCTGGATGTGGGTCTGCCGGAGGGCCAGATGGGCAACTCCGAGGTGGGACACACCAATATCGGGGCCGGCCGGATCGTCTATCAGGAGCTGACCCGGATCAGCAAGGCGGCTGAAGCAGGCGATTTTGCCAAAAATCCTGCCCTTAATGCGGCCTTGGCTAACAGCCGGGATAATAACCGGGCTTTGCACCTGTTCGGCCTTTTGTCAGACGGTGGTGTGCACAGCCACAATACCCACCTGTATGCCTTATTGCGCCTGGCCCGGGACCAGGGTCTGGACAAGGTTTATGTCCATGCCTTCTTTGATGGTCGCGATGTGCCGCCCGACTCAGCTTATACTTACACCAGCCAGCTACTGGCGGAAATGGAGCTGATCGGCTGTGGCCAGCTGGCCAGTATGATGGGCCGCTATTATGCCATGGACAGGGATAACCGCTGGGAACGGGTGGAGCAAGCTTACCGGGCCATGGTTCTGGGCGAGGGTGTCCAGACTGAAGATCCTTTGGCAGCTATCAAGGCATCCTATGCTGCAGGTGTTATGGATGAATTTTTACTGCCGACTGTTATCTGCCAGGACGGCCGGCCCACCGCTACAATCGGGAGCGGGGACTCTGTGATCTTTTATAATTTCCGGCCGGACCGGGCCCGCGAGATCACCCGGGCCTTCATGCAGCCGGATTTTACCGGCTTTAGCCTGCCAAAAGGCAGCTTCCCGCTGACCTATATCACCCTGACCCAGTACGATGTAACCTTTGCTGATTACCCCGGCCTGCAGGTCGCCTACCTGCCCGAGGAACTGACCAACACCTTTGGTGAGTATATCTCCGCTTTAGGCCTGGCCCAGCTGCGTATAGCCGAGACAGAAAAATATCCTCATGTGACATTTTTCTTTAACGGCGGTGCAGAAAAAGAGTATGCCGGGGAGGACCGCTGCCTGATCCCTTCACCCTTAGTGGCCACCTATGATCTGCAGCCGGAGATGAGCGCTTTTCTGGTGGCAGATGAGGCTGTACAAAGGATCGAGTCTGGTAAATACGATGTGATCATCCTCAACTTTGCCAATTGCGACATGGTCGGGCATACCGGAATTTTTGCTGCAGCTGTCCAGGCTGTGGAAGCAGTTGACAGCTGTGCCGGCCAGGTTGCTGCAGCCGTTAAGGCTGCCGGCGGGATTCTTTTACTGACAGCTGACCATGGTAATGCCGAGCAGATGATCGACCCGCAAAGCGGTGGACCTTTTACTGCCCACACGACCTTGCCAGTCGAACTGATCGTGGCCGGTGCCGGTCCGATTAGGCTGAGGCAGGGCCGTCTGGCCGACCTGGCACCGACCATGCTTGACTTGATGCAGCTAGCGGTGCCGGCAGAAATGAGCGGCAGCTCTTTGCTTGTCCAACCAGACAGCACTATGGTATAATCTTGGTTGGTAATTAGACATTTCGTAAATAGAGTAATGAAAATAAAGGAGATACATTCATGGCAAAAACGAAAAAGTATATGACGATGGATGGCAACACAGCTGCCGCTTATACGTCATATGCCTTCACTGAAGTTGCTGGCATTTATCCGATCACGCCTTCATCACCGATGGCTGACCTGACAGACCAGTGGTCCCAGGAAGGCAAGAAGAACATCTTTGACCAGACAGTTAATGTGGTCGAGATGCAGTCAGAAGGCGGTGCCTCAGCTGTCGTGCACGGCTCTTTGGCAACTGGTGTTTTGACAACCACCTATACGGCTTCACAGGGACTGCTCCTGATGATTCCCAATATGTACAAGATTTCCGGAGAACTCCTGCCTGGTGTTTTCCATGTCACAGCCCGCACCCTGGCCGCCCACGCTCTTTCTATCTTTGGTGACCACTCCGACGTGATGGCCTGCCGCCAGACCGGTTTCGCCCTGCTTTGTGCCTCCAGTGTCCAGGAGACTGCTGATCTGGCAGCTGTTGCCCACCTGGCAGCTATCAAGGGGCGGGTGCCTTTCCTGCACTTCTTTGATGGTTTCCGCACCTCACATGAAATCCAGAAGATCGAGATGATGGATTATGACGACTTGGCTAAACTGGTCGATCTGGATGCGCTGGAACAGTTCCGGGCCCGGGCTCTCAATCCGGATCAGCCGGCCTTGCGCGGCTCTGCCCAAAACCCTGATGTTTTCTTCCAGGCCAGAGAAGCCTGTAATTCATTTTATGACGCGCTGCCCTCTGTTGTGGAAGAGTACATGGCTGAGATCAGCCAGCTGACCGGACGTGATTATAAACTCTTTAATTACTACGGAGCTCCTGATGCTGACCGCGTCATTATCTGCATGGGCTCAGCTTGTGAGACTATTGAAGAGACAATAGACTTCCTCAATGCCCGCGGCGAAAAAGTCGGTATGGTCCAGGTCCACCTTTACAGGCCGTTTTCAGTCCAGCACCTGCTGGCTGCCATCCCGGCCAGTGCCAAGAAGATTGCCGTCCTGGACCGGACCAAAGAACCCGGTGCTGGTGGCGAGCCGCTTTATATTGATGTTTGTGCAGCCTTTGCCGGTGACTGCGATGCCCCTGTTATCGTGGGCGGCCGTTATGGTCTTGGTTCCAAAGACACAACACCGGACCAGATCCTGGCAGTTTATAAGAACCTGGCCCTGGCAGAGCCCCGCAACAACTTCACTATCGGTATTGTTGATGATGTGACCAATCTGTCTTTGCCTCTGGACGAGTCTATTGACGTTGCCTCAGCCGGCACGATTGCGGCCCGCTTCTGGGGACTGGGTTCTGATGGTACAGTCGGTGCTAATAAAAACTCCATCACCATCATTGGTGACCACACTGACATGTATGCCCAGGCCTACTTCTCCTATGACTCCAAAAAATCAGGCGGTGTCACTATCTCCGACCTGCGTTTTGGCAATCACCCCATCCGCTCCACCTATCTGGTCAATAAGGCTGACTTTGTCGCCTGTCACAACCAGTCTTATGTTGATAAGTATGACATGCTGGCGGCCTTAAAGCCTGGTGGCATCTTCCTGCTCAACACCATCTGGTCAGACGAGGAAATTGAAGAGCATCTGCCGGCTTCTCTAAAAAGAGCCCTAGCTGCCAAAAAGATCCGCTTTTATGCGCTTGATGCTGTCAGTCTGGCTGCAGATATCGGCCTGGGCGGCAGAATCAACACCATCTGTCAGGCGGCCTTTTTTAAACTGGCCAATGTTATCCCGGTTGATGAAGCTGTCAAATACATGAAGGAAGCAATTGTCAGATCATATGGCTCCAAAGGTGACGACATTGTCAACATGAACTATGCGGCAGTCGATGCCGGTATAGAAGCTGTTCGCGAAGTGGCTGTCCCGGCTGGCTGGGCTGATGCTGTTGATGCTCCGGTTGCCAAAAAGAATGTGCCGGACTTTGTTGCCCAGGTGGCAGAAGTCATGAATGCCCAGCGCGGCGATGATCTGCCGGTCAGTGCATTTACCGGCCGTGAAGATGGCACCTTCCCCCAAGGAACGTCCCAATACGAAAAACGCATGGTCGCAGTCCAGATTCCCATCTGGGACGCAGAAAAATGCATCCAGTGCAACCAGTGCGCCTATGTCTGCCCCCATGCTGTCATCCGGCCCTTCCTGCTTGATGATGAAGAGGCAGCCGCTGCACCGGCAAGCTTTGTCACTAAAAAAGGCATGCGCCCTTATGACCAGTACCAGTACCGCATCCAGCTTTCCGCCATGGACTGCACTGGCTGTGGCTCATGTGCTGAAGTTTGTCCGGCCAGAGGCAAGGCACTCTTTATGAAACCGATTGGTGAGCACCTGGTCGAAGCAGATCATTGGGAATATGCCATGACCTTGACAGATAAGCCCAATCCCATGTCCAAGGAAACGGTCAAGGGCAGTCAGTTTGAAAGACCGCTCTTTGAATTCTCCGGTGCTTGTGCCGGCTGTGGAGAGACACCCTACATCAAGCTGGTCACCCAGCTCTTTGGTGACAGGATGCAGATCTCCAATGCCACCGGCTGCAGCTCCATCTATGGTGGTTCAGCACCGTCCATGCCCTATACAATGAACAGCCGCGGCCATGGGCCCAGCTGGGCCAACTCCCTCTTTGAGGATAATGCCGAGCATGGCCTGGGTATGCACCTGGGTGCCAAGCAGATGCGCTCCCGCGTGGCCAGCTACTTAGAGCAGATTGCCCAGTTAGCTGAACCGGGCCAGCTGAAAGATGCAGTTAACAACTGGCTGGAAGGGCTGGACGATAGCAACAATACCCGCCAGCTCAGTGATGACCTGACAGCTGCTCTCCAGTCCTATTCTGGCCAAGAGGGCAAGCTCAAGCAACTGGTCGGCCAGGCCTTGCGGTTGAAATCCTACTTTGTCAAGCGTTCCACCTGGATTATCGGTGGTGACGGCTGGGCTTATGATATTGGCTATGGCGGTTTGGACCATGTCCTGGCTAGCGGCGAGGATGTCAATATCCTGGTCCTGGATACAGAAGTTTATTCCAACACTGGCGGCCAGGCTTCCAAGGCCACCCCGACCGGGGCTATTGCCCAGTTTGCTGCCGGCGGCAAGCCAATCAAGAAAAAAGATCTCGGCATGATGGCCATGAGCTACGGCTATGTCTATGTGGCCCAGGTGGCCATGGGGGCCAGCCAGATCCAGACCTTGCGCGCCTTTGCTGAGGCAGAGCGCTGGCCTGGACCTTCTTTGGTCATCTGCTACTCACCCTGTATCAATCACGGGATCAGGGGCGGCCTGACCATCGCCCAGAGTCATGAGAAGCATGCTGTTGATGTTGGTTACTGGCACCAGTACCGCTACAATCCGGCCCTTAAAGAAGAAGGCAAGAACCCCTTCATTTTGGACTCCAAGGAGCCCAAGGGTGACTTCGCCGGCTTCCTCAAAACTGAAGTGCGTTACTCAGCCCTCTACAAGAAATATCCGGCTGAGCAGGTCGATGGAATTTTCGCCAAGGCTGAAGCAGATGCCCAAGAGCGCTATTTGTCCTATAAGAGAATGGCCTCATACGAGCAGGACGCCTAAACGGCATAAGTCCAGATTACATGTTATAATAAAACCCCACTCGCAAGAGTGGGGTTTTATTATGGAATTTTCGAGATTTACACGGAGCAGGAGGGAGACCACATGAGAATCGACGAGAGCAAAAGATTGCTTTTGTCAGATACGCTGGTTCCTGATATTTTTATCCTGGAATATTTGCCGGAGCTGAGCGGTCTGGCTGTGAAGTGCTATCTGTTTTTATTATTGACTGCCAGGGCCCGGCGCCAGATCAGCCAGGAGGACCTGGGGCGCCGTTTAAACCAGGCCGAGGATCAGATCCAGGCAGTCCTGGTTGAACTGCATGCAGCTGGCCTGATCGTACTGCAAGAGGACCTGATCGAGCTGACTGACATCAAGGCAGCAGAAATCGAAAGAACCTGGCGGCGCAGAACAGCTGCTGATCCGGCAGCTGACGAGAAAACCAGACAACGTTTAGCGAAAAGGGAGAGCCTGCTGCAGGATATATCCCGCACTTTTTTTCAAGGCCTCATGTCACCATCCTGGTATGGCGAGATCGACAACTGGTTTGATCGCTATTCGTTTGAGCCGGAAGTGGTTTATGCTCTCTTCCAGGAATGTGCGCGCGGCAACAAGCTGGGCAGCAAGGGTTATATAGCTGCGGTGGCGGACAGTTGGGCCCAGCGCGGGATTGTTTCATTTGCTGACTTAAACCAATATTTTCTCTCCCAGGAAAAGATTAATCAGCTCAGTCGTAAAATAGGTCGTAAACTGCGCCGCAAGATGACAGAATACGACGATGCGATCATCAGCCGCTGGCTGGAGCAATTTGGTTATGAATTTGAAATTATCGAATTAGCCCTGCAAAAGATCACCAGGGCCAGTAATCCCAACCTTAATTTTGTTGATAAGATCCTCCAGGAATGGTTCGAACACCAGCTGCATGACCCTGCTGCCATCAAGGCTTATGAAGAACAAAAACGGGCCCAGTTCAACAAAGAAAAAAGCTGGCGTTTTGGCGGACAGGCCAAGGGGCCGGCTAGTTTTGAACAACGCTCCTATACCGATGATGATCTGGCCGAGTTTTATGAGCCGCTGGAAGTACCACCTCCAGCTGCTGCCCAGGACCCGGCTGAGGAAGTGGATCTGGCTGACCTGATGGCCCGCACGGAAAATGAGGCAAAAGACGCGGAGGAGCTTGACTGATGCTGCATTCAATTGGCCGGCAGATTGCTCTGGTTTACCAGGAACGGCGCCAGCAGGCAGAGCTTGCCCGCAACAGGCGCGTGGAAAGAATCTATCAGCAGCACCCGGAGATCAGGCAGCTGGACCAGGCCCTGGCCCAGGCTGGAGCAGATCTCCTGCTGGAGGTGATTGAGCCGGGCCGGGAAAAATCAGCCGCCAAGCGGCGCCTGCTGCTGGCCCGGCAAAAGGAAGACTATCTGGCTGCTCATAATATTGACCCGGATTTTGCCCAGCTGCAGTATTACTGTAACAAGTGCAATGACACCAGCTGGGCGGGCTCAAATAGATGCAGCTGCTACCAGGCTGTGCTGGTGCCCCTTTTGATGGACCAGGCCCAGCTGCCCCAATGGCAGCTGATGAATTTTGCCAATTTCGATGCGAGCCTGTTTTCTGATCAGCCTAATGCAGCTGCCTACCAGTCCAGCCTGTCGCCGCGCCAGCAAATCCTCAGCTTGCGGGCGGCAGCTGAAAGGTTTGTGGACGAATTTGGCCTGGCCCAAACCCGCAGCATGCTTTTTATCGGTAGTCCGGGCACAGGAAAAACTTATCTGATGAGTGCGGTCGGCCAGGCTTTACTGGCCCAGGGCAAATCTGTCTTATATCTGACCGCCAGCCAGCTGTTTGACCATCTCCAGGAACACAGGATTTTAAAAACCAGCTTTAATCCTGATCCGCTGCGCCTGGAACACAGTCTGGCCCTGCAGGACAGTATTTATAACTGCAATCTGCTTCTAGTCGATGATCTGGGGACTGAGACAGCGGCAGCCAATCGTTACACAGAACTTTTAACAGTGATTGACAGCCGTCAGAGTAAAGATAAAAAGATGATCATCTCAACTAATGCCAATCCCCTGGCCCTGCGCGATCATTATGATGAGCGCCTGCTCAGTCGCCTGGTGGGTGGCTTTGCGGTTTATCGCTTTTTTGGTGCGGATGTCAGGCTTGAATTAAACAAGCGGCGGCGCCAGTGAAGTGTCCGGCCAGGGCTCAAGACCGATCAGTCCTTGGCTGGCTGCACCAGCTAGGTCCAGACCGGCTGGCAGATGCTGACTCAGCCAGGCGGCGTCCTCGGCCAGGACAGGTGGCCGGCTGCATAGTAAAGACATCTGTCCGGCTAGTTCCCAGTTCTTCAAACTGGCTGGAATCAGGATAGTGTCGCCGGCAAACAAAGGATCAGAGACCAGATTGCCCATGTTATTGCGGTAACTGATACTGCCGCTGCCCTTGATGGCTGTCATGATACAAAATCTTTTCCCATCGCACTGCAGGGCTGCCTGACCCGCTAAAACCAGCTCCTCAACCAGAAAATGGCGATTCAAAACCAAGACCCGCCGGCTTAACTGGCCCTGCTGGATATAAAGCCCCTCTAAGAGGACCGGCTTTTTGTAGGAAAAATTTATCGCAGCTAGAGCCTGCTCAGTATGGAGCTGGCGGGGCTGGCCTTGATCATCCAGCCTGTTATAATCAAACAGACGGTAGGTGATATCTGAGCTTTGCTGGACTTCATAGACCAGCATATCCTGGCCGATGGCATGGACAAGACCGGCCGGGATGTTGAGCACATCACCCGCTTGAACCGGGATTGATTCAAAAAGTTCCAGACTACTGCCGTCAGCCAGGGCCCGGGTCAAGGTGGCCTGATCCACCTGGGGCTTTAAGCCGGCAAGCAGGCGGGCAGCCGGTCCGGCTGAGATGATATACCACATTTCATTTTTACCTGTCAATGCTTTACCTCCCCCAGGCCTGTAGTCCTGGCCAGGATGAACCTGGACGGAAAGGCGGTCGTGGGCATCAATCAGCTTGACCAGGAGAGGGAAGTGGCGCAGGTCCTCTTCAGGCAGGGCGGTTCCCAGCAGGCTCCTGCCCAAGCATTGACAGGCCTCAGGCAGACTGATGCCGGCCAGGGGACCATTGGCAATGATCGAGGAACTGCCGGGGTGAGCCGAGACTTCCCAGCTTTCAGCAACCTTCTGACCCGGGGGTAAAATCTTACCCAGGCTGGCCAAGGAACGGCCACCCCAGATGTAGTCTTTATAAATTGGCTTGAAACGAAGCGGGTAGAGCATGGCTGCCTCCTAAATTAGTTGTCACCCATATTATAGCACAGGCGCCAACTGGTAAAATCAGCTGGCGGCCCTGCCTTAGACTTGGCTGATCTGGTATGATATTAAAAGAAAAAGGCAGTTGACTGCCAGAAAGGCTGATGGATATGATCGTGCAAAACGGCATAGACCTGATCAGGATTGAACGGATTAAAAAAAGCATAGATCGCCTGGGCTGGCCTTTTTTAAATAGGATCTGGACAGAAACTGAACTTGCTGACTGCCAGGTGAAGGCAACTGCAATAAGTGAGCGGACGGCAGCTTCTTTAGCTGCCCGCTTTGCGGCCAAGGAGGCCACTGCCAAAGCCTTGGGCACAGGCATTGGACCTAAAGGAGTGCGCTGGCTGGATATAGTTGTCCAGAAGCTGGCCAGTGGCCAGCCTGTTCTAAAACTTAGTGGTGCTGCCTTAAAATGCTATGAAGAACAAGGTGGGCTTTCACTTAGTATCAGCCTGGCCCACGAAGGCGGCCTGGCCTTGGCCCAATGTGTATTTTTGCGGGACAATAAGGCATGAGTAAAAGGAAATCACCAGCAACAGGCCGGCGCAAAAAAAGTCCAGCCTGGCACCAGCCACGTAAGGTGGAAAATTACTGGAAGCTTTATAAAAAGGACACTTATGTGGCACCCAGACCTTCCGGACTGCCCGGTTGGCTTTTGCCTCTTTTAGTCCTGCTTGTGATTGTCGGCC
>CAZZGG010000021.1:29867-31505 GCA_964654125.1 uncultured Oscillospiraceae bacterium
ACCCACCGCAGTCAAGCGCCTAGAAGGTATCTGGTCCGGGCAGACTGAGACAGAAAGCACCCAGGACAGCTTGCTTTACACCAAAAACACCTGGGCTGTCAAAAAACCTGTCGCTGATCTTTATGGCCAGCCTGATCTTAAAGCCAGCCGTTTGGGCCAGGCTCTTTATAATGAACCTGTTTATGTCCAGCAAAAACAGGCAGGCCTTTCCTATGCTGCTGTGCGCCTCAGTGATGGCAGCAGCGGCTACATGCTGCTGGACGACCTGGTCGATGACCGGGTTTCTTTAGAGCCAGCCGCATATACCTATAAGGCGATTGTGGTCAGCAAGGTGAAAAGGATCATGTCCCATGCCAATCAGGGCAGCCTGCTGGCTGAGGTCATGATGGGGACAACTCTTTATATAGACTACCGGGGAGCTGGTGTTTCCCGGCTTGTTCTGCCTGGTGGGGAAGAAGGCTGGATCAGTGATGACGGAGTTGCCATTATTGCTGCCACCAGTCAGATTGAACAACCTTTTTATGCCAATGAGGCCTTTTGCAATACGGCCAGTTTATTTTTACGCTCAACCGTATTGGAAAACGGCATTTCGGTTGATGGCATCTCTTTGCCGGGCCTTATTCATGTGGCAGGTAAGGTCAATGGGATCAACCTGCCCAGACGCCTGGCTGATCTGCAAAATAGCGGCAGCCAGTTAGAGATGATTAAGGACGCAGAGACAGGCCTGATTGATCTGGCTGATCTGGCGGCCGGAGATTTACTCTTCTTAAGCAGCCAGCCCAACAGCCCACCTGACAGCCTGGCTCTTTATCTGGGTCAAAAGCAGATCCTCTATGCCCGGCCAGCCCAGAGCTCAATCCGTTCCCTGAGCCTTTTGGAAAATATTGACCTGTGGCAGGCTATTACAATGGTGCGGCGGATTTTTCAAGATTGAAGCCTAACTCCCACAAAAAAATGGCCTGGCCGGAAAAGGGATTCATTACCTTATTTCAGAGCTGGTCTGCACAGTGTTGCTTAGCACCAACAAAGCAAAATTTCTTTGTTTATTGACCAAGCAAGTTCTAGTGGATCTAGATCCTTTGACTATTATTGAGCAACTTTAATTATTACATTTCTAATAATTTTTTAAGTGGCGCTAGAAATCATAATGGGCTTCATGAAAAAAAGCAGGACCTCATTAGAGTTTGTTTTCCAGTGGGGAAGTTAGCTCGCAAAGAAAAAAGAGTGTCTGTGACACTCTTTTGGGCAATTGCTGCTATGGATGAACCGGGCGGCGACAAAACGTCGTCAAAGCGGTCTCAGGCCCTTGTAACCGCATTGGACCGGAGGCATCTGGTGCAGACTTGCATTGTCTTTGGTGTGCCTTCAACAACAACCCGGACACGACGGATGTTAGGTTTTTGTTTAACCTTTGCCCGACGGGAAATCTGAGAACGGGTTATACTGATTTTCCTGCCGAAGAACATGTCCTTTGAGCAGATATCACACTTGGCCATTTTGTACACCTCCCTGCGTTTGTTAGCAAAACGCGCAGATGAAATCGTAACATATCAAGAGTAAAAAAGCAAGCTGATTTTCAGCTTTCTGCAATTCGTAATTTACACCACCCCCATCCGAAAAACTCAGACCTTGCGTAGA
>CAZZGG010000022.1:0-30606 GCA_964654125.1 uncultured Oscillospiraceae bacterium
TAGATACCATTTTTGCAGATCCCCGCATCAAGCTTGTTTTTATAGCCACACCTAATGCATCACATGTACCTTTGGCTGCCAGAGCCTTGCGGGCTGGTAAAGCTGTCATGACAGAAAAACCATCCGGGATAAGCCATGCCCAGATAGATGAACTGTTGGCAGTGCAGCGGGAAACGGGCGGTTTTTTACAGGTTGGTCTGGAATGCAGGTATTCAGAAGTTTATCTAAAAGCTAAAGAATACATAGACCGGGGTGAGATAGGCAAACTGGTTTCCGTTCATTTCACTTACAGCATGCCGCCGTACCCAATCGACTCCTGGCGGGTTACGCAGGCGGAAAGTGGTGGCATGTGCCTGGAAAAGCTCTGCCATTACATTGACCTGGTGCGCTGGTGGACCGGCTCACGGGTCACTGAATATATTGCGACAGGTGCAGCTAATGTCATTCCCCATTTTGAGATAGCAGACAATGTGCATGTCTCTTACCGCTTTGCTAATGGAGTTATCAGCCACCTTTTCTTTCTCATGAACGCGGCCCCTGGCAGCAATAATGATCTAAGCAAGGATGGCGAGGACTTATTTGACCAGGATAAGCTGGGCCATAAGCTGAACTATATCTTAACGGGAACAGAAGGTGCACTGGAGATTGATCTTTTCCAGCGTGAGTTAAGACTTTACCACCATGTGGGTAAACCGGGCTATGAAGGCAGGGCGGCAGAAATTGTGGCTCTTTATAAATGGGATGCTGCCCGGGACCATCTCAGTTTCCATAACACCAGGGATCAGAATCTGGACATTATCCGGCGTGTCATCGCTAATGATAAACCGGCAATAGCTCCGGAGGATGCTGCCGAAACCATGCGGCTGTGCCTTGAGTTTGAAGACGCTGCTGCCCAAAAACCCTGGCAAGTAATAAAACGATAACAGGAGGATTGGCTTTGCTAAAAGAAAGAAATAAAAAAAGTCTCATGACCAGATTCACCCTGGCTATCAGGGATTATCATGCCTTATACCTGATGGCTGTTCCAGCAATTGCTGCGCTGCTTTTATTTTCTTATGCGCCGATGTTTGGCCTGATCATGGCCTTTCAAAACCTGAATGTGGCCAAGGGGATCTTTGGCAGTCCTTTTGTAGGCCTCAAGAATTTTGAGTTCTTGTTCTCAACCACAGATGCCTGGATTATCACCAGGAACACTGTGGCCTATAATGTGGTATTCATAGTCTTAAACATGTTTTTGGCAGTGCTCTTGTCCTTACTTCTGAGTGAGTTGACCAGCCGCAAGCTGGCCAAAACATTGCAGACAATTTTTATCATGCCACATTTCTTGTCTATGACAGTTGTAGCCATAATCGCCTTTGCTTTTTTAAGCCCCACCAGCGGCTACCTTAATAGAGTCTTGCTGAGTATGGGCAGAGCGAAAAAGAACTGGTATCTGGAAAGGGAGTTCTGGCCCTATTTCCTGGTCCTGGTTAATGCCTGGAAGCATGTTGGTTATTCGGCTATTGTCTATCTGGCCTCAATCTCCGGGATTTCTGAGGAATACTATGAAGCAGCCATGCTGGATGGTGCCAGCAAACTGCAACAGGCCCTGTATATTACAGTCCCCCATTTGAAGACCATGATGACAATCCTACTGATCCTGGCAGTTGGCGGTATCTTCCGCGGTGACTTTGGTCTCTTTTACACTGTCACACAAAATAATGGAGCACTGTACCCGGTGACCGATGTCATTGATACATACATCTACCGGGGCTTGACGACACTTAACAATACAGGCATGTCAACTGCTGCCGGGCTTTACCAGTCTGTAGTTGGATTTATCCTCGTCATGCTGACCAATAAGATTGTGACAAAGATTGAGCCTGAGAATGCTTTGTTTTAAAGAATTGAGAGGAGAACTGATTAATGTCGAAGAGCAGATCCGGTTACCGCTTTAATAAAATATCACCATTCTGGAATGTACTGATCACAGGATCTTTGTTCATTGCTGCCATTGCTGTGGTTTTACCCTTAATTCTTGTTGTAGTGATATCTTTAACCAGTGCGGAAAGTATTGCCTATAACGGTTATTCCTTCTTCCCTTCGGAGTGGACAACCCTGGCCTACAAGACCTTGATGACCACAGGCAAGCAGATAGCTGATTCGTACTTGATCACTATCTTTTATGCAGTGACAGGCACAATTATGAGTTTGTTTGTGATGAGTATGTTTGCTTTTGTGCTTTCCCAGAAAAAGCTGCCCGGCCGCAAGGTGCTGACATTTATTTTGTTTTTCACCATGCTCTTTTCCGGTGGTCTGGTGCCGTCTTATATCATCAATGTCCGCTATCTGCATCTGAAAAACACGGTCTGGATATTTTTATTGCCCAGCCTTGTTTCTGCTTATAATGTTATTATTTTACGCACTTTTATTCAGACATCAATTTCTGATTCTTTATTTGAAGCTGCCAAGATTGATGGGGCTAATTATTTTACGATTTACCGCAAGATTGTCATTCCTTTATTTAAAGCAGGTCTGGCCACAATTGGCTTGTTTAACATAGTGGGACGCTGGAACGATTGGTTTACAGGCATGCTTTATATTGAAAAAGCCCATCTTATTCCCTTGCAGACAATGTTGCAAAGAATTCAAAAAAATATTGAGTTTATCAAAGCAAATGCAGATTTAGCAGATAATGTCATGGGACTTGAAGTTTTACGAAATATGCCCACAGAGAGCACCCGCATGGCTATTACAGTTATCGTTACGATCCCAATCTTGTTTGCCTATCCCTTTTTCCAGCGCTATTTTGTCCATGGCCTGACAATAGGGAGTGTGAAGGGCTAAGCATCCGTGCATGTCAGTTGTCTTAAAAAGGCAGCTGAACAAAAATCAGGAGGTATTAGAATGAAGAAATCAGGGTTAAGCAAAGCATTGATTCTAATCATGCTGGTGGCTTTGCTTGTCTCAGCCTGTCAAGGCGGGGGCACTACCACCAAAGCAACCGGAGGAGGCGGCGGAGGCGATGATACACTAGAGCCTGTGAAGCTGATCTGGTACAGTGTTATTGACGCGATCAGGCCAGACCATGACATGGTCTGGGAGAAGTTGGGTGAGTACTTCAAAGAGAAGATCAATGTTGACCTGGAGTCGCATTTTTACACTTCATCTGACTACATTGAGAAAATGCCGACACTGGTCAGTGCTGGTGATCCCATGGACATGATGTTCACCAGCGCAAACTGGTTGCCCTTTGTGGAAAATACCCAGCGGGGTGCCTTCCTGGCCATAGATGACCTGGTCCAGCAGTATGCGCCGGTCACCTACAAAAATCTGCCTGAAGGTGCCTGGGAAGCAATGAAGATTGATGGGAACATTTATGGTGTTCCTCCCTACAAGGATCTGGCAGACCGCTGGAGCTGGCTCTATAACCAGACAATGGCTGATGCATATGACCTTAAAATCCCGCAAAGTGGTGAATGGTCCACCTGGTTTGATGTGGTAGACATTGTTTATGAAGCCAAAGAAGCCCGCGATAAAGACAAACCGGAACTGGCCGACACTCCGATTATGGGCATGCAAAACACGGTTAACAGATTTTATCCTTATGAGCAGATCCACGGTATGGCCTGTGTCAATATACCAGGTATTGAGGCTATCAAAGGTCAGGACAGCGGCGAAACAGTTTTCAATCTTTATGGCACACCTGAGTACGCTGATGTCTGTAAGCAAGTTAAAAAGTATGTTGATGACGGTATCATGCCTTATGATAGTTCTAACTGGGATAAGGATAAAGCCATTATTAACAGCGGTGTCCTTTTAGGCAGTTTTGCCGGTGGCTATATCCAGGTCAACTCGGACTTTTATGGTGGCTGTGAAACCATGCTCAGCACACCTGACCTGGTGGTCATGACTACAGCCTATGTCCGTTCCGGCATGCAGGCAGTGGCAGCCCAGTGTAAAAATCCTGAAAGAGCGCTGATGCTGATTGAACTACTTAACACAGATGAGTATGTGGCGACCACTGTAAGGTTCGGTTTGGAAGATCTGCATTATAAAGTTAATGAGGATGGACTGGTTGATCCAACCCTTGGTTCACGCAATGAGGGTGTCCAGGCGACATCTGAGTATGCCTATTACACCTGGTACGGCTGGCAGTTTGGTAACATTGTTGCCGGTAAATTACCGGTTGCTGCCAAGTCCAATGAATTTAAGACACTAATGAAGCAACTCAACGACAACTCAATCCAGGATACAAACCTCGGTTTCTCCCTGGATGTAACCCCGGTTGCTAACGAGATTGCCGCCTGCACAAACGTTATCAAGGAATATGATGATAACTTAAGAAGCGGTATGATTGAAGACATTGATGGACAGCTGGCTGAATTTAATTCCAAGCTGGAAGCCAATGGTTCAGAAAAGATCATCGCAGAAGTGCAAAAGCAGCTGACAGATTGGCGTAAATCAGTTGGTAAAACAACCAAAGAAGGCTGATTGATCAGGTTTGCTGACTAGTAGATGACAGTAAAGCAAGGACATGCCAACCGGCATGTCCTTGCTTAATTAAAAGGGAGTAAGGCTCATGTACATGCCCCAGCAGGAAGACTATGCAGCACGTCGCTTGGAGATTGCCCGGGCTGTCAGTAAGTATACCCTAAAATGTTTTGATGCCAGCGGCAGCTGGGCAGGCCCGCCGCTTGAGCAGGGGATGCGTGAGTATATGTGGTATGCCCTGGCTTTTCTAGAGGAAGGATCAGAATGGGCTGTTTTACAGGCTAACCTGCTGATCCAGAAAAATATTCCCGGTTACCGGCTCTGTCATTTTCTGCCGCTTATATGTCTGGAGACACTCTTTTATTATGAGGAAAAGCTTGCTGACAGGACAATCAGCTTGCTGGACGAATACGTGCAAAAACATCTGCCTTTTTTCCTGAGCCAGGAATTGGATTTTGTCGGGGCCAATGACAATTTTCCTTGTATGGCATCTGCTTTGCTGGTCCTGGCCAGCCAGCGCTACAACAAGCCTGATTACCTGGAAAGGGCTAGAAAAAGGCTACGCCAATTGATTGAAATGCTGGACAGGCGTGCGTTTTGCTCAGAATACACCAGCCCGACCTACACACCGATCCAGGTCCTGGCCCTAGCTGAGATAGTTAACTTTGGTCAGGATCCAGACATATGTAAAATGGCCCTGTATGCTGAACAAAGGATCCTGGCTGATCTGCTCATGCATCTGCACTGGCCAACCGCTCAATTGGCAGGCGCTTTTTCCAGGGGCTATCCTGTCGATCTGGTTGCCTGTACCCATCATGCGAGATTTTTATACTTCATGCTCTATGGCCATGAGCTCAGTGTGGGTCCCATGGAAACTGTCTTTGCCAGTGAAGAGGGACTGGCAGGAACAGTTATGCACCACGGTGATGGCTATTTTTTAAAGATCAGTGCCATGTGGCAGGCCATGCCCGACTACCACTGTCCAAAGGATATCTGGAACTGGGCTAAGAATAAGAACTACCCCTATATTTGTGCCGGAACAAGTGAGAGCGGCAATAGCAAGGATAGTCCTATTCGCAGTTTACAGGCTTCAGCAGAGCCCTTGCCTGATTATTATGAAAATCCTGCCAAGCAAAATCATCAATACACATACATGGTAGCAGGCTATGCTATTGGCACTGCCCGCTATGCCTTACACGATGGTTACCAGTCGCAAAACCTCAAGGTTCTTTACAAGAAAAATCAGACAGTAAAATCGCAAAGGGATATTGGCAGCATGTTTATGCGCTATGTGGTCAATGATAAGCCAATTGACTGGGGCACGGATAGCAGCTCTTATGATATGGGTAAAAGCCTGTGTCAGCAAAAGGAAAATACTGCTGTTGCCCTGTACTTCCCATCTGTTCAATATAATGAACAGATCCACAGTTTAAAGCTGGCAGTCTGCTTTGCCGCCCTTTATGACCAGCCGGATGAGGTCTGGCTGGGTAAAAGAAAAGTCACAGGGGAAGAGGATTTTGCTGGTGAAGAGGCAATCTTTATCAGGGATAGTGATGTCTACTTCATGCTCTATCCCATATCACCAGGTGCAATAAGTATAGAGATTAGACAGGTTGAAAAGCTGTTGGAAATCTCCTTTGTCAACTACAGAGGTCAGACCAAAAACTTTACCAGACAAGAACTCTTTACAACCGGTAATGGTGTTGCTGTTGAAGTCCGCACAAAAGAGGAAGTAGGCAGTTTTGCCAGCTTCAGGGACATGATGGCTCCACTTGTCCATGACCAGTGGTATGCTGATGCCCGCAAATGCCGCTATGAGAATGCCGGCCGTTCCATGGAATTTGAATATGCACCGCGCAGTCAGTCGCTTCGTTTCATCAGCCAAAATAACCGCCGGGTCGCAGAACCCCGGTTTTACTCATCTGACCCGGAAATAGCTGTCCTGTTCGAGGATTATGATATTTACTGGTGAAACAAAACTACTGTAAAGGCCATTTAAATGAGCTTTGTCATGGTGATTGATTCACGTCATTAAATAGGGTTGCTTTTTGTTAGAGTTGGATTAAAACTAACACTTCAAAAAAACATCTCTACGACTTGTTATTCTCAAAAACATCTTTAGCTCTTTCATAAATAAGTAGGCTTTCTTTTTCAATCAGCTGCATGATGGCAGAGCCTTATTTAAGGAGAGACTGATCAAATAGATTCACATCCTTTCCCAAAGTATTGACAAGGGTTTCCAGTAGGCCTACAAAATCCAGGCCCTTCAGCCTGTGTGCTTGTTTTAATATATAGATCCACATCACTGCTTTCAGTAACATTCCCTTTGGCAAAAAAACCAAACAAGATAGCTTTTTCCACTGGATACGCTTTAAATATGGGGCTAATCAACTTTTTAATTCTTGCTACTGTAAGACAGTTTAAAACCATAAACATCCCCTCATTGTTTTTTAGCTGCACAATTATAGAAAATGGCAGCTCATCTTTTTTTGGCATTGCTTGGTAGATAATATTTGAGTGTCACTTTTAGCAAAGAGTCTGCTGGCCTGAGCACAATGCCAGATCTAACTGTTTTACCAAAGGACAAATGGTTAAAAAGCAAGCTAGCTATTTACTGTGTCAAAAATCAGCTTAAAATACCCTTCTACTGCGATTATATGACTCTACTTTACTAGAAGATGGCTCTTCAGAAAAATAGCTTTCTAGCAGGGTTGCCACATTGGCCTTTAAGTCCAAAGTGCCATCCAAATGAATAACAGGGCAGGCTAGGCTTTCACCCCACTGCTTGATTTTGGCTAGGGGCCTTTGGGCAACAAAAGACAAAAACTCCTCTTGTTGGGCATACATATCACCTGCTGGCTGGACCCGACTAGCATGTTTTGCTAGAGCCCGCTGCCGGATACGCTCCAGCCTGATCTCAAGCGGGGCTGTGAGATATATGGCAAGATCAAAATAGCTGCAGATAGCACTGCCAAAATCACCTGTCACAGCAGTCAGAATAAAAGCAGGATGCTTTTTTATATCTGCCAAGAGCAGGGCCTGGCAGTCATTTTTAGAGCGACTCCTACTGTAAGGCAGGTCTGATTTTAGGAAATGATAATCCTCAATGTCCATATGCTTGTAGCCCAGACAAGAGGCCAGCTCCCGGCCCAGGCTGGTTTTGCCACTGCCATTGGCACCGAAGATTAGCACACCTGCCGGTTTTGCCAAAGAACTATCTCCTGTCATTCGTAGACGTAAAGCTCTCCGCCATGCGGTATGGCATAAACAGTTGGCTTATCATGTTCAGCCAGGGCATCATCGACAGCCTGCTGCAGGCCGCTGCGTGGATAGTATTTGACCTGGCAGCTTTCTGTCTCTTCCTTGGTCAAGCCGTCTGTCACCATAACCAGCTTGACCCGGGTGCGCATCTTGGCCATGGCTGTGCCGACAGACAGGGCCACAGGATCACCTGAAAAAGGCTCCCCCCTGTACAGGCGCAGGAGGATTTCCGGTGCCTCATCCATGCCAAAAAACTTGGGATACTCAGCATGGGGGCCCATACCCTCATAATTTGGTGAAACGAGGATTATTGTACCACCTGGTTTAACAGCATGCTCTGCTGAGCACATGCCTTTGCCGGACTGCCAGAAATCAGCATCAGCTGGAAAAGAGCTGACCACACAAATATCAGCCCGCTTCTCGATCTGGTAACCGAGTGCCTTTTGGGCAAACTTGACTCCGGCGCGCTGGGCCTTGACATAATGACCGGCCAGCACCTTGTAGATCTGGGCATCCGGTGTCAAAACAGTGTTGATAATAAAATGCAGGCCGATGGTATCAACCCACTGCTCCATGCCTAACCTTATTTTGCACTCTGCCCGGCCAAACAGGTTCTCATCAGCCAGGCCGCCCTGCATGTGAAACTGGGCTACAGTTTGTTCGCCTGTGACACCAGGAAAGAGAATCTTGCCACCGCCGGACCAGCCGGCTACAGGATGGGGCACAATATTGCCGATACCGATCCGGATGTCACTGTCCATGGCTGTTTTAGAAGCATAAATCTCCACACCATCCGGAGCGGCTCCCAGATGGACCAGGTCTTCGGCCCGGCGAAATTCAGAGTTGACAACCCGGAATCGTTCATACATGGCCAGGCCGACCCGCTGCTTTTTTTCAGCCTCAGTCATATAACGGTGGCTGCCCAAGGCCATGACTATTTTGATATTCTCATCCCTGACCCCAATCTGGCTGAGCTGTTCAATCACAACCGGCAAAATCAGGGCAATCGGAGTAGGCCGGGAAATATCATCACAGATAATGTTGACTGTATTATGCGGTTGGATAATTTCTGCCAGAGGAGCTGTACCGATTGGATTGGCCAGGGCGGCACGGATCTCCTTTTCTGGATCACTAGCTGCAGGTACAGGTTCCGGAACTAAAAGCCCGGCAAAGTTTGCTTGGGGCAGGGTAAATGAAACCTCTTCATTTGGGCCATAAGGCAGGGTTACTTGCATGACTTCGCCTCCATCTGATCCAGCAATTCAATAATCTGGATCACATTGCGCATGATGTGGTAAGGATCCTTAACCGGCAAGGCTACAACCTTTTCTTGTGGCGTGCCATCTTGCTGCCTGATCTGGATCCATTCCCTGATCGTGCGATCGGGATTGGGAAAAGTACTGAAGGTATAGCTGGCCAGCTTGTTATAAAGGGCCAGGAAATCAGCCTCCCCAGTCAGTTCATAACAGAGCAGATTGGTATAAATGGCCTCGGAATGAACCCACCAGAGCTTATCAGACCAGCCGGCCAGGACCTGCTGCAGCATTGGTTCGTCCTCCACGCCAGCTGTACTGCCCCGGGGCGGACCGCCCGCCACATGGCTGTAATGTAAAAGGCCGCCATACTCCTCATCCCAGCCGATCGCGCAAGTTCTTTTGCTGATGGCTGCCGCCCGCCGGACCAGGTCAGGCCGGTCCAACAACTGGGCTGCTTCAATCACAAACCACATACACTCAATGGTGTGGCCGGGATTGGCATGCTGGCCCAGCATATTGGGCAGATAAGTGTTATCCTTGGCGATCACTTCATGGATGACATCATTCTCGGACGCAAAATTCGTCAGGATGTCAGTAACAAAAACATCCAGCTGGGCCTTGAGGCCAGGCAGGGCTGCCGGATCAAGGCTGGCGGCTGCCTGGATCATCTCACAGGTGACATTACTCATGATCATGGGAATGCCATGGGCCCTGTACTGGGCTGACAAGGGATAAGGGTGGGTTAGGTAATTGCCCTCCTTGATCCGGGCCAGGGCTGATTGGTAGAGTTTACTGGCAAAAGTATAGGCCGGCTTGTCAGCTGCAGCCAGGCCATAACGGGCAAAAGCGGCAATAACAAAACAATCAGCATAAATACTCAGGTCCAGCCGGCCAGTCTCATCCGCCTGCATGGGGGTGCCTTTTTCATCCGTTAAGTAGACACAGCGCCAGTCGTCTGGAGCAACCAGGCAGTGCTTTTGCAAAAACTCCAGGCCAGCCTTGGCCAGAGCTAGAAAATCTGCCTTTTGCTCCTGGCTAAAAATCGGGGCAGACAGCATGGCCAGGCGGGCAAAGGTCCAGACAAAGCGGCCCTGGGACCAGGTGTACTTGTCCCGGCTGAGCAGCTGGCTGCCATCATTAGTGAAACAATTAAAAAAGCCGCCATTTTCAGTATCAATACTGCGGGGCAGCCAGAAGGAAAGTAGATTATTGGTCAGCTCATTTTCATAAAAGCCGCGCAGCTCAAGAAGCCTTAACTTATTCATTGCTAGATCCTCATGGGCACCGGGCCTTGTCAAAGACAAAGCCCGGTGTTTGTTAAAACAGGTGTTTAGACAGCCAGACGGCCATTTTTATAAACAGCAGCTATGGTCCAGTCATCATTCAAGACAATAAAGTCGGCCAGCTTGCCGCTGGTTATGCTGCCCACCTCATCATCCACCCCGATCACCCGGGCCGGGTTGATGGTGGCAGCCCGGATGGCATCTTCCGGAGCAATATCAAAGGATATGGCCGTGACCATGCAGTCAAACAGGTTAGTGGCTGAACCGGCAATCGTGCCGTCAGACAAGGTGGCCAGCCGGCCATTGACAAAGACCTTCTGCCCGCCCAGCATATACTCGCCATCTGCCATGCCGCAGGCCATCATGGAGTCACTGACCAGGACCATGCGGCCGGCGCCGAAGAGGGCAAAAGCCGCCCGGACAGCGCTGGGATGGATGTGGATGCCGTCGACGATCAGCTCAGCTGTGACAGCCGCATTTTCCGCAGCGGCACCAATCACGCCCGGCTCACGGTGGGCCAGGGGCGGCATGGCATTAAACAGATGGGTTACATGGCTGGCGCCTGCATCTATGCCGGCCTTGGCTTCAGCATAGTTAGCTGTGGTGTGGGCAATGGAAACTGTGTTTTCTGGCGCTACCTTTTTGATGAAATCCAGGGCGCCAGGCAGTTCCGGAGCCACACAGGCAATCTTTAAAAGACCATCAGCAGCCTGGTTGAGGCGGCTGAAAAAATCATGATCAGGTAAATGCAGGTAATCGGCATTCTGGGCACCTTTTTTCTCCGGATTGAAGAAGGGCCCTTCCATGGTGATACCACGGATGACAGAAGCATCGGCCGGATTTTCGTCACGTAATTTGATGGCTGTGGCAAAGGCAGCAGCGATCTCTTTTTCCGGTAAAGTCATGGAAGCCGGTGAAAATGATGTAATGCCGTTTTTCAGCAGATAGCGGGCGATCTTTAAAAGACCGGCATAATCGCCATCAGAAAAATCGGCACCGGAATTGCCGTGGAAATGAACATCAATCAGGCCAGGGATAACCCTTTTGCCAGCCAGGTCAATCACTTCACTACCAGAGGGCTTATCAGCAAAGCGGCTGTCTGCAACAGCCAGGTCACCGGGCTGGAAAGTAAAATCGTCACGATAAATGAGAGCGTTTTTAAACAGCATATGGTTTACCTCATTTCTTAATCTCAGGCAGGCTGGCTGCAGCAACAGACTGGCCAACCCTTCTGAATTTTTCATCCGGCAGGGTCGGCAGCAAGCTGACCTCTGCGTACTCATCAGCCAGGACCCGCTTGGCCTCAGCCAGGATCAGGTCGCCGCCGCGGCCGCTCATGACCCGGCCCAGCAGCAGGACCAGCTTGATATCATATAAATCATTGTACCAGGCCAGGGCATGGCCCAGATAAGTGCCGGTGCTGGTGAAGACATCCACTGCCCGCTGGTCATCCTGGGCCAGCAGTTCCTGGACCAAGGTCAGTTTTTCAGCAGGTGTGTCAGCAGCTGATAGGTCAATCCCGGCATAGCCGGCTAACTTAATGATGCCGTCCTGGGAAAAATACTTAACACCACAGCCGATATCACCAGACCATTCGTCACGCATGGCAGCCGGATTGGCATCGACAGGCACAAAGGCCAGTTCATTGAGCCAGCCGGTGATGTTGCCATCGGCATCAACATAGCCACCAGCTTCGCTGGTACCCATGGCCAGGCCTAAAACACTGTCTGATTCAAAGCTCATGGCACCGGCTAAAGCAGACACATCGCCATCATTGGCCACCTCAATTGGCGTGTTGGCACCAATTTCTTTGGCAGCCCTGGTGTAGATGTCTTTCACCTTGGCATCAAAAAGATCATCCGGGACTTCCAGGAATAATGAAGCCACCATGGTCCGGTTATTGATATAGACACCGGCAGAGGAGACCCCAATGGCATCAACCCGCGGCATATGGGAGGCGGCTGTCTTTAAAGCTGATACTATGCCATCAAAATGGTAATCAGGATCAGAATTGGTTTTGGGATGCCAGACAACTTCTTCACTGTAGACAGATTCACCATCAATCACAGCAGAGACCTTGCGGTCACTGCCACCGGCATCAAAACCGATGCGGCAGCCTTCTAGGTGGCGGCCGATGGGCTTAGAATGGTAGTTGGCCTCCGGCTTATGCTCATAATCCAGATACTCAACTGTAAAAGGCTCTTCATAGACCCGGGCCATGAAATGAAAGTCAAAAGATTTGTCCCCGTCCGGGCTGTAGGCAGCAGCTATCTTCTCATAGACGGGCCTGTCGCCGCAGATCAGAACCTTATAGCCGCCCTTTTGCCAGAGCAGGGTCTTGACCAGGCGCTCAACATAGTAATAATCAGCAGCTGCATATTCAGCTGTACCATGGATAAAAGTATCCAGCACAGATATCTGGCCTTCACTGCCCACTATGGCAAGAGCCAGAGGCTTTTTAGCAGTCTTTAAAAAGGCCTGGTTAAAGGCGTGCAGAGGCATAAATCCTGGATCCAGCTTGGGCTTATTGCGTATTTCAAATTCAATGCCTAAATGTTTGATAAGAATCCCTCCTTAAATGACAGAGCATGTTTTATTTCCTTGTTCATTATAGTCAAAACAGAAGAATTTGTCTGCTCTTTACCGATCTGGAGCTGATCTTTATCAGCTATTTGTCGCTAATAAAATATGCTATGCTGAAAAGGCATAATCCAGTTAGCCGTTAAGATACAGCAAAGTTGCAAAAAGAGGTGGACTTATGGCAGATATAAGTAGAAAAGAATTCAGCTTGCCCCAAAGAAACATACCTTTAGACGACTCATGGGATGTCCTGGTGGCCGGAGGCGGCCCGGCCGGTTGTGCTGCTGCTATTGCAGCTGCGCGCCAGGGGGCGCGCACCCTGCTGCTGGAAGCCGGCAGCCAGCTGGGCGGCATGGGCACGGCCGGCCTGGTGCCCTGGTTTTGCGGCTACGACGATGGCGAAAAGGTGATCGCCCGCGGGATTGCCGATCAGGTGCGGCGGGCCTTGCACGATCAGATGCCCTTTGTCCAAAAGGACAGGCAAAGCAAGCCCTGGCATTCTCCTGACTCGCCGCCAATTGACCCCGAGCTGCTCAAGCGAATTTATGATGATCTGGTGCTAGAGTCAGGCAGCCAGGTTCTCTTCCATACCCAGCTGACAGCAGTCGAAATGGCCGGCAGTGGCACAGTTGCTGCAGTCATCACAGCCAGTAAAAATGGCCTGGCCGCTTTCAAAGCCCGGGTCTATATTGATGCCACCGGGGATGCCGACCTGGCCGCCTGGGCCGGGGCGCCGGTGTTGAAAGGTGATGAGACCGGATCCTTGCAGCCCGGCACCCACTGCTTCGTGCTGGCCAATGTGGATGAAGCAAGCCTGGCCCGTGGGCCCCAGGTCCATTTTTATGATCCGGACAGTCCGATCTGGCAGATGGTCAAGGATGATAAATACCCTGACATCATTGACCTGCACTCCTGCCTGCGCAAAATCGGGCCTGGCATCTTTGGTTTCAACACGGGCCATGTCTATGATGTGGATAATACTGATCCGGCCAGCCAGACGGCCGGACTTTTCCTGGGCCGGCAAATGGCCGGCCAGTACAGGGATGCCCTGGCCGAATACCACCCTGCCTTTAAAGATTGCTTTTTAGCTGCTACAGGCAGCCTTTTAGGTATCCGGGAGACCAGGCGGATTATCGGTGAGGCCAGCCTGACGCTTGAGGACTATCTGGCAGCCCGTTCCTTCCCTGATGAAATCTGCCGGGTGGCCTACGGCCTTGATGTGCACGGCTCTAAAGCAAGAGCTCTCCAGTCTGTCCAGCTGACCATTCCCGAATTGAAAGAACGCAATCAGCAGGTGACCCAGGTTTTAGCGCCCGGCCAGAGCCTGGGTGTGCCCTATGGCTGCCTGATACCACAGGGCCTGCAAAATGTCCTGGTGGCTGGCCGCTCTATCTCCACAGATCGGCGTGTCAACGGTACAGTCCGGATCATGGCCAGCTGCCTCAACACGGGTGAGGCTGCCGGCCTTGCCGCAGCCATGGCCGCAGCAGCTAACAGCGATGTCCGGGCTGTCTGCCCGGACCAGTTGCGCCAGAACTTAAGGGCACAGGGAGCCTACCTGCCCTGATAGGAAAACTAGCCATTTACAGAAAAGTGAGGTACAAACATGCTGGACAGCAAAACTGTCAAGAGGATTGCCAAGGAAATGGGAGCCGACCTGGTCGGCATCACACCAATGTCACGCTTTGCCGGTGCGCCTTTACAGATGGATCCGCGCACCATCATGCCCAACGCCAAGTCCATGGTTGTGGTGGGTTTTCGTATCAACCGGGGTGCTTTGCGCGGCATTGAAGAAGGCACCCATTTCATGAACTACTCCTCCATGGCCTATGGAGCAGTCAATACAGTCTTTATGCCCAATTTCATTATCCATTTCAGCCGGATCTTTGAAGATGAAGGTTATGAGGCCATGCCCTTTGGTTTTGAGAGTAACTTTGGGAATTCAGTTGACAGCTGGGCCAAGCCATCTGCCGACGGACCCAACCCGCCTTTGCGGGATGATATGCTCTGGAGTAAGCCCGTTGCCCCAGGTAAGCCTGCCCCGGATGTTCTGGTCCATGTCAGGATTGCTGCCTATCTGGCCGGCCTGGGTGAGATTGGCTATTCCAAGGTCTTCCTCACTCCGGAATTCGGGCCGCGCCAGCGTCTTTTCCTGGTGATGACCGAGCTTGAGCTGGAGCCCGATCCAATCTATAGCGGTCCGCCCCTGTGCAACCGCTGCCTGGCCTGTGTCAGAGACTGCCCCGGCCAGGCGATTGATCCGGAAAAGACAGTTAAGGTGACCCTGGCCGGCCATGAAGTCGAGTGGGGTGAGTTTGATCCGCAAAAATGTCTCTGGGCCTTCCGTGGCGCCGAAGAGACCAGTGCAGGGGAAAGGGGCCGTTACATTGCCGGCCGGGACGATTTCAAGCCTTCACCCTACACACCCTTTTACAAAAAGCCGGCCAATACCTTCACCCATGGTGAAGCTATTTGTGGCGGGCGGGGCTGTATCCGGGCCTGCATGGTCAACCTGGAAAAACGCGATGTCCTGAAAAATAAGTTTAAAACACCCTTCCGCCGGGAAAAGCCCTGGCTGGTTGACTGGTCAGACTATGATCCGGATGATCCCCGGGCCCGCTGAAAAAGAAAGGAAAGTTAAATTGCAAAAATATGCTGTCGGTTACCAGCTGCCGGAAGGTGAAGCTGAAACTTTGCTGGATATTGTGGAGCAGTACAAAGAGCACATTGGTGAAGTTTATTTTTCCTGGCTGGACCAGCCCTCCGGCAGGTCTTCTTTAACCAACCGGCGCGGCCTGGTCAACTGGCAGGGCCAGCAGCACATGGAAGCTGACCTGATCGCCTTGCGCCAGATAGGCATCAAGCTGGACCTGCTCTTTAATGCCAGCTGCTATGGTGGCAAGGCCCTGTCGCAATACCTGGCTAATGATGTCTGCTCCATAATTGACCATATCGGTCATCTAGCAGGTAACCTGGAAATAGTCACCACTACTTCGCCGGCCATTGCCCATACAGTCAAGACCCACTTCCCCTCAATTGAAGTCAGGGCATCAGTCAACATGCGCATCGGCACCATCAAGGGCATGCAGTATCTAGCGGAAGACTTTGATTCCTTCTATGTGCAAAGAGAATATAACCGGGATCTGGAGCATATCCATGAACTGCTCGACTGGGCCGGCCAAAACGGTAAAAAGCTCTGTCTTTTGGCCAATAGCGGTTGCCTGATCCATTGCTCCGGCCAGACCTTTCACGATAATCTGGTTGCCCATGAAAAAGAGATCTGTGAAACTATCAACCTGGACGGCTGGCTGCCTTATGCTTGCTGGAATTATTATAAGGACCAAAAAAACTGGGTCTCTTTTTTGCAGAACACCTGGGTCAGGCCGGAAGATATCAAAAATTATGCCGACCTCTTCCCTGTGATCAAGCTGGCCACCCGCATGCATGCCCGCCCGGGCATGGTTATCGGTGCCTATGCCCGGCAAAAGCACTATGGCAACCTGCTGGACCTGTTTGAGCCGGGCTTCAGTCCCGCCTTTGCCCCCTGGGTTATTGATAACACCCGCTTCCCGGCTGATTGGTTTACTAAAACAAGCAGCTGCGGCCACCAGTGCCATAAATGTGATTATTGTGCCAAGGTCCTGGACCAGGTCCTGCTGAACACAGAAAAGATGTGAGAGGCCTTTTGGAGTGACGAAAATGAAGACAATCAGTCTGGGATATGGCCAAGGCGAGCAAACTCTTACCATAAAAGAAAAAAACCTGCTGGCAGTGCTAGAGCCCAATGAGATCGATATCAAGACCAGTGCGGATGCAGAACTAAAGCGGGCCCTGGCCCGGCCTGTGGCAGCCAAGCGCTTAAAAGATATCGTTTTGCCCGGCGAAAAGATAGCTCTTATCACCAGCGATATTACCCGGCCCATGCCCACAGCCCAGGTTCTGCCAGCCCTGCTGGCTGAGCTGTATGCTGCAGGGGCCAGGCGGGAGGATATCACACTTGTCTTTGGCCTGGGCATCCATCGCCGCCAGAGTGCAGCCGAGCAGGAAAAGCTGGTCGGTAGCAGGGTTTTGCGGGAGCTGCGCTGCCTGGACAGCGATCCGCAAGATTTTATCAATTTCGGTAGCACTAAAAGGGGCACACCTGTTGATATTTTCCGTCCGGTGGCCGAGGCAGAACGCAGGATCTGCCTGGGTAATATCGAATACCACTACTTTGCCGGTTATTCCGGCGGGGCCAAGGCCCTCATGCCGGGAGTCTCCAGCCAGGCAGCGATCCAAAATAACCATAGCCTCATGCTGCAGGACAAGGCCCGGGCGGGCCTTTTGGCAGGTAATCCTGTCCGGGAGGATATTGAGGAGGCAGCCGCCCTGGTTGGGATTGATTTCATCTTAAATGTCGTGCTTGATGAAAAAAAGCGTATCCTGCGCGCCTTTGCCGGCCAGCCCCAAAAGGCCCATCAAGCGGGCTGTAAGTTGCTTGATCAGCTGTATAAGGTGCCCTTACCCGCTCTGGCGGATATAGTCATAGTATCCCAGGGCGGCTCGCCCAAGGATCTTAACCTCTACCAATTGCAAAAGGCCCTGGATAATGCCCAGCATGCTGTCAAAGAAGGCGGTATCATTATTCTGGTGGGTGCCTGCCCGGAGGGCCTGGGCAATGAGAGATTTGCCAGCTGGCTGCATGAAGCAAAAGCGCCCCGGGACCTGATCACTAGAATCAGGACTAATTTTGCACTGGGCGGCCACAAGGCGGCAGCTATCGCCCTGGTCCTGGAAAAGGCGGCAATTTACCTGGTCAGTGAACTGGCAGACGACCTGGTGCGGGATATCTTTATGCAGCCTTTTGGCAGCTGCCAGGCAGCCCTAGAGGCTGCCCTGGCTAAAAAAGGCCCTGCTGCTTCCGTTCTAGTCATTCCCTCCGGTGGTTCTATCCTGCCGGCAGCTCCTGGATGATCTGGTCTAAAGCCGCCAGCTGGGCCGCTGTGACCCGGGCTCCGGGGTAAGTACAGCTGGTGCTGACATCCAGTCCCCTCTTGACCAGGCCGGCCTTGAGCAGGGCGATAAAAGGTGTTGCCAGGCCATAGATACGCATGAGGCGGTTGATCTCCTGCTGGATCCGGCTGACTGCAGCTAGGTCATTTTTAGCAAAAGCCCTGACCCAGGCCATACAGGTTTCCGGCACCAGGTTTGACAGGGCGCCAATACAGCCAGCTCCGCCGGAAAGGATACAGTGGGCAAAATTTTCATCGTAGCCGCAAAAGACGGCAAAATCAGGGAATTCAGCCTTGGTAGCCAAAATAATCTCGCGGGTGTGGGCCATGCCCGGCACAGTGTCCTTATAGCCTGTGATATTCTGATGCCTGCGCAAAAGCTGCCGGACCAGCTCCGGGCCCAGGTCATGGCCGGTCCTGTCCGGGTAATTATAAAGATAGATTTCGCCTTTAATGGCACCAGCTATGCTGTCATAATAGGAAAACACATTATCCTCAGCCAAATTGATGTAATAAGGGCCGACTACCATGACAGCGTCAGCGCCCAGGCCAAGGGCGTGGTTGGAGAGTTCAATTGTCTTTGCAGCTGATAAGCTGCCTGTGCCGATGATGACT
Source organism: uncultured Oscillospiraceae bacterium (assembly GCA_964654125.1). Lineage (GTDB taxonomy): Bacteria > Bacillota > Clostridia > Saccharofermentanales > UBA5734 > JAAYBY01. Next base: position 18,460 of record CAZZGG010000022.1, read on the forward strand.
TTGGCCCGGTCGCCAATTGCCTGGATGGCATGTTCAGCCAGTTCTTTTCTCTGGGCCTGGCTGAGCCCGAAGAACTCGCCAGCACTGCCCAACACCAAAATACCGCTGATCTTTTGCTCCAGCAGATGCTCATAGAGCCGGCTGTTGGCTGCCTTGTCGATTCCACCCTTGTCGTCCAGGATAGTCAGGACGGGGCAAATATATTGTGCTTGCATGTAAACCTCTTTTCTCAAACTAAAAGGGCTGGCAAAAGGAAGGCTGGTGAAAGTTCCTGGCCAAGCTGATCCGGCAGTCAAGTCTAGTGGCCGGGCCCAGTTCCAGGCGCAGCCATCTGTCATCTATGGCTGTTGTCTCCTCATCCCAGTAGAAGGCCAGCAGCTGGTGTTCGCCATAGGCGCCACCCTGGAGGATGAGACTGCGGCTCTGGCCGGGGTTTGTATTACACAGGGTCAGCTGTATTTCATCTGCACTGACCTGGCTGATCAGGGCTGCCACATCCGGCGGCAGGCCGGGTCTTTGGGCCTGGTCGTTAAAGTAGCGCAGGCTGACATTTAAAAGGCCGCCATTATAGACCGGCATGCTGCCGCCCATGGTCAGCTGGACCAGGCCTTCCAGGGAAAGGGGATTCCTGTACAGGACAAAGGTCTGATAGTAGGAGTGGACTGTGGATTCCGAAAAAGCCAGCCCATGTTTTTCCTTAAGCTCCTTGGTAATGGCGCGCAGGTCAGCTTCTTCCTGGGCATTATCCGGCGCATAACCAAAGGCTGTCTCGCCGCCGGCCAGTTCCCGGGCCAGGATTTTTTGCTGCTCATAAATCAGGTTAATGCTGTGCTCCAGCACATCTGCCGGATAATCCGGATAGCCCCCGCTCAAAAAGTTCAGGTAGGCACTGTCCTGACCGCCCTTGTACTTGCGCATGATGGCGTCCGGGTTCACCTTTTGCCAGAAGTCCGGCCGGGAAAGTGAGCGGGCCAGATCCAGGTCAGAGCTGGCAAAGCTGCCCAGATAGAGGTGGCTGAGATGGTGGCGGGCGGCCGGGGAAAATTCATACCAGCCATCAACCTGCTTGTAGCGGACCAGGCCCGGGATATCGGTCACCCGGTCCGGCCGGGTCATGACCGTATTCTCATTGCCGACATACTCAATGATGGCATCCTTATCAGTATGTTTTTGTGGCAGCAATCTTGTCCCATTCGGACCATCCACAGCATAGCGGGACAGATAAAGCAGCTGGTCCCTCAGCCAGTCCAGGGCACCGCTGCGCCCGCTCAACATCTTTTCGTTTTCTGCACCGATGATCATGGCATCGCCGATGAACCAAAAACCATGCGGATGGACCCAGCCGTAATGGCCGCCATACCAGCGTCCCGCCATGGTCTCGCCGACCAGGCCACTGGGGCCGGCATTATCCGGCATGATGCCCTCGTTAGCGGCATAGCGCTGGCGCCAGCCGCCGACATAGTCCAGGATAAAGTCCTTATACTCTGCCTGGCCGGTATATAAATAGGCCTGCATAACCATTGATGTGGCCATCATGTTAGTGACAGTATCGCAGCCCGCCAGTCTCTCACCATAGATTTGGCCATAGACACGGGCCTTTTCCGGATCAGCCAGGTCATAGAGAGTAGTTACACCCGGCACATCATAAAAAGCCAGACCATAATAGTTCATCCAGTTGCTGTGCCGGACCGGTTTATGGAATTTTGCCCAGGCAGGCCCATTGGTGCCGAAATAGCTGCTCTTAAAGACCTTGTGCACTGGGTCATAATTACTGGCAAAGCCAGCTGGATTCTCGCCGATCAGGTAATTGGTGATTTTTAATACCCGCTCCTTATTCTGGCTGTCTGCCGGGTCGGCCAGGCAAAGGTAATACAAGTACATGGCCGCTTCACCCTGATGCATCCAATCCAGGTCCGGGAACCATTCATCGACTAACAGGGTATCGCGGCCCATTTTTTTAGCCTGGTCAGCAGGGATGCCCAGATTATGCTTTTTCAGGGCTGAAAATTGCCGGGTGAGGGCATTATAGCTTCTCTTGGCCAACTGTAGATAACTGGCATCACCGCCTAAAAGGTAAAAGAGGGGCCAGCTCTGGAAGCCTTCAAAGGCATTATCGACATTACTATAGGCAAAGGTCTGGAAGTCCTTGACACTTTCTGGCCAGATGATGGCACCTTCTTTTGACAGATAGGGTTCGAGCATGGTGGCGCTTTGGCCTCCCAACTCAAAAAACTTACGCTGGAGCAAAGCCCAGCGGGGCATCTGGCCGGCTGGCACATTGATCGAAAGCGATTTAATCTTCTTCATGCTAATCCTCCTCGCTTGCCAGATAATCCAGCATATCCTGGCTGAACTGGCAGTTGATACCGCCTAGGGATTCTTCTAGTTGGGCCAGGCTGCTGCTGCCGACAATTGGGAAAACAGCAAACTGGCGCGGCTGGGCGACTAAATAGCCGATTTGCAGCTGGGTGATGGTAAAGCCAGTCTCCTGGGCAAGTCTGGCCAGTTTTTTGGCCATCCTGGCATTATAGGCAGAGGCATAAGCTTTCTGCTGCCATTCGGTCAGGCCGGAAAAATCCCCGGTCCGGGCATATTTAGAGAACATACCCACGGCCAGGGGCGAATAGGCTGCCACAGCCATTTTTGTTTTTTCATGATAGCTAATATACTCATTGTCCAGCCATTTTATATGCATTTCCCGGTTGACCCGGTTGTTGCGGGCCAGGTTCCACTCGATCTCATGCATGACAAAACGGTCAATACCCTTCTTGTCAGCATAGTCTGCAGCTTCTATCATTCTTTCGATTGACCAGTTGGAGCAGCCGTAATGGAGCAGCTTGCCGGCTTTTTTAAGGTAGTGCAGGGTGTCCATGATCTCAGCTACAGGCACAGTGGGATCGTCGATATGGAGCAGAAAAAAGTCGACATAGTCTAGGTCCAGCCGGCCAAGGCTCTGGTCAATGTCTTCGATCAACTCGGCCCGGCGCATGGCCCGGGCCAGGGGCCGGCTGAGATCTTCGCCGCCTTTGGTTGTAATGACCATCTCCTGGCGCAGCCCGCGGTCTTTAAGCCAGCGCCCGATGACCTCTTCAGAAGCCCCCAGGCCGTATTCATGGGCAGTGTTGAGGAAGCGGCCGCCACAGGAATAATAGTGGTCCAGCTTTTGCCGGGCCAGTTCTTCGCTGTCGCGGCTGCCATAGTAGGCAGTGCCCAGGCAGATGGCAGAAACAGGAAAGGGAACACCAGGCAGATTGATTTTTTTCATGAGCTAAGCCTCCCAGCCGGCCTGGGCCAGCTTTTCTTTAACCAGAGCTTCCAGCCTGTCAGCTGTCTGCTCAAAGTAGCGCCAGCCCTTGCTGGCGCTAGCCTTTGCCGGATTGCCCACAGCGCCCACCTTGGTCAGGGCGGTCACACCCTCTGCGAAAAAGAGGGCTCGTTTTCCTTCTGTCAGGGGCTCGGTATAGCCCGGCACCATCCGGTCCTGCCTGACATATTGCGGTGCGACAGCCAGCATTTCTGATGTTTCCCGATCGTCAGCATGACCGCCATTGGTGCCGGGAGGTAGACAAAAAAGTTTTTCAATGGCTGCCAGCTCAGCCAGATCTGGCACTTCCGGGGCGGTTATAACTAAAAGATCGGGCCAGATCTGGTCCGCTCTTTGGGCTACCTCTTCTAAAGCAGGCAGATTGCCGCCATGCGAGCCTAAAAGGATGATCAGTCTAAAGCCGTGCCGGGCATAGCAGTTGATATAGTCCTCGACCAGCAGGCGGAAGGTTTTTGGCCTTAAGGTCAGGCTGCCGGGCATGGCCATGTGGTGGGGCGACAGGCCCGGCCGGATAGCCGGTGCCACCAGGGCCTGGCCCAGGCGCTGAGCCAGCAGTTCAGCGGCCTTGGTACCCAAAACTGTGTCTGTGCACAAGGCCAGGTGGTGGCCATGCTGTTCTATGGCAGCAACAGGGATTATGACAGTCTGCCAGCCATCGGCTAAAGCAGCTGCCACTTCAGGCCAGGTCATCTCTTCTAAATGGATGCTTACCATGACAGGTCCTCCAAAAACTATAAATCGTAGAGAGCTGCTGCCGTTTTGCCCAAAATGGCTGCGGCCCCGCCAGATGGCAAAGAATCGCAAAAAGCCCGGGTCAGGTCAAGGGCTGTGCTGTATGCTCCATCCAGAACCGGCCAGTCTGAGCCAAAAAGGCAGCGCTCCGGTGTGAAGGCTGCCACAGCGGTGGCAAAGGCGGCGTAATAAAAGGAAATCCGCTCTGGTTTTGGTGTCACGCGGGCCAGAGTGAGGATGCCGGATAGTTTCAGATAAACATTGGGCAGGGCGGCAAAAGTATAAAGAAAGTTAATATACTCTGCAGGCAGAGGGCTGCCAGCAAAAAGAAAACCACCAAAATGCTCAATCACGAAAGTGATGCGTGGCTGGCTGGCACAAAAGGCCAGCAGTGGCATAATATCCAGCCAATTGCCCAGAATTTCGACAATCCTGCCCCGGCCGGCGGCAGCAATAGCAGCCTGGGCTGAGCTGCCCAAAGCCTGGCTGGCGGCAAAGCGAAAACCCCGGTATTTAGCCTGGCTGGCCAGTAAACCGCAGCTTTGATGAAAACCGGAGTCAGTCGGATCCAGCTGAGCAATATAAGCCCCGGCCCGCCTGTCACCTGCGCAGGCGGTCAGCAGGGCCTGGTTTAGCTCCAGCTCATTAGAGCAGCCGATAACCACAGCCTGGTCAACCAGGCCACCGTGGGCCTGGCTGAATGCATCCAGATCAAAGAGTCTGTGGTATTTACTGCCGGGCTGGGGCCAGGCGAAATCACCAAACTCGGGATCGTAAATATGGATGTGGGTATCGATCAGCATGGTGCACCTCCAAAGACGAAAAGGCGGTCCAATGACGCTTTCATTGTACCAGACTAGACTGCAGGCCTGGCAACTATTCCAGTTTGGCTATTAGTGTTAGAATGAAGTCCAGTAGCCTACTGCTGTTAAGGAGATAGGAAAATGGCAAAGGTTGACCTGCCAACTGAATTTTTTAGTGATTCTGGCATTTCTGCACTTGATCTATATGCAAACATTTTACAAATGCCAGTAATCAGCACCCATGAGCACCTCTGGGATGAATCCTGGCGTTTAAAACAAGAGCATGACTGGACAGATATGTTCTTTCATTACGGGATCACGGCTTTAAAATCTGCCGGCCTGTCAGACCAGGATGCTGATATCCTTTTCGCCAAGACCACACCACATGAGAAAAAATGGGAAATATTTGCCCCTGTCTTTGGCAAAGCAAAAAATTCGGCTTATATTATATCGCCCCTGGTTGCCATTCGTGATCTCTATGGCATAGACCAGGTGGACCAGGACTCCATGGCTGAGCTGACCCGCCTGATGCAAAAAAAGATCAAGCCAGGTTTTTACAGGGAGGTCCTACAGGAAAAAGCTAAAATCCCGGCCTGTCTGGTCAATTGCTTTGACCGCGATGAAGATGGCAGCAGATACCCGGCCAGGCTCTGGGGCGATATAAAACTGCTTCGACCAGACCTTTTTGGGGACATCTTCCTTTTTCCCAACCAACGAAAAATGGTTGAAAAATTGACCGGACAGGACTGTGGCAGCTTATCCGGCTGGCTGAAAGCAATCGAAGTTTATTTTGCCCAAAATGCCCAGCAATGTGTTTCGATCAAGATTGCCCACGCTTATTCAGGCAGGCTAAACTTTTCCGCAGATGTCAGTTTTGATCAGGCAGACAAAATCTACAGCCAAGTGGTGGGCTCTGGCAGCAACAGCTATGAACAGGCTAGACCCTTGATCGACTATCTCTTTCACGTGCTAGTACGCCAGGCCCTGCAATATAAGCTGCCCCTCAAGTTTCACACCGGCTTGTACTCCGGCGCGAATACAATGAACTTTTCGGCAATGCGCTACAATATTCAGGACCTGGCTGCCCTGGCCCTGCAATACCGTGATTGCCAGTTCATAGCCCTGCACACCGCCTACCCTTATCAGGAGGAGCTGGTCCTGGCTATAAAGCAGATCACTAACTTTTATGCTGATATGTCCTGGTCCTGGCTGGTTGACCCTTATGGAGCTCAGCATTTTTTAAAATCAGCCCTGACAGCAGCGCCGGTCAGCAAGGTGATGGCTTTTGGCGGTGACTACTCTTTACCAGAAAACACCTATGGCAGCCTGGTACTGACAAAAGTGTTCCTGGCCGAAGCGCTGGCCTGGTTTACCAAGCTGGGTTATTTCTCGCCCAAAGAGGCACTAGCAATTGCCCGGCAGCTGCTTTACGAAAATGCAGTCGAGCTTTATAAGTTAGATTGCTGATGAAGCAAAGGTCCGCTTGGAGCTGATCGACTTAACCAGTTGCTGCCTGTTTTTTTAGATTCTAGCTAGTTGTGCAAGAGGATCCGTTCGTCACACCTGATTTGGATTAAAAAACTTAAGTAAAGCAGAGATGGAGTGAGTTCATGGCTATTTCCCAGGCATTTAAGAAGATTGATGAGCCTTTTGCTGCTGCTTTTTTTGCTTGTCCGGAACGCAGCCGCTTTTACCGCTTTGCTCATGCCCAGCGCAGCTTTTGGGAATCTATGCCGTTTCCGGCATATAATGGTGAGCTCTTGTATCCTCACGGCCAGAAGTATCTGGGCGGTTATGGCGTCAGCCCGGATTATTCCTTCACCTTCACTGTGAACCAAGAGATTTTGCTAGGAAAGGGCTGTGCTGCTGCAGAGCTTGCCGCACTGGACCAGGAAGTGCAGCTGTTATTTCCCCAATCCAGGCCTGTTCATGCAGTGGGTGGTTTTATCTATACTCATTCACTGCCCAATTATCCCCGCATTCTCAGCGAGGGGCTGGACAGCTATGCAAGCCGAGTCAGCCAGCTGGATGAGGGAGACTTTCGTGATGGTCTATTGGAAATTATTACTGGTCTGCGCATTTACCATGAACGCTGTATTAAGCAGCTTGAGCAGGCCGGGGCTGATCAGTCTTTGCTGACGGCCTTAAAAAAAGTGCCTTTTCAGCCAGCCACCAGCTTATATGAAGCTGTTTTGGCTTGGAATTTTATTTATTATGCGGATGGCTGTGATAACCCGGGCCGGCTTGATGCAGGCTTAAGCCCCTACCACCGTGGTGAAGATATTACAGAATTACTGCGGGCATTTTTCAAAAACGTTGATCAGAATAATGGTTGGTCGAGTGCTTTGGGCCCGGATTGCCAGCCGCTGACCTTGCAGTGCCTGCGCGCTGTGCATGGTCTGCGCCGCCCCAGCCTGGAGCTGCGTGTGACGGATGAAACACCCACTGAGATCTGGGAGGCGGCCTGTGCCGCCCTGCTGACCGGCTGCGGCCAGCCAGCCTTTTATAATGAAAGGCTCTATCAGGAAGAACTTGCCCGCCGCTTCCCGCACATAACTGCAGCAGATCGTCTGCGCTTTAACGGCGGTGGCTGCACTGAAACAATGTTGGAAGGAATCAGCAATGTCGGCTCTTTGGATGCAGGCATCAATCTGCTCTTGATTTTTTCAGACTATCTGGCCGATAATCTGCAGCAGGTTCCGGACTTTGCCAGCTTTTACAACGGTCTTATCCAAAAGACACAGCAGGAAGTGGCCCTGACACTGGACCTGGTCAACCAGCACCGGCGGCGGCGGGCTGAGTTTCGTCCCCAGCCGGTCCGCAGTCTCTTGATCGACGACTGTATTGACAAGGGGCAGGATTTTAATGCCGGTGGCGCCCGCTATTATTGGAGTGTCATCAATTTTGCCGGGCTCATCAATGTCATTGATTCGCTTTTAGCTGTTAAGGCCCTGGTATTTGACGAGAAGGAATATACGGGCCCGGAATTTTTAGCAGCCCTGGCTCGCCAGGAAGACCATTTCTTGCGCAGACTGCGGGCCTGCCCCTGCTTTGGTGTAGACGACAGCATAGCCGACCAGCTGGCAGCACGCTATGCAGCGGATGTGTTCGCCAGCCTGGAACAAGACACCCCCTATCTGGGCGGTGCTTTTTTGCCAGCTTCGATCCAGTTTGCCACTTATGCAGATGCAGGCAAGGAGATAGCGGCAACCCCGGATGGACGGGCAGCAGGCGAGCCGCTGGCAGATTCGATCGGCGCTGTGCATGGCAAGGATAAAAAGGGCCCCACTGCCCTGCTTAACAGTGCCGCCAGCTTGCCCCAGCGGCAGGCCCTGGGTACACCAGTGCTGAATATCCGCCTCGGCAAAAAACTGCTAAGCAGCTGTTTGCCAGCCCTGGTCCAAGGCTATTTTGCCCAAGGCGGCATGCAGCTGCAGGTAAGCTGCTTATCGCGAGCCGAACTGCTGGCTGCCCTGGCAGATCCTGCCCGGCATGAAAACCTGATCGTCCGGATCGGCGGTTATTCAGAATATTTTAACCGCCTATCACCTACCCTGCAGCAGACAGTACTTGAACGGACTGAATTTGCCGAGAACTTTTGACTGAACCATCTAGAGTCCAGGCTCATCCCTTACTTTAAGTTGCGGTATTCTGTTGGCGAAAAACCAGTGAATTCGCGAAAAACCCGGCTGAAATAATAAATGTTGGCAAAGCCACTTCGCTCAGCTAGTTCAGTAATGCTGTAAAGATCGCTGTGGATCAGGTCCTTTGCCTTATTGATGCGCAGGTTCATCAGGTACTGCATGGGTGAGAGGCCATAGGCCTGGTTAAAGAGCCGCCTGAAATGGGATTGGCTGAGCTTACAGCTGGCAGCCAGATCGCCAATACTTAATTGTTCCGTGTAATAGCGGTTCATTATTTCAAAAGCCGAGCTAAGCTTTTCTGCCAGCCGGCTGTCAAAAATATTACTGGCTGTCTCAAATAAAAACTGGTGGAGAATTTCTGACAGGATTGACTGGCACTTCAGCTTATACAAGATGTCTTTTCTTTGCCAGAGCTGGGCTGCCAAACGAAAACTATGTTGATAAAGGTGGGGGCTTTTAGGCCGGGTCACATAAGGCAAGGCTAGCCTGGCCAGCACATCAGCATTTTTTAACTGGAAGGAAAGCACAGTGAAATGGTAATTATCATCCCCCGTGGCATCTGTCCTGTAGCTGGCACCTTTGGGTAAAAAAACAAGTGAGTTTTTTTGCACCGCAAAACTCTCCTGAGGGAAAGAAAAGACAGCGGCACCAGCTTGAATGAAAACCAGTGCATATTCAGGGCGGGCACTTTTTTGTTCCAATTTCCAGTTGGCTGGCCTGATACAATCCTGCATCAGGTTAATAGCTGAAATATTTAAATCAGAGTCGATTAAAAGGGAAAAATCAAATGGCTTATTCATTTTCAATCACCAGCGGGTTTACGGGTTTACTATATAAACAAAGCTTATTCTTTATTTATAATAGTATACAATGTGTCAGCGTGAATAACACGCATCTATGAGCGAAAAGTATAAATATGGCTGATTCCTGCATTGAGCTGACCTGCTTATCCACTTATAATGGATATATTCCATGAACTCAGGAGGAATATACGATGCTTGATGCCAAAACTGTGAAGGAATATGCCAAAAGGCTGGGAGCAGATATTGTCGGTATTACATCACTGGATCGTTATGAAGGAGCGCCACCGCAAATGGATCCGCGCTTTATCATGCCAAGAGCTAAATCGTTGATCGTAATGGGGTTCAGGGTGATGCGGGGATCTTTACGCGGTATTGAGGAAGGAACCTTCTTCAGTAACTATTCATCAATGGGTTATGGTGGTCTGACCTACCTCTATATGCCGATGACTGTGATCAACCTGTGCAAGATCATTGAAGATGAAGGATTCGAGGCAATACCAATTGGCCACCAGAGTGACTGGCGGGCGATTGATTCAGTCGGAAACTTACGCCCGAATTACAGCAAGCCTGTAGAAGAAGGCAAACCGGCTCCGGACATCATGATCCATCTCCGTATTGCTGCCTTCCTGGCCGGACTGGGTGAGATCGGCTACAGCAAGATGTTTCTCAGCCCGGAATTTGGTCCTCGGCAACGTCTCGGCGTTATCTTGACAGAGTTGGAGTTGGAACCGGACCCGATCTATGATGGTCCCCAGCTGTGTGACAGGTGTATGGCCTGTGTCAGAGATTGCCCGGGCCAGGCAATCAGCAGAAGTAAGACTGTCAAGGTTACAGTGGCCGGGCATGACCTGGAGTGGGGCGAGATTGACACAGCCAAATGTGACCTCTACTTTCGTGGGGCAATGGAAACAGAAGAAGGCGAGATTGGCACTTATATGGAAGGCAGGACAGATACAAAGCCTGGCCCATATTCGCCATTTTATAAAAAACCGCGCAACCTGTACAATACAGGCCAGGCAGTTTGTGGCGCCAGAGGCTGTACCAGGGCCTGCTTGATAAATCTGGAATCCCGCGGCGTACTCAAAAACAAGTTCGCTTCGCCCTTCCGCACGAAAAAACCCTGGATGGTTGACTGGTCTGATTATACTCCCTCACTTGACGATAATAAGCCGGATGTTGTTGTTTCTGAGAAGGTGCAGGAAGCTAGCAAAGAGCCAGATTGATTGACTGTTGGCTGTCAATTACCTGATGGTGAAGAAGAAGCGATTTGGCTTAAGCATTATATCAGGCATTTACTGGTAAACCGGCCAGGGCTGTTTTAGTCAACTGTTAGAAAAGCCTCGAATTGTGCCATAATCTGCCTGTGATCTCCCCGCTGACCAGAAAGTGGAGTCTGCAGGGGAAGTTTTTCCGGTGGATAGATATCCCAGAGTTTAAGGTTAGGTGCTGGTTTTTGTCCAGATAAACAACTAGCCAACTGCTCAATATCCCTGGCATCTTCTGGCCATTTTACATAGCAGGTGCTGTTGGGCTCTAACGTTTCAATGACATCATCAGCCATTTTCTCTGCTGGTGCCAGGGAGAGGGCATCTTGGAGGAAAGCTGCCAGTTTATAGCGTTTGTTGCAGTCCCAGGGATGGGCTCCTGGCAGACTGCTGAAGTGAAAATTACTGGCACTGTTTTGGATCTGATATACATGGCTGATTTGCCGGGCGGCAGCATAAAAAAGATCTTCCGGAAACAAGTTATCCTGGTTTCCCTGGAAAACGTATAAGGGCCGTGGTGCAAATAGACCGAGCACCTGCCACATTTCAATTTGCCCAACAACACCAGGCAGGATATTACAATGGCAGTGCTTCTTTTCCTTTTGGGCCACCCATTGAAAAGATGACAGGTAACCTGAGCAAGAAAGAGCAGTTAGCTCAGGATATAAAGCAGCCAAAAACAAGGTTAGAGTGCCGCCACCTGAATTGCCTATCGCGGCAAAGCGGGTTTTGTCTACATTAATTGCAGACTGGGCCCAGTCCAACCAAGCCATGGTTTCCATAATGATCAGTCCCTGGACTGTCAGGCCACAGGCAAAGGGGGTGACTGCATCACGATGGTGCATGGAGGATCGTTCGCCTTGGCCGATATTATCCGGCACCAGAACAACAGCACCCTGCCTGGCCAGGCGGGCAGCCATAGCCTGATAGCCGGGATTGAGTTTGCCGCCAGCGCCATGCCCGCAGCAAAGTAAAACAAAGGGCAGGGGCAGGCTTACCGGCGTACTGGGAATGTAAAGATTAGCAGCACAGAAAACACCTGGCCAGGACTGGGCTTGTAATAGCTCAATACGATAGCCCGGCATGTGGATCGTTTTATATGTATTAACTGAGATAACTGGTAAAAGGCCATCCTCTATGGCAAGAGACTTTTTTATAATATTTCTAATCTCATTTTGTTCCGACTTAACCCAGGGTCTGAGGCCGGGCATCCGCCTGGCCGCCTGGTTGAATCTGGCCTGATAGGCCGCATAGCAAGCGAAGATAGTTTTTTCAAGCTCTTTGGCAAAATGGTTTTCTGCTGTAGGCATAAAAAACCTCCTTGGCAAGGGCAGGCCCCTAACTATCTTAAAAAATCCTGCCAGGGTAGCTTGACCGGCCTGCCCCGGCTGATAATATCATCTATATGCAAGAGCAGAGGGAAGTCTATGGCTTTAGCCTTTTTTTGTTTAATCTGTTCTCTAATAAAAACAGCTGTTCTTTGCGCTATGACAACAGACTCCAGGGTCACCCCGGCCAGGCTGGCCATGGCCTTTGTAAAGCTTTGCCCCTGGCCTAAAAGGCTGCCGATCATGC
>CAZZGG010000023.1:0-20485 GCA_964654125.1 uncultured Oscillospiraceae bacterium
CCTAAAGCAGAGGAAGCCCCGTCTAAGCTATTAGCTTAGGCGGGGAGGGTTCACAGAAATATTTTAATAACTCTTCGCTTATTCTAAACCACTCGATACTACTCCCACTCGATTGTCCCAGTTGGTTTAGGGGTCAGGTCATAGCAGACCCTGTTCACGCCAGGCACTTCCGTAATGATTCTTTGGGTGATCTTATCCAGCACAGCCCAATCAAGATGGGCGATTGTAGCAGTCATAGCATCGACAGTGTGGACTGCCCGGATAATAACTGGATATTCAAAGCTTCTGTTGCCGTCTTTGACACCGACAGACTTAAAGTCAGGCACAGCTGTAAAAAACTGCCAGACTTTTTCAGTTAAGCCAGCTTTGGCAAACTCCTCTTGTAAAATAGCATCCGATTCGCGCACTGCCTCCAGGCGTTCTTTAGTTATGGCGCCTAAAACACGCACACCAAGGCCTGGACCAGGGAAAGGCTGGCGCTTAATCATATGAGCTGGCAGACCCAGCTCCAGGCCACAGGCCCTGACTTCATCTTTGTAAAGATATTTAACCGGCTCGATCAGCTCTAATAGCATTTCTTCCGGCAGACCGCCCACATTATGATGGGCTTTGATAGCTTTTTTTGTTTTAGTACCACTTTCCACCACATCAGAATAAATTGTGCCCTGAGCCAGATATTTGATACCGGCCAGTTTTTCAGCTTCTTCTTCAAATATCGCAATAAACTCATTGCCAATAATTTTACGTTTTTCCTCCGGCTCACTGATATTAGCTAGTTTTGTCAAAAAACGCTCAGTGGCATCAACATAGACGAGATTTGCACCCAGCTGAGGGCCAAATACATTAAGCACCTGCTCTGCTTCACCTTTACGCAAGAGACCATTGTTGACATGGATACATACAAGCTGTTGGCCAACCGCTTTTAAAAGCAACGCTGCCACCACAGAACTGTCCACTCCGCCGGAAAGAGCCAGTAAAACCCTTTCACTGCCTAACTGCTGGCGGATTTTTGCCACCTGGCTCTCAATAAAAGCCTGCATAGTCCAATTAGCTACACACTTACAGCTACTGAAGACAAATGTCTCCAAAATAGATATATCCCAGCGTGGCTGGTTAAGATCAAGCAAGTCTGGACAGGCAAAAGCTGTTTGAGGCAAGGCCGCTTCTAACAGCGCTTGATTTGGCTGCACTAAAACGCCATTAACCAGACGATTATTACCACCATTATAAATGACTCCCTTTACATAAGACCACTCAGGGTAACTACCAGGATCAAGATCATGCGCCTGGATTTCACAATAGACACCCATGCCACGGATGGCCCGAGCTATTTCGGAGTTATCCTCGCCACCCAAATCAATTAACAATATCTGATCCTGCTGCATAAAAAAGCCCCCTTTGTTTTTTCTATAATAGCAGCTGTCAGAAAATTGTGCCAGAAATTTTTTTTGAGATATAATGGTGCTATTGATCTTTGCTGCTTGGAGTGTGTTATTTAATGCAACGTGAAATCAATTACCACTATCCCTTGTATGAAACAACTGTTTTTGAAAACTTCAAGGTGATGGTCGAAAATGTAGCTGACAAATATCCTGATCGGCCAGCCTTTGCTTATAAGCTAAACCCTGCTGATCAAGAACCGGTCCAGATCAGCTACAGCCAGGCCAGGGTTAGAATCAGAGCTTTAGGGACAGGCTTTATAGCTCAAGGCCTTACTGATAGTCATGTCGCCCTGATCGGTGATACATCCTTTGACTGGATCAGCAGCTATTTTGCCCTCATCGCAGTCGGAGCGGTGGTTGTGCCGCTGGATAAGGACCTACCGGTTGACGAGCTCAGGAAATTGTTGCTGGAATCTGCTTGTCAGCAGGTGGTGTGCAGCCAGTCTGTTTACATAAAACTGGCTCCGCTCCAGCTTCCCCTCATTACACAATATTACATCCTGAACGAAGCAGCTGAAAAATCAGCTGCCAGTCTGGAGCATGTGGCAACTGCTGGTCAGGAGCTGCTTGATAAGGGTGACACATCCTATGCTGATTATCGGATCAATCCTGACCGGATGGCCACCATTGTCTATACTTCAGGCACAACAGGCAGCAGCAAGGGTGTTATGCTTTCGCAGACAAATATCTGCTGCAACATGACCAATGGCATGTACTTATTCGCTATAACCCCCAAAACGATCAGTGTTTTGCCGCCCCATCATACATTTGGCTCAACAGTAAGTTTTGTCGGTCATTTTGCCCAAGGTTCCCTGCTTTATCTATCCAGTGGGCTGCGTTATATTGCCTCAGAAATTAAACAGCAGCAGCCCACCCACCTAGTGCTAGTGCCTATTTTTCTAGAAAAGCTGCACAAAAAGATCTGGTCAGCTGCAGCCGAAAAGGGCCAGGCCAGAACCTTGCGCCTACTGATCCGTTTCAGCAACGGCTTGCGCAAGCTCGGTCTTGACATCAGGCGTAAACTCTTCGCCTCTGTCTTGGCACAGCTAGGTGGCCGGCTGGAAATGGTCATCAGTGGCGGCGCCGCCCTGGCCCAGGAAATAATTGATACATTTGAAGGTATCGGTATCACAGTTCTAAATGGCTACGGCATTACGGAATGTGCGCCTTTAGTTAGTTGTAACCGCAACAAATACCAGAAAAAAGCCAGCGTAGGAGTACCCATTCTCCAAGAAGAAATCAAAATTGCTGACCCTGATATAAATGGCGAAGGCGAAATATGCGTTAAAGGGCCTAATGTCATGCTGGGTTACTACAATGACCCAGCAGCCACCAGTGCTGTCTTTGATGAGGAAGGCTTTTTCCATACAGGTGATCTGGGCAGGCTTGATGAAGAGGGCTGGCTTTACTTAACTGGCCGCATTAAAAATCTGATTGTGCTCAGTAATGGCAAAAATGTCAGTCCGGAAGAAATAGAGGCGGCAATAGCAGGCATCAGCGGTGTCCAGGAAGTTATTGTTTATGCAGGTGAGAGCCAAGTTAACAAAGACAAGGAAGTCATAGTTGCTGAGATCTACCCTGATGCAGAAATGCTGACCAGCGCTGGTATTAACGATTTTCAAGCCTACTTCAACAAAGAGATCCAGCAGCTCAACCAGCAGATGCCATCCTATAAGTATGTCAATCTGGTCAAAGTGCGCCAGGATGAATTTATGAAAAACACATCACGTAAGATCCAACGCTTTAATATTGATAAAAGAATTGACTAGAGTCACTAGCGGTTCAATCTATTTTTCGTCCTCTTGACCGATTTTATTGAGAGTGCGGTACTCACTGGCTGAAATTCCCTCCTGACGCCGGAAAGCCCGGGCAAAACAATTGCTGTTTTCATAGCCCACTTCCCTGGCGATCTGGCTGATGTTCTTGCTAGTGTGTTTGAGCAGGCCTTTAGCGTGCTGCAGGCGGGCATTTGTTATATAATCAGACAGCTTAATCCCAGTGACTTCGCGGTGCATTCTTGATAAGTATGAAGGGTTGAATGATAACATTGAAGCAAGGCTGATCAAGGACAGATCTCCACTGAGATTGTTGTTAATATATTTATGTAAATATCGGACAATCATCATTGGTTGCGATATAGGCATAAAGGTCTCCTGGTAAGCTTCCTGCTAGTGCTAGAGCCGGTCTGGCTAAGGCTTTTTTTATGATTCTTATTATATTATACCGAAGCGTTAACTCTTTTTCTAACTCTTGCTTCATGCCAAAGGGTCCCCGGCCTTAAAGCCGGAGACCCCTTGCTGTTAGCATATAAGCTTAGTGCAGTCACACTGCAAAATTAAGCTGCTGATTAGTTGCTGGCTTTCCAGGCGTCGATCTGGCTCTGGCACTCGTCAACAACCTTCTGGACACCATTGGCTTCCAGCTTAGCTACAAATTCAGCAACCCGTGCTTCAACTTCAGCCTCGTCTTCAAAACGGCCACCGCGCACGTCATCACGATACTCCATGACAACATTGGTGCAGGCAGCAATTTCGTTGGCAACTGGCTCTATGTCGAAGACAAATCCCATGTGGTTGGGCAGAACTGCGCTGTTGTTATATTCAACAATGCGGTCCAGCATGATACCACCAGGGCCAACCAGGCTTTCCGGAGCATTTACAATGGTCAGGTTACCAACAGGAGCGGCATACCAGTAGTAGTAGCCGTAATCTGCTCTTTCACCGCCATTACGCTCGCTGCCTTCAAACTGCATGCTGCCATCAGCATTGATGATATAGTGTTTGTCTTCCAGACCAAAACGCATCATGGTGGCGAACTCAGGATCAGTGTTGACGAGTTCGAGCAGCATCATGGCCCGCTCAGGCACTGCACAGTTAGCAGAGATGGCCGTACCGGCGCTGAAATAGTTGTTGGTATCTGTCCAGATATGCTTGGAAACAACCATCTTGGTGGTGAAGTTGTCACCATAGAGGTGCTCTTGCATGTAGGTGTATCCCCAGCCGGGCCAGCAGAACATACCACCGGTGTAGTTCCATTCGCTCTTGCCGGTATAGTCATAAGCAAAGATATTGCGTTCGACCATGCGCTGGCGGCTCTTGGCATACTCCAGATAATCGTCTGTGGCATAAAGGTTGAAGACTGTGTCAGCATCAATTCCAGCTACATCAAAGAATGGATCGATGTTACAAACTGCCATGAAGCTGTCATTGAGGAATGATTCAATGGCAAAGTTGTAGGGAGCCTCGGCACCAGCACCGCCGGAAAGAGGCATTTCATTGTGCTCGGGGAACATTTCTTCGCGTTTTTCGATAACATCATTCAAGAAAGGCTCAATATTGCGCCAGTTCCTGTAGTCGGCATCGTTAGGATCAACACCCAGTGCTTCTGCCATTTCAGCATTGTAAATCAAAGACATGATATAGCAGTTATCCTTTAAGGAAGGAATACCGTAGATATTGCCGCCGATCCGCATGCTGTCCCAGATAGCTTCATCAAACAGACCCCATGTGCCCTGACCATATTCAGCCAGCAGGTCGTTTAAGTTGTAGAAGGCACCCCGGTTGGATTGCACGACATAGTCCAGTTTGGACTGGCTGCCGAAGCCGATGATGCCGACATCCTGACCAGCACTGATCATGGTTGTCATCTTGCCTTCCCAGTCGGTTGCAGGCCAGTAGAAGATTTTGACATTACAGTTAATTTTCTCTTTCAGATACTCATTAACCCCTTCATTGACCATCTCGCAGTCAGGCATCTCATTCAGACCGAGATACCAGTCAAATTCGACATAGTCCAGTTCTGCGTCTCCAGCAGCTGTGCTTTCTCCAGCGCCAGCTGTTGTGGTTGTGCCAGGTGCAGCAGTTGTGCCTGCGGCAGTGGTACCTGCTGTTGCTCCAGCTGTTGTACCGGCTGGTGAGCAGGCTGCAACAAATACAAACAACATGCAAAGCATTAGTGCAAGTGCTGTACCTTTCCAATTGCGTCTAAACATTTTTTTAACTCCTCCTTGAGTATTTGGTGCTGTATGATCTCATACAGCCCGGTTTTTTATATGATTACTGCAGCCGCATCAAGCAGCTGTCAGTAAATCAACTGAAGTTAGAAGGTTTATTCCTTGATACTGCCAACCGTCAAACCCTGGACAAAGAAGCGCTGGAAGAAAGGGTAGGCTAAAAGGATCGGAGCGATAACAACGATCGTACAGGCCATCCGCAGATTCTCATCCGGCAGTGTGCGCAGGAGGGCAACACCATCCGGTGTGCCGGCAATTGAGGCATTTTGTTTCAAAAAGGCGATTGAATCTTGAATCTTGGTCAGTAGAGTCTGCAGGGGGACAAGTTTGGGGTTGCTGATATAAAGCATGCCGGTAAACCAGTCATTCCAGCGTGAGACTACATTAAACAAGCTGACTGTGGCGATACCTGTTTTAAAAAGCGGCAGAACAATACTGATAAAGACTCTAAAGTGACCCGCACCATCGATTCTGGCAGCTTCAAACAAAGTATCAGGAATTGTCGTTTGAATAAATGTGCGCAGGATGATCGTGTAAAATGCATTGACCAGTGAAGGCAAAAGGAAGATCCAGACCGTGTTGTTTATGCGCAGATAGCGCACATTCAGAATATAAGAAGGGACAAGGCCTCCGCCAAACAACATGGTGAAGAACAAAAGCCAGGTCAGGGTGCGGTAGAGCGGGAAATTCTTTTGAGCTATGACATAAGAATACATGGTCATGAAGGTCATGCTCAAAAAGGTTCCGGTCACAGTGATAAAGATGGTGATCAGATAGGAGTTGGCCAGCTGGTCACCTGTCTTGAACAGGTATTTGTAGCCATCCAGCGACCAGGCCTCCGGCCAGAAGCTGTAACCCCTGTTGGCAATACTCAGTTCGCTCGAAAATGAGACAACAAAGATCAAAGCCATGGGTATGATGATAAACAAGGCGACAAATGCCAGTAAGATGACGAAGACAAAGTTCCAGCCATATGAAATAGCATTAAGACGAGATTTTGAACTTGTAATTGAAGCCATAAAAATACCTCCTCAGAACATCGCACTATCAGGATCTATTTTGGTCACTATGCCATTGACAATAAGGACCATGAAGAACCCGACTACGGACTGGTAAAGCCCAGCTGCTGTGGACATACCGACATTACTGAGATAGGTCAAAGCTCGATAAATATAGGTGTCAATAACATCCGTCACTGCGAATATACGGCCACTGTTCATGGGCACATTGTAGAACAAACCAAAGTCGCCGCGGAAGATGTTGGACATGGCCAGGATAATTGAGATGCCAACAATAAAACGCAGATGGGGAATCGTGATGTAGCGGGCCTGCTGCCAGCGGCTGGCACCATCAATCACTGCCGCTTCATAGTAGTCAGTGGAAATACCAGTGATGACAGCAAGATAAAGTACAGTCTGGTAGCCCACACCCTTCCAGGCATTGACTCCCACCAGCAGGGGCGGCCAGATCCGCAACTGATGGTACCAGTTGGTTGTGCTCTTCTTGTCCAGGCTGGCCAGGATGGCATTAACCAGGCCATTGTCCCTGTCCAGGAAGGCATTGACAACAATAGCTACAACAGCCCAGGATAAAAAATAAGGCAGCATGTAGACAGTCTGCATAGTTTTGGCAAATCTGGCTGAACGCAGGGAGCTTAAAAACAGAGCTGCGGAAACTGCTACAACCATGTTAACCACAATAAAAACAAGATTGTACAAAACCGTGTTACGCGTGATGATATATGTGTCTGTCGTTGAAAACAAGAACTCAAAGTTTCTCAGCCCGACAAGTGGACTTTTGAAGATTCCTTTGCTGATGTCCAGAGTCTGGAAGGCCATGATCAGGCCACCCATTGGGATGTAGTGGAACAAGATGAGATAAACAATTGTCGGTGCCGCCATGACCAGCAGAGCATTATGCTCACGGCGCCATTTTTTGCGGGGATTTTTCAGTTGCAGCTGCATGTATCCAACTCCTCTTTTATTCTAATAGCCGTTTTTTTACAGGTTTAGCTAGATTGTCATCCGGCTGGCCTATTGCATCTTTCCGACCTACTGCTGATATCCTACAAGTATTTTATTAAGTCCTTATACTCTGCCAGCACTTTTTCATTATGGGCATCGCCGCCTTCTAAATTGGAGCTGAGAAAGACTGGCGGTGTGATGCCAGCCGTGATCAACTGACCCACCACTTCAGCTACCATAGCATTCAAGATAGCCGCTCCAACTGCTGTTGAAGTGGCGGCCACTTTCTGGCCCAGCTGAGGAATATCAACTGCAGCATCACCGATATCGCCACAGTTATCAAGCACTAGATCGGATACTTCAAACAGCCTTTTGCCTGAACTGTGCCGGGATGAAACGCTTTTTGAATAAGCCAGATTGGTCAGGCAAATCACAGTAGCGCCCAGTTTTTTAGCTTCCATCGCAGCGTCCACTGTGACCGAATTGCGGCCGGACACAGAATGGACCAGGAAGACATCACCGGCTTTGATGCCGGCAGCCCGGACCAGGATAGCCCCGTAATCAGGCAGGCGCTCAATCTCTGTCGTCAAGGTAAAGGGCCGCACATCAAGATCCAGCCCAGGGGCAGCGATCAAATTAACAACAACCAGACCTCCCGAACGGTAGACCAGCTCTTTGGCCAGTAAATTAGCATGGTTGCAACCAAAAGCGTAGATACATTTATGATCTTTTATGGCTGTGCTGATGGCAGTTGCACTTTCCTGGATCGCAGGTCCCTGGGTTTTTTCTACATCCTCCAGGATTGCCGTCAACCGGGCCAGATATGTCTTGTACATTATAGTGTCTCCTCCTGTTAAGCCTTTTTGCTCTATTTATGGTTCCAGGACAACCCTGGGACAACAAGTCTTTATTTTTTGCAGTAAATTCTCACCGGGCCGATAACGAAACTGGGAAAATGAACTCTTCAGGTTACTGATCGCCTTTGTATCAACTGTTCCCGCCTGATCAAAGATACTGGCAACAGCACCACCAACCACAGCTTCAAACCAGGGCAGATGGATCAGGATATTATCGTTGGCAGCAGCTATCTCCTTATAAAAGGCAGCAAACATGTAAGGGTTTTCCTTCCAGACACTGCCGGCTATCATAAGTGGTATATCATCAGCAATGCCTTCTCTCCTGTACATGGCATTAACCTGGCGGGCCATTTCCAGGCCGGCCTGCTGCAGGATTTGCTTGCAGATCTCATCTGTTTCAGCAGCTTCCACCACCAGATTGGTCAAACTGGCAATCAAACCCCGATAATCATCTGATGAATAAACCTGGTTGATGACATCACGAAAGCTGATCAACTGCCATTTTTCAACAATCAGTTCTGGCAAAGTGGTTTTTTCAGCTCTTTTCTCATAAGATTTGACCGCAGCGTTCAAAGCTGCTCTGCCTATCGAATAACCACTGCCTTCATCATCAAACAAACCGCCCCAGCCACCCAGGTGAGCCATCTCTTTCTCATTAATGTAAAAAACACCTGAGCCTGTTCCAGATAGGGCTACAACACCTTTCCTGCTGAAAATGCCACCCTGCAGACTGTTTTCACCTTCTGACATACCTGTGTACTGATAAAGCTTCACCTTCTTGCTGAGCATATAGGCAAACAAATCCATTGGACCAGGCATGGCGATATAGAGCTTATCAATCCGGTTGGCATATGAGCGCTGTAAACACTCATTAATACTTTTTTCAAAGTTACGTCTGATGATCCTGTCGGAAACAAAACGCGGGTTGATCGCACCACCATAGCCATGTCCGAGGATTTTATTATTTTCGTCAAAGAGTATAACCGATAGCTTGCTGCCGCCTCCATCGACGGACATATAGTATTTCTGATCTGCTATCGTCATTTAACTTTGGCTCCTCCTCTGGCATATTTTATAAACTGACCGCAAAAATCAATAAGATATTATGTTACACCAAGCTTTCTTGTCGATGCAACCAATGATCTATTCATTATCCGTTCTTATTCAGTGCAATTTGTTCAACTAAGATTATAGCTAAAGAAAAGCTTGTGCAACTATACAATCCTTTACATGTTACACAATACTTTACCTATATTTTGAAATTCAGACAAAGGAACTAGCGCGTTACACATAAAATTGTCTGGTGATTGGCATTATTTTAGTGCATTATCTTGATAAAGCAAAGCAATAAGACTGTTGTTTTCCAGTATTTTTTTAAGTTAAAGAGCTATTTTTATATCATTGAGCAAAACACCATCTGCCTCCAGCCGCCTGAAGCGGGCCAGCGAGTCCAGGTTACCATCCATAGAGCCGTCTTTATTGCTCATGATCCAAACCTCAACTGGCCAGGCAGCTTTGATCCGAGCCGGCTGAATATCATCCAGCCATTGTTCCCACAGTCGGATGATACCGGCTCCATTGCTGATGAACTCCTCTATCTGGCCTGGCTCAGGGACAAAGCCCAGAATCCTTTCCGGCGCAAAATATGGCTTGACCGCTTTTAAGTCAACCAGCGACTGGACACCACAGATTATCTTGTGCCTTGCCTGTGCCAGCTGCTGCAGCAAATAGTCCGGCAGGGGTGTTATTTTTAAGTGCAACAGGAGAGTATCCAGTTCAGTTTCAGCCAGCACCTCTGCCAAGGTCAGGGCTGCCCTACCCACTTTTTTCAGCGCTTGATCAAGCTGGGCCAGACTGAGCTGGTCAACCCGTAAATCCAGACCGGTAAATCTTTTCAGATCCGGATCATGCATTATCACAGCTATCTGGTCTGCACTGAGCCTGACATCGCACTCAACAACATCCGCGCCGAGCTGGGCAGCATGGAGCAAAGATGCCATGGAGTTTTCCGGATAGTCCAGTGAGGCTCCCCGGTGAGCAATTATTTTCATATCTGCGTCCTCCTCAAAGCTTATTCAACTTGGTTTTCTACCATGATAACATGTGGCAGCTTAGCCAGGCAAAGCAAGTTAAAACAGCTGTCCTTGTGTGTTATACTTGATTTTAGATACTAGAGAGGAGACCGGCCCGGATGCATAAAATCGTAACCAGACTGCTGGTTTATCGCAATCTGGATTCCCAGAGTATTTTGTTTGAACTGGCCCGGATCTATCAGGATTTTTATAAAGGTAGCCTGGATGAAGAGACAACGGTTGCCGCCTTATATGAACAGATCCACCGCCTGCTTGATCTGGCCACCAGTTATGGTTTTGATCATAATCTCTGGCACTGTTACCTGGCTTTTTTGCTGGCCACAACTGAAAATCCTTTCAGCTTGACTTGTGAAAAAGCAGGCGCCCGGGATGGCAGTGTCAATCTCTTGGTCAGAAATGATTTTGCGGCATTTTATGATCTGCTCCATTATGATTTTGCTCCGCTGGAAAAGACCTTGCAGATTAACTGCTTTTCCGTGATCAGCAACTACCGGGCTATTAAAAAAGACAAAAAGACATATAACAGCCAGGTCAGCGCCAAAGTCATCCAACTCAGCCAAGAGCTGGCCCAGGCAGCTGATGAATATGAGATCTTCCGGATCGTGACCGGATTTTATCAAAAATATGGTGTGGGCAATTTTGGTTTGAACACAGTCTTTCGCCTGGCCGGCCAAGGCCAGTCCAGCCACATTTTACCGATCACTAATACTGCCGAGGTCTACCTGTCTGACCTGATCGGTTATGAAGCCCAAAAGAAGGCTTTGGTGGCCAATACCGAAAGCTTCATCTCCGGCAAGGGTGGTAACAATCTGCTCTTATACGGCGACAGCGGTACCGGCAAGTCAACTTGTGTCAAGGCCCTGCTCAATGAATACCAAGGTCAGGGCCTGCGCATGATTGAAGTCTATAAACATCAGCTGCAGGACCTGGCTGGCCTGATCTCCCGGATCAAGAACAGGAACTACCGCTTTATCATCTTTATGGATGATCTGTCTTTTGAAGACTTTGAAACTGAGTTTAAATATCTCAAAGCCATTATAGAAGGCGGCTTGGAGATCACCCCTGATAATGTCTTAATTTACGCTACCTCCAACCGTCGCCACCTGATCAGGGAAACCTGGACTGACCGGGAGGAAGCCGGTACTAAAAATGACATCCACGCGACAGATTCAGTGGAAGAAAAACTGTCTTTGGTGAACCGATTTGGTGTCACGATCCGCTTTGACAGGCCTGGACTGGATGAGTATCTTGAGATTGTCCAGGGCATAGCAACAAGACACCCCCAAATCATGTTAGGCGAGGAAGAACTCAGGCAAAAAGCCCAGCAATGGGCGACCTGGCACGGCAACAGGTCCGGCCGGCGGGCCCAGCAGTTCATCAACCATCTTTTAGGCAACCAGGACAGTAAAGACCAACTCATTTAACTAAAAAGAGTGTGCTGTCGTTCATGATCAGGCTGCCGTATAAAAAGAGCACATCCGTCTGATCTGTAAAATTCAGCAGTTCTAGAGCTGATTCACTGGTGATATAGCGCAAATCAACCAGACTGATCCTGGCATAGTATTCAGTCAGGAGCGGGGCCAGACTGGAACTAAAGGAGTCGCGGAAGATGATCAGTTCCTGATCAGTCAGGGCCGCGTCATTTTCCAGTTTGACCAGGGACTGCGGTCCGCCCAGATAGATATTATAGGGATCAATATCAAAAAATAAATCAGGATCGTACATGAGACTTTTTGTAAAAGTCATGCTTTTAGGTTCAAGCAATAAAACTTTGCTCTGCTTGATCCTGTCATTGCTGAGAACTGACAGGCTGTCAGCTGGATGTGGCAAGGCCAACTGACCATAATAAGCTCCATAAAAATCTGCATATTCTTTTTTTGTGTAATCCTGCTTAACTAAGACATCCGGCAACATCTTTTCCAGCAGCCGATCAACAACTCCAGCCAGTTCTGTCTGACGCCAGTGCAGGTCTGTTTTGTAATAAGAATCTGCTCTCAGCTTTTCCTTGATGCTGATGTATTCAGCTGGCCCCAATCCCTCCTGCATAATTGCTTCCAACCGGGTAAAATCGAAGGTCTGGTCCAGATAAACAGATTTATCAGGGATCAGGCTAAAATAAAGACCAACACTATCCGGCAGCTGCTCAATCAGGCGTCTTAGCTTAGCTGCTGTGAGGACGGCAGACTTTTCATCAAGCGAGATCCGCTTGTAGATACTGCCCCCTTGAACAGCCAGGCCATTATTCTCCTGCTGGCGGAAAAGCTTCAGGCGCAAAAACGCCTTCAAGCTGCGCCAGTCATCCCGGCCCGGGAAGTGGTCCAGGGCATATTCTTCCAGTTTAGCCATGTAAGAACCATTCAAGACAGCCTGGCTGCTGAGCTGGGGCCATTTGGCCAGCAGGCGCCTTTCTGAGCTGCTGACCTGCTGGATTGGCCCGGCCAGGTAAAGCAGGGGCATGATTAGCATCAGAGCCGCAAAAACAAAGATAATCAGCTTGTTTTTCAGTTTTTCCATCAAGAGCTCCTTAAAAGCGGAAATATAGAAATGGATTAAAAGATCCATCTACCAAAAATGCCGTGCTGGCCAAGAGCATCAATAAAACTGCAGCCGGTTCCAGGACAAGACTGGCTTTGGATCTAGACAGTTTTTGCGCTGCTTGCTGAGCCAGAGGCGTCGCTGCAAAAATGGCCACTAGCAAAGGCAGGGCAAAATTTTTCACCTGGTAGAGCGTTTCATTGCTCAGCAAGGGCAGACCGGCTAGACCAAACATTGCCTTTAGATCACTCCAGGCACCGGCCAGACCGCTGCTATTAAAGATTACAAAACTGACCACCACCAGCAGCAGGACATATAAATGAGCCAGAAAACGGTTGCTGTTTTCTAAAAGCTGCAGCAGCCAGACTTTCTCAATAATCAAGAAGATGGCAAAAAACAAACCCCAGATCACAAAGTTCCAGGCAGCTCCATGCCATAAGCCGGTCAAGAGCCAGACGACCAGGATATTAGCCAACCAACGCCAGCGGGTTTTTGTCCTGTTGCCGCCCAAAGGTATGTAGACATAATCACGAAACCAGCCACCCAGGGTCATGTGCCAGCGCCGCCAGAATTCAGTGATGGAACGGGCTAGAAAAGGATAATTGAAATTTTCCGGGAAGTAAAAGCCCAGCATACGGCCCAGGCCAATGGCCATGTCGCTGTAGCCGGAAAAGTCAAAATAGATCTGCAAAGAAAAGGCCAGCGCATAAAGCCAGTAAAAGAGGATGCTTTTTTGCTCAGAGGTCTGAAATATCGCGACCAGTTCGCCTAGGACATTAGCCAGAAGCATCTTTTTTGCCAGGCCTGTACTAAAGCGCCGGATCCCAGCAGCCAAGTCACCACTGCTGACCGTGCGCTCTTCCAGCTCAGCAGCTATGTCAGAGTAGCGCACGATCGGTCCGGCGATTAACTGCGGAAAAAGACAGACAAATGTGGCCAAAGTAGCCAAATTAGCCTGGGCTTTAACTCTGCCCCGATAAACATCAATGGTGTAGCTCATGGTCTGAAAAGTAAAAAAACTGATTCCGACTGGTAACTTGACCTGGAGTAAAGGCAATTGTGTGACAAAGATCTGATTGAAACTGCCGATCAAAAAGTCAGCATATTTGAAAAATCCCAGCATGAGTAGATTTATCACTATGGATGAGATCAGTAAACCCTTAGCCAGTCTTGGCCTAGCTCTCTTCGCCTCGATCAGGAGACTATGTAGCCAGTCTGATAGGGATGAAACAATTAAAAGCAGGACATAGACCGGTTCACCGAAAAAATAAAAGAGCAGGCTGGCCAGGAGTAAAACATGATTTTTCCATTTGCGGGGAGCCAGATAGTAGCCAAGCAAAACTGCCGGCAAAAATATATAAAGAAATGTGACACTGGAAAAAAGCATATTACCTCACCGGCACAGCCATCATGTTCTCTTATTCAGCGCTGAAAGTAAAAAACTCGTTTACTGCGTCAGCAGCACTGCCGGCCAGCTCGGCAAAAGCAGCTTTGAGTTTGCCAGCATCTTCGTTATTTGTGGCAGCCAGCAAAACATACTGACCGGCAGTGACTACAAATGACTGGTCCGGCATGACACAGACCCAGCGATGGGAATCAAACTTGTCGACAATCGCTTCTTTTAGCTGGTCAGCTGCTTCTTTGTCCTTGCCCTGGAGGACTACTACCAGATGAGGTACAACATTAATAGCAGCCTGGGAAGAAAAGCCATCTGCAGCCAGCTCTTGTATTTCTGAATAACTGAGCCCTGTATAGCTTTCACAGTTATCTTGATCAAGCGGTTCATCAAAGGTGCCTTGGTCCAGCTGGGCTTGGTCAAGAATCTGTCCCAGAACTTCTTCTGCACTGCCTTTGAGCAAAAGCTCTTCTTCTGTCGTGCTTGGTGTTGTTGGCGTTCCCGGGCTGCAAGCTGCCAGGAAGGTTCCCATAACTAAAGTTAGAATAATTAATAAAAGACCGAATTTTTTCATTTGTTGCTCCTTTTTTTGCTTTATTAACTCTTTGGACGCCAAAAGATAAAGACAAGTTCTTATTAAAAATCTATTTCTCCATAACAGACAAAAATAAGTTAAATCCTCTCTACTTTAACTGGCTTTTCACCTAAAGGCTG
The DNA here is from genome assembly GCA_964654125.1 of uncultured Oscillospiraceae bacterium. GTDB lineage: Bacteria > Bacillota > Clostridia > Saccharofermentanales > UBA5734 > JAAYBY01. The sequence continues at coordinate 15,014 of CAZZGG010000023.1, forward strand.
TTTGTTCATCAGCAATGGCATTTTCAACATATTTTTGAACAAATGTCCAAAAGACTTGCCAAAACCCTGGCTTTGCCGTATAAAAGATGCTATAGAGTTTAATCCTGCCCAATGGATTTTCCAAAAACAGATTGTGAATACACAAGCAGATATGGCAGTACTATGGCTATTAACAAATTGACAGCAGAAAATTTTAAAAAGTGGCGCCGTAAAGGCAAAGCTTTTATAGCTTTAAATAACAGTGTTCTTTTAGTGAGTCTTAAGATGAACGTACGCAGGCTATATCTAGCAGCATACTTTATGCTGCTTGCTCGCCTTGCCTTTATAGTTTTTCTCTTTGGCAGCCCAGCAGCAGGTAATAAGCTCTGGCTGCAGGGCATTTTAACCGCCCATGTAACTTGTTTTCTAGCTTGGCTTTTTATTTTGTTCTACAGCCGCTTTCTGGAAAAGAGGGCAAACTTTAAGACAAAAGACCAGATTTTCATTTATGCTGCTGTCCTGATAAATTTTGCTTTCGGAATTGCTTTAACCTTATTTGATCAGCTTGTCACCAACAGTATTACACCCTTGATTCTAGTCAGTGTTTTTGTGGGAATTTTGCTCTATTTGCGCCCTCTGCTTTCGGGCATCATCTATGGGCTTGCTTTTTTTGTTTTTTACAGCCTGCTGCCTTTGGCTGTTGCGGACCAGAATATCCTTTTTTCGCACAGGATTAATTCTTTGAGTGTACTCGGTCTGGGCCTGCTGGCTAGTTTACTGAACTGGTTTTATTTTTTAAGTAGTGCCAGGCAGGATGAAAAAATCAGGGCTCAGCAAGAAGAATTGGAAAGTATGGCCTTTTATGATCAGTTGACTGGCTTGTGTAATCGTCATCTGTTTAATCGACTGGTGGAAAAAGAGCTATCTGAAATTGATCGTTATGGCCATAGTTCTGTTTTGATAATTTTTGATATAGATGATTTTAAACTAATCAATGATCAGTACGGCCATGCTGTCGGCGATCTTGTCCTGCAGCAGCTGGCTGCTCTCGTGCGCGGTAATATCCGCCAATCTGACACCATAGCGCGTTTTGGCGGTGAGGAGTTCATGATCCTGGCCCCCAATTTGACCCTATCCGAAGGCTACGCTTTTGCTGAAAAACTAAGGCAATTGATCGCCAATGAATTTTTTGGTTCTAGTGCAGCAGCTTCCAGCCTTACAGCTAGTTTTGGTGTTTCTTTACTTCAGCCCAGCGAAGCAGGCATCAGACCCCCTTATTTCTCTCAGGCAGACAGTGCCTTGTACCTTGCGAAACAGTCAGGCAAGAACAAAACAGTTAAACTGAAATAGAATAACTGCCTAAAGGCAATGAACAGGAGGTATATCATGGACAAATGGCTTACTTCTCTAAAGACAGCAACGCCCCAGGAAGGTTTTGAGCTGGCTATCACCTTAGCCAGAAAGGCAGTAGCTTACACCCAACCATCAGCTGAGGTGCGGGCCAGCTTACGTTCTTCTTATGCAGAAAATGCCGACAGCCTTACTGCTGCATCGCAGGTTGTCGCCATCAATTTTCAAACTGTTGCAGCAGCCAACAATTATTGGCGCGATTAAAAAACACCCTGCATCTGCCAAACAGCTTGCCGCTAGCATTACAGGCAAGCTGTTTTTATTTTCTCTCTTGCCGGGTATGCTATACTCCATTAGATGCCAAGTAATCCAGCGGGGGAGCTTTTATGCAGATGGAGCAAAACAATCTAGTCAAAAATAAACTTTTACGCGGTCTAGCCTACACTTTTTTTCTGACTGGTGCCCTAGTCCTAATGACCAGTTCGCTGTTAGTCTACATAATGCCGGCCTATGGCCTAACATATGACCAAGGCGGTTTTTTACTGACTATCCAGGCTGTGGCCAGTATCAGCACAAATTTTTTAAGTGGTCCTCTCTCACTCTGGCTGGGCCGCAAGAATACCTTACTCCTGGCTGCTGCTGCTTTTTTTCTCGGCCTGGTCCTGATCGCCCTGCTGCCGCCTTTGGCTATTTTACAGCTGGCCTTGTTTATTACCGGGCTGGCCTGGGGTATCAGTAACAATATGGTTAACTACCTGACCCTGGAGGTCACTTCGGGCAGCAGCAAGGAAATCACCAAAATCCATGCTTCCTTTTCTGTCGGAGCTTTTTTAGCACCGCTGCTTGTTGCCCTGACTGTACGCCTTGGCCTTTCCTGGCGCTGGCCTGTAATTCTAATAGCTGGTTTTGCTGTATACCTTTTCATCTATCTAGTCCGCCTGGATTTTCCGGAAAACAAAAAAATGCCTGCCCAACATAAACCGTCAGCCAAATCTAGTGTGTTTTCTTCTTGGCGCTTATATTTGTACATGCTGATCCTCTTTTGCTATGTTGGTGTCGAAACTGGCTTCAGCGGCTGGCTGGTCAGCTATCTGACGTCCTGGCGTGGTTTAGATGCTGCACTAGCCCAGAGCCTGCTCTCCGCCATGTGGGTGGCCATAATAGTTGGCCGGCTTACCATGTCAGCAATCGGAGCCAGCTTGCGCAAGAAGCAAGTAATCCTGATTGAAGCAGCTCTCATCCTGCTGGCAGCCTTTTTACTGGCAACGGCTTCTTCTGCTCTTTTCTTGTCAATTGCAGTCATCCTGCTCGGCCTGGCCATGTCAGCTTTTTACGGTATGACCTTGGCCAGTGCCGGCGAGCTGGTTACAAAATCAGCTGTGGCAAGCGGCCTCTTGATGTCCTTTGGTGGATTGGGCGCTTCCCTACTACCTTTGCTGGCTGGTGTTTTCGCGCAAAGATCAGGTATCTTGTCTGGTATCCAAGTGCTGCTTGCCACAGCTGCCCTTTTAACTGGTCTGACCCTGGTCAATTTGCTCATCCCGGACAGATCCGCAGATCTGTCAGCGAAAAAAAATCAATTTGACAAGAGCGCCTTAAGGTGATACTATAATCTGGCGCACAATGAGAGCGTCCTGCTCGTGTGGCGGAACTGGCAGACGCAACGGACTTAAAATCCGTCGGACCATAAATCCGTGCCGGTTCGAGTCCGGCCACGAGCACCAAGAAACAGGACATTAGACAAAGGTGGAGGAACTCGAAATTGTGCCATATACGACGCGGAGTGGAGCAGCTGGTAGCTTGTCGGGCTCATAACCCGGAGGTCGAAGGTTCGAATCCTTCCTCCGCAACCAAAATGCATAAACAAAAAACCTGCTTTAGAGCAGGTTTTTTGTTTGGTTAAGCTAAGCTTTTCCTTGTTACTTAGCGGCAAAATAATTTATCTACTAATTTGGCTTAAGCCATGAAACGAAGAGCATGACCTCTCACACTCTTCGCCTCATAGCCATAACCGGAGGTTATCCAGCAGTTTATTCTGGTTCAATCTCCTGTGTTTTGCGGCTGTAGCTTCGCTTTACCCAAAGCAGTACAGCTACCGCCAATAGGAGACTGTAACCAATCAAGGGCAAGGGGCTATTCTCACCAGTCTTGCCGGCTTCATTCTTTTGTGCTTTTGCTTTGATCACAAACTCGCCCAAAGCTGTTCCACTGGCTGAAACAATCCCGATTGTGTGTTTTCCAACCGTCAGGCTTTCGAGATAATTCTCCTTCAGTTCAATAACGATACTTCCTGCAGCGAGATTATAATTATTTGGATCAAGCATATTACCATCCATTGTGACATGCCTAAAATCACCAAAGGCTGCATTGGAGCGGAATGTCAGGGTTCCACCTGATCCTAACTGATAACTAGAACCTTCCCCTTCGATGATACTGGGGGCAAGCTTTGCTATAGATTCGGTTCTTCTTGCATGACAGAACACGCATGTATAAGTTTTTATACCTTCTTGTGCTGCTGTCGGTTCCACCGTTACCACTCCTTCACCCCATGTGTGAGTGTCATTTACAGTAACAGTGACACTAGTGACGTTACCTGCCTTATCTGTCAATTTAATTGTGGTAAGGCCAGAAAAGGGCTGAACAAGAAACCTATTGTCAACAACGGTAACAACTTTTCCATTGACCTCCACCCTGTCAATATTCGCATCTTCGATGATAAACTTAGTAGCCTGACAGAAGGTCTTACCTTCGGCTTCTCCCAGCAGTACCGGTGCGGTATTGTCTATGCTGACATTCGTGCCAATACCTTTTGCCACCGGAACAGCAGAAACTGTGTTTACAGCTTCAAGCAATTCAATGAGAATCGCTGTCGCCTTATCTGCAGCGCTCTCCTTCACGCGGAATTTAAGGGTGATAAGAGTGCCGGCTGTTACAACAGCATTCAGTGTGCTTCTTGTTGCCAGTAGCTTGTAATCCCCTTTAGTTAAATCTTTTTGTAGTGTGAACTGTTCCTGACTGAAAACATCACCCACTTTTGTACCCGTTAGTTCTAAAACGCTGTTATCAAAGCTGACACCAGCTAGAATACCCCATATTGGCGTGTCGCCACTAATAGTCAAAGGCAGCTCAAACTCTTTGCCGCGACTTAGAACCAGATCATTCGCAGCAATGACTAAGTTTACTGGTTCTGCATTATTTGTTGTCAGTAAAGGCCCAGGAGCACTAGCAGTTGACATCCTCTGAATACTGGAACTAATGCCAAGATTGGCAGATTCCTGAATAAAGGAGCGATCTGCCCCAAGGCTGGCTGTAGCTTTGTTAGCAGCAATGCTACTATTCTTACTTAATGTATTTCTCAAATAAGCCAAGAACATAAGATAATTCGAAGTTAGTGTATTTCTGCTACTATCCAGGGAAACATCAGCCTCTTTTACACGATTTTCCACTAGATCATCCGCATCAACAGGCTGATCCGCTAGAATCGCTTTGCCTGCCGGCACAGAAGCTGCGGGAGCCATCAGGGCGGAGAGTGTCTGTAATCCACTGGAATCAGTTGTCTGGGCAGGAACATTGGTTGCTGAAATGCTAGCGGTTAGTTTATTTGTATCGACACCATTAATCTCATTAACCGTATTTCTTGGATATTCAAGTGTAATAACATATTCAGGGGTTTCTCCCCCAAATTGCCTTAAATAGCCTGCCAAACCTTCGTTATCGATCTCAAAAGATGTGAGCCCTGTGTAGATGATAAAGCGGTCATATACCGGGTTTCCAGATGAAATAGTAAAGGTGGGTGAGCCAATATAATCCATTGGATTGTAGTTATCCATAAACTGATCAGAAATAGTGCAATCGAATGAATAGCTGTAATTACTTGTTGAACCCAGGTTAATGCTGCCTAAATTACCAGGCCAAGACACTTTGGTGGTGATATTTCGGCGCAGGAAATTTTCATCATACTTCTCACGAGTCACATTTGCGCCGACTTCATCTCCTGTTATAAAATTACCGATTAAAATCTCCTTGTAAACAGTACCAACATAACCATAAATCTTCAATGCTGAACTAAACGACCAAGCTGGGGCAAAGCCAGAGTCATCTCCTTTATATATCCATCCTCCGGTGATTTCCCAAGGTACCAGT
>CAZZGG010000023.1:20495-29973 GCA_964654125.1 uncultured Oscillospiraceae bacterium
CACCGACTTCGAAATCATTATAGCCTGGTTTATCGAGTAAGGTTGCATGAGACTTTGTCTTGGGGCCTGAAGGGGATCTCAAATATAATCCCCCAGTTATGTCAGAATCAGTTCCGTCTGTTGTCTTTATAAGCATACCTGCTTTATAGGGACCGTTTTTGTAGCCCTCAAGCTTAATATCTTGACTGTAATTAGAATACGCACCATAATAATTAGTTCCCTCAGCCACATGCATGTAAGCATTATAGATGCCAGTAGATAAATCAGTGTAGAATCCTGTTGAGTTGGTGAATGTTTGTCCAGATGGATACAACGGATCATCAAATTTACCCAGATAATAAGTTATTTTACCGTCACCTAAAATTTCAGCGGGACGCACTATGGCAATTGAACCACCGTTGCTAAATACTGTAGGCGCAGGAAGGTTTCCACCACCCGGAACAATATGAATCTTTTTGATAGCAACAGCTCCGCTAACAACTTTTTCCGTCATGGCTTGGTAATCATTATCAGCCGGTCTTGTGAATTTAACATCATAACCACCTGCATTAAGTGGTTTTGATTTTGTCCAGCTATTGCTAGCTTGCTGTTTATACTCAACGACTATGGAATCTTTAAAACTCTCATACCCACTTGCCATTGAAAAGATAACTTCTCGCACTTGTGTGTTGTAATCGTATATTTGATTATTATTGCATAATATCCAATCTGAGTTAAATATTTTTTTGTTTTCCCACTTAGCAGTCAGGATTTGGTCTGAGGATTTTCGAAATATTGTCTCAGTTGTCACCAGATCATCACCATCATACCAACCTTTGAAGCTTAGGTTGTCATCTTTTGGATCTTCGGGCAATACACCGTAGGGCTGGCCATATACCTGGGACCTAGTGATGATTGTGCCGTCATGTCCCGGATCAAAGCTGAGAGTATATGTATTAGCAATCCACTTTGCGTAAATCGTAATATCATGGTCAGGCATCAACTGCTCCTCAAAGGAAAAGAGGTCTTCAAGTTCTGCATCTTCATACCAACCCGCAAATGTATAACCCTCCCGCCTTGCTTCCAGCGAAAAAAGTATCGAGCCAGCAGCATATTTTTGAGGATTTATTGTATTTCCGCCATTTGTGTTATAAGTCAGATTATAAAGCTGTGCTTGTTCTGTCAGCCTGCATGTAACGGTATAATTAAGCGAATGCTCGGCTGGCTCAAGGGCGGGAGCTACGCTGACAACTACTGCACTTTCTCCAGCTTCAGCTCGCACATATTCATTTAGCCCTTCTGTAGAAGGGGTGGTTCTTGACTTAAATTTTACTGATAGTGGTGCAACAGCACCGATGCCAACAAAGGAATAGGTGGCAGTCTTGGTATTATCAATGTAATTTGCCTTCAGTTCCAGATTGAGACCATATTTTTCTATAAACTCCAGGTTCACAAGCTGATTCATATCAAAGACATTACCATCTTGGTCAACTAGATTGTTAAAGGATGTGAATTCCTGCGTGCTATAATTATCCTTACCTGTTTGCCTGATACTGCTAAAATCAAATGTTTTACCATATTGTGTTTTAAGAGTTGCGCTGCCGCTCTCGCTGCCGTCTTTATCATGGATGCCATTAATTGTGATCTCATAGTTTTTAGGTGCGATTTCGAATAAGAATACTCTGTCAGAAGTCACGCTTAACTCGCTAGTTGCTTGCTCTTTATCGTAGCCTAGCACATTGCCATATTTCAGGTTGCCAGCAGCAGTGTTATATGATGAAAAATTGATTAGTTCAAATATTTCTGCGTCTGTTGGCAAATCAAACACATCAAGTCTGGTGTATCGATCGCTCCATACAGTCTGGTATCCTTCCTCAGAGTTACCTGCTGCGACGCTGACAGTAAATTTCTCACTTCGTTCTGTCGTGGTCATATTGGTCCAAATAACAGGTACTGTAATATCCGTATCATATTTACTGAAAGCTAGTTTATCCACCTTCCAGACAATACGCATATCAGCTTGGATGTACCTGACACCTGTCGCTGGTACATCAACACTGATTACCCCTTTATCATTAATAGAAAAACGAGAGTCAGTAAAGCTGATATGGTAGTTACCGATAGGATAGCTCACCTGGCTTTTTTGACCTGTAACCAGATCTATCGTTTTCATACTGCGATATGTTTGAGGCAAGGTCATAGTGATGCCGTTGGTACTGTCTCCATCTGCATCATCTATGTACAAAATATCTTTTTTGTCAGGGTGAAAGGAGAAATCATACACATTTTGCCGTGCCCCCACTGTCAGGAGCGGGAATTCCCCATCAAATAAGGTGGGTTCATAGGAAAACATGTCATCTAGTACCTGCGCTTTGAAATTTACAACAATATATAAACCAAAGTCGATGTAGAGGGCACCCAGCATCTCTTCTGTTACATTCCAGGTCTGGGTGTTGGCCGGTCTTTGCTTCGCATATATATAGACAAAATAGCCATACAGCTTTAGATAAGGCCCAAATTCAACATTGGCACCAACACTGGCAATCTTGGTGCTGATCAGACCGACGGCTAGCTCTGCTTTGATACCGACCTTAAGTCCCAAGGTTCCCATCACATAGAATTGAAAAGCAAACCTCTCATCCAGCAAATCTATCTCGCTGGAACCTGCTTCTTTATCAAATACATGAACCCAGAAAGTATAACGTTTACCGACTTCGTATTCTATATCGGCACCAATAGCGATATTAACATGGGCCCTGACGATAAAGTTGACGCTTATTTTCACAGCCACTATTTTGATATGGAATTCTTGCGAGAAAATCTCCTGATTAAAGACTTCCACCCAGCTGCTTTCCTGATTGATCATCTCAGTATAGCGATCCATCAGTTGCTCTAGGCCAACCTTGGCCTCCGGCTTGGTTTTGGCAGTGAAAACTTCATTAAAAGATGAGCTGACATTTTCTGCACCAAGGGCCTTTTCCAGTTGATCAACAGAGTATTCCACCCCATCTATTTCCACTTTAGGCAACTGCCCTTTGAGTGCTTTGATTTTGTCAACAATGCCCTGTTCATCCTCTTCGCCAGTTTTCATTAAGACATCCAGTTTGTTGGCCAGCTTATCTATCTGTCTGACTAGATCCCTGGTTTCGGGGCTGGCCTTTGAACCAGTATAGTTATCTGAAAGCGCTTCCCATTTTTGCTTTACTTCTTCACCAACAGTGTAAATCTTTGCTCCTACAGAAACAGAGGTATAGTTTTTTATATCGACCGAAACTGTCACATCCAGATCTTTGAGAATGGGTCCTTTCCATTTATCGTCGACATCCACAGCAAAGCCAACAGCTATTTCCTCTTCAAAGGCTGCAGATAATTCTATTTTCAGAGAGCTTTTTTGATCAGCAACCCTGGTATCAATCGAAAGTGTCAAAATCACTTCCAGTTTGATGCCTATACCTTCGTCAAAGCGGTTACCATAGATAAAGGTGGGGGTTACTGATGTCCCTTCAACTGTCAGGGTCGGCCGGCCACTTTTTCCTGCTGCTGAAGTGCGCAGGAGATTAGGAGTGTTCATAAATGATTCGATATCACCATCATTGACACCGTTGGCCAGTAGCTTAACTTGGACATCATCACTCAACAGGGCTGACTTTATCATATAGTCCCCTGCCTGCTCAATAAAGCCGCTGTCCAGGGCTTGTTGCCGGATGCTTTCCAATAGTTGGCTTTGATCTGCACTGTTTAGTTTATCAACAATGCTTTGACCATCAACTTGCTGATAAATATACATCCCGGTTAAGTCTTCAATTTGCTCTTTTGTCACGATTTCATAATCGACCTGCTCACCAGCCACGCTTGTAATTTGACCGTAGACAACATCAGCATAATCATTGCTCATAACAGCAGCGAAGTCTTCGGTATAAAAAAGTAAAATATCACCAATATCAAATGATGGTGCCTCAGTTTGCCCGAGAGCAGCTCTAGCAGCTGCATCAAAAGCCTGCTTATCGACACTGCCAGCTGCGCTGGGCAGTGGGTCAACCTGGTAGACAATCGTGTCTGGCAAGAAAAGCAGTTCGCTTAGGTCATCCTTACCAAGACTTTCAAAGCCGTAGACATTCCCATTAACCGATGTAATCCTGAGATAGGCGATGGCATCATTGGCATAAGCATGATTGGCGTCATCTTTATAGTCACGCTCATTGGGATGAACGTTTTCATAAATACAGACAATGTCACCCACTGCAAGGGAGTCGCCTGACCTAGGGAAGGTTCCTGTGATGCGCTCTGTTGTTCCGGTGTTACTAAAAAGTGCGGTCGCCAGAACGTCATGCACTGTGCCACCGACCGTATACTTCATTTCCTCAGTATCCTTGATGAATTTGACATTCTTGTTATATGTTAGTTTATCAACTTCATCCTTTTTGATGATAAAGTAACAGGTGCGGATCATTTCCTCTTGATCAATGAACTTAAGCCCTGCGCCAAGGGTCAGCTCATAAGTGGCACCGGCTTTAAAGCCATCCGGGGCAAAGACTCTAAAGTTATTACCAATGCTTTCAACCTGAAAGCTAACCGGGTCAGAACCATCCTTGGGTAAAAGGATCAGGTTCGCCTTAACCTCTGCGGCGCTGCTAAAATCACCGCTTATTTTAAAGTCAACATTGGTCGGCTGGTCAGACAAACTGAAGGATGTAATACTGAGTGTTTGCATTACTGCCATTTCTTCATAAACAGCAGTGAGGGTAAGATCAGATGTTATAATGTAGTCGTTTTGAAAAAAACTAGCACCATCTGGCAATACCCAACCGACAAAGAAATAGCCGTCTTTATTAGGGTTTGCTAGAGTTCCCTGATAAGCATAGCCCTGGCCTGCCTGAATGGGATTGATCTGGTCTCCGCCGGCGCTTTCAAAAGAAATTGTATAAAGGACCGGCGTCAGCGTAGCTAGGTTACCGACAAGATATTCTTTGATCAGTTCCACATCGATTGCATCAACAATTCCGTCGGCATTGACATCAGCATCTTCCAGCTTGATTGGGACCTCTGCTTCATTTAAATAGCGCTCAATCAAAAGGACATCCGCTAGATCCACCTTGCCGCTGTCATCAGCATCGCCGTATATAATACTAGGATTAGGGGGAGGATTTTCTGCCGCTACTACTAGATAGCCGGCCGGGACCATAGTGAATACCAGACAAATGACCAGGAGCATACTCATCAGTTGTTTTTTCATTCTTATTATTCCTCTCTGTATGGTTGATCTGTTATTTCATTAGGCTAAAATAAGTTGTCATGCCATCTAGCAGCCTTGCCGCTGGTTTTTTCTGGTGCTTACAAGCAACCTAGCCACTGGTTCGCTGCCATGTGTGCTGCTTATAATGCTTCACTTGACCTTGCTCAACGTAAACTCTCTATTTACATAGATACAAAATAATGTAAAACTACGCACCTAAAACAAAAACAACTTGTTTTTTTGACATTTAGCCAGATAATCTTTGTCAATTTTGGTTGTTATAGCAAGATATATTGGCCAACCTTTCCTGTGGATGTTTGCTTGGAAGAAAATGGAAAACACAGGCATTGTTCTCTTTTTGTAAATCTTGTTTTCTAGGCTGGCTCAGCCATATAAATCAGCTGCCTTATCATTGCCAACCACTGGCTGATATCGCTGCATTTATTTGGCTTCCTCTTCCCTTTGTTTAAATATGGTATGATGATAGACAGATGGACATGACTGCAGGCAGCTTTTGCTTGGCTGGCAGTTATTTATTTTGGCAAAGGACACACACTATGCAAAATATCAAGCTGATCTGGCAGGCTTTGAGACGACGAATTGTCATTCAGGATGATGGAACAGCCAGAGTTATAGCGATCGCCTGGCCAGTCCTGATTGAGTTGCTGCTCAGCTCTCTTTTCAGTATGGTCGACATGATGATGCTTGGTAATGTTGCCGGCCGAGATCTGGCCAACCAGTCGGTGGCAGCAGTTGGCATCGTCAACCAGGCCCTTTTTATCGGTATAGCCCTGGTCCAATCGCTTAATGTCGGTGGAACCGCTATTGTTGCCCGCTATCTGGGTTCTGGACAAAAACATCGCATAGAACAAACCTTGAAACATGTTATTTTACTCAACTTCATTGCTTTGACTATTCCCTTTTATCTGATCTGCCAGTTCTATGCTCCTAATATAATGAGCTTTATTGGAGCTGAAGCCGATGTTGTAGCCATCGGCACCCCCTACTTCCGCATTATCGTGACGGGATTTTTATTTTCTTCGGTGAATTCTTCATTTATCGCTGTCTTGCGTGGTGTCGGTGAAACTAAATCACCCATGCGGGTCAACCTGATTGCTAATTCAGCCAATGTTGTTGGCAATGCCATCTTGATTTTCGGTCTGCTGGGCTTCCCTGCCTTAGGTATTGTCGGTGCCGGTATATCCACTGCCCTTTCCAATGTACTGGCCTTCATCCTGATGCTGCGCTTAGTGACAGGTGGTGACAGTCTCATCCACCTCTCTTTACGCAATAAATTTAAGTTCAGCAAGGATATTTTATTTAATCTGGTCAAAATTGGCGTGCCAGCCTCAGGCGAGCAATTAGTCATGCGGGTCGGCATGATGGCCTTTACCAAGGTAGTGGCTGATCTTGGCACCACTGTCTTTGCAGCCCACCAGATTGCCATGAGCATAATGGGCCTTTCCTTTAATCCAGGTATGGCTTTTGGTATTGCGGCCTCTTCTTTAGTCGGCTATTCACTAGGTCAAAAATCATTGGATATGGCCAAGGATTATACCAGGAAGGCCCGTCGGCTCGGCACGCTCTTTTCCAGTTCGATGGCCCTCTTGATCTTTATATTGGCCCCCCAGCTGGCCGGACTTTATAACAAGGATCCCCTGGTTGTGGAAAACGCTGTACGAGCTTTGCGTATTATCGCCCTGATCCAGCCCTTCCAGGCTTCACAACTGACCTTGTCCGGCGCCATGCGCGGAGCTGGCGATACGGTCTGGACACTTGTCTCTACAACGGTCGGAGTCCTGATCTTGCGCACCAGCCTGAGCATCTGGTTTGTTAATGTTTTACAACTGGGCATTAGCGGGGCCTGGCTGGCGGTCCTCTTCGACCAGCTGGTACGCTGGACCATCATTTACCTGCGTTTCCGCACTGACCGCTGGCAGCACGTTAAAATACGTTAGCCCTGATCAGGTCAGTCTTTGCACCCAGCGGCCCAAGCGGAAATAATACCGGCCGAGCCCGAGCTTGACCAGCTCAGCTGCCTGGATGAGCAGGTAGAAGACCAGAATGCCTGGTTTTAGCAGTAAAGCCAGGACCAGGGCCAGAGGCAATAAAAACAGCCAGATATAGGCAGTCTCCATCACAAATGAGGCCTTGACATCGCCACCGATGCGCAAAATATAATAAATCACCACATTAAGTGAGATAAAGCCATAAAAGCAGGCGTTGATCCTGAGCAGACTGGTTGCTAAAATGCGATCAACTGTCGCAATAGCAAAAAGCAAGGGGATCTTGTCAGCCAGGATCAGGACAAGTAAAGCGAATAGGACTGTACCGGCAAAAACAAAAAGCAGGATACGCCGGGCATTTTTTTTGGCCTGATCGAAGTTTTCTGCACCAAGCCTGGCACCGACAAAAACCGGCACAGCCACTCCGGCACCACCATAAACGATAAAATTCAAGTTATAGGTCGTTTCAGCGATAGCCAAACTGGCTACAGCACTTTCATCCACCTGGCAAAAGCACCAGAACAAGATGACTGTCCCCACAGCCCAGGAAAGCTCCATGGTCATTAGGGAAAAACACTTGCTGCCCATCCGGCGCAAAAGATTGCGGTTTATCTTTTGCAGCAGCTTGGGCCGGATCTGGAAATAATTGCGGCCATTTGACAAAAGCAGAATGTAAATTAGCACCTCAAGGCTGCGGGCGATCAAGGCAGCTAGACCAGCGCCTTGTGTACCCAGGGCAGGCAGGCCCCAGTGACCAAAAATGAGCAAATAATTCAAAAAGGTGTTCAGCAGCACGGCAATACAACCAGCCAGCATGGGCAGGCGGGTGCGGCCAACTGACTGCAGGGCAGAAAAGAAAGCCACCCCCACAGCATAGAAGATATGACTGATCGAAAAAAACTGCAGGTAAGCCAGGCCAGCTGCAATTGATTTACTGTCTGTCACAAATAAACCCAGGATCAACTCGGGAAAGCCCAGTAAAATCAGCGCAAAAAGACTGCCCAGACCGAAAGAACTGATCAAGCTGATCAGAAAAACCGCCTGGCTCTTTTGTTTTTTACCGGCACCGAAATACTGAACAATGAAAATACCAAAGCCACTGGTCATGCCATATAAGACAGAGTTGGCAATCATGAAGTATTTACCGACAACAGCAACACCTGCCATAGATAGAGCATCCAGCTGGCCGACCATGACATTATCAATAAAGGCCATCAGCATAGCCAGGCCTTGCTGGAACATGATCGGCAAAGCGAGCGGTAAGATATCCCTGCTTAATGAAAGTGGTCTCTGGCTGCTAGTTTTTTCCTGCACTGCTTATCTTTCCTGTCACACCAGTATTGCCATGCACGGCACTAGCTAATATAGGTCATAGAGCCGGTTTTGTATACAGCCAGGTTTAAAACAGTATCAGTTGTCTGGTGCTGCTACCTTATATAAGGCCCTGCGTTCAGGGCAAGCCGGCATCGGGCAAAGAGCACAATTTTCAAAATGGTGTTCACTGCTGAAGTGAAAACCAGAAACCGACTTGGCTGGCAGCATTAAGTATGACTCAGTCAGTTTTATACCCAGTACCGGTAAGGCCTCCTGCATCAGGGTAAAAAGCTCTTTTTGGCCGCTGATTGGCCATTGTGCTAATGAACCAGGACTCATTTGAGACATGTCCTGGCCTTTAAAGAAGCTGCTTTTTATTGTTTGGCGCATTGTTTGGATAGCCTGGCGTAAAGCCTGGTTTTTCAGCTCATCAGCCCAGTAATTTTCCAAAAAATCATCATATTGTAAAGACCATTGCTCCAGCTCTGTGCCACAAGTCGCTAGATAGGGAATTATCCGGAAAGTCTTGGCCAGATTAGTCCGGACCAGTTCAGAATCAATCCGCACCCCTTCGACCTCGACCCCAGTGGCATATTTATCTGTCACTGCAGCCACGGCAAAGGCAAACTTGGGCCTGGCAATAGCCTGAGCCTCAGCCAGCATCTTAGTAAATACCTGATAATCCTCATCAGCCGGATCGTCTGCAAGCCGCAGCTTGCGCAGCAACCGGGCCTTGTCCACTTGCCAGCTAATATCTTGTCTGATCACCATATTCATACGCTCACCTGTGTTAGAAATAATAGAGCTTACGCTTTTACCAAAATACCCTCTCCTGCGCATAATAGCAATCAAGTCGGGGGATCATCAGCTAAAAGCGACAAGAAATTACCAACAAAAGGAAAAATCTACCATTTCCAGCTGATCTGCCCAAAATAAAAAGGCCGCC
>CAZZGG010000024.1:0-23630 GCA_964654125.1 uncultured Oscillospiraceae bacterium
GCTCGAACCTGTGACCCTCTGCTTGTAAGGCAGATGCTCTCCCAGCTGAGCTAAGTTCCCGATCTGCTGCGCTACTTGAGAGCGCAAGTGAAAGTATAATATAAAAGCGTCCCACTTGTCAACCAGCCAGCACTTAAATTATTTTCAACAAAGACATTTCTCACATTACCTTTTTTACGCTTGTTTGCAGGTATCTTTTGGCTATATTCTGCCAGCAGGCTACAATTTAGCCAAGCAGGCGTTCATTTTCAGGTCAAGCCGAAAAGGCGACAGGCATTGTCACAGGTGCTTTTAGCCAGTTCTGCCAGGCCAACAGCTTTGATTTCCGCTATTTTTGCTCCGATCAGAGGCAAGTTAGCGGGCTCATTCCGTTTGCCACGTAAGGGCACAGGTGTCAGATAAGGGCTGTCTGTTTCCAATAGAAGTCTATCCAGGGGACAGATACGGGCAACTTCGACTGGCCTTTTAGCATTCTTAAATGTGACCGGCCCATCAAGCCCGATGTAAAAACCTAAATCCAGCACAATTCTTGCTGTCTCCACACTGCCGGAAAAACAATGGAAGACGCCCGGCGGATCTTGTAAAATCCCAGCCTTGGCTGCTTTTTGCAAAATTGCCAAGCAGTCTGCTGTCGCCTCTCTTTCGTGGATAATAACAGGCAGTTTATGGGCATGGGCAAATTCCAGCTGGGCATAAAAGACATCCTGCTGGACCTGGCGCGGCGAAAAATCATAATGATAATCAAGGCCTATCTCGCCTACAGCGACAATTTTACCTGCCTGGTCAGCCCTGACCAGCTGCTGCCAAAAAGAGGCGTCCTGCCGGTTAAAATCTTTGGCCTCATGCGGATGGCAGCCAATCGCACAAACCAGCCTTGCATCAAGGCCGGCCAGCTGGAGAGCTCTTTGCGCGTCAGAGAAGCTGGATGAAGGCAGGAGAATGCGGCAGATCCGGCCGGAAAAAGCCCGTTCCAGAACCTGGGGCAGATCAGGGACAAATGCTTCATCCTGTAGATGGGCATGCGAGTCAAACCACATGATCAGCTCACTTCCGCACCAGGCTCGACAGGCTCATCAACAGTGACCAGCCGGTAACCATCACCTGCAGTTGCTGCTAATAACATACCCTGGGACTCCTGGCCGCGGATCTTGCGCGGTTTTAGGTTTGTCACCACTACCACGAGACGGCCGATCATATCATCTGGCTGGTAGGACATGGCAATGCCCGACACGATCTGGCGCACAGATCCGCCCATGTCTATTTGCGAGCAGAGCAGCTTGTCTGAACCGGTAACCTTGGCGCAGCTCTGAACCCGGCCCACCTGCAGCGCTATTTTAGCAAAGTCAGTATATTCAATCAGGGCCAGGCCTTCTGCTGCTGCTTTTGGCTCAGGCTTGGCTTTTGCTTCAGCAGCGGCTTCAGGCAGCAGTTTATCCAGGGCGGCCAGCTCCTGGTCCAAGTCAAGCCTGGGGAAGAGGGGATCTTGCTTGTTGATGCCCGTCGAAGCGAAGAGTCCAAAAGTTGCTGCGGCTTGCCAGCTGGTCTGGCTTTCGTCTTCTATCCCAAAACTGTGCCAGATCTTTTTTGGTGTCTGTGGCATAAAGGGCTGCAGCAGAATGGAAATAATGCGCACGGATTCTGCCAGATTATATAAAACTGTTGCCAGGCGGGCCTGGTTTTTCGCATCACGGGCCAGGATCCAGGGCGTTGTTTCGTCTATATACTTGTTACTGCGGGAGACCACCTGCCAGATCTGGGTCAGGGCATGGCTGAACTGGAGCTGCTCCATATCTGCCTCAACTGCACCCTTAAGCTGGAGGCAGGCCTCAACAAGCTCCTGGTCAACCGGCTGGATGTCTCTTTCAGCAGGCAAGCCAGCCGGGAAATAGCGTTCAATCATAGCCACAGTCCGGCTGACCAGGTTGCCCAGATCGTTAGCCAGGTCAGCATTGATCCGGCCGATCAGGGCTTCATTGGAAAAGTTGCCATCAGCACCAAAAGGCACTTCACGCAGCAGGAAGTAACGTACAGCATCAACACTGTATCGCTCACACAAGACGACCGGATCGATCACATTGCCACGTGATTTGGACATTTTACCGTCTTTAAAAAGCAGCCAGCCATGCGCAAAAACCTGTTTGGGTAAAGGCAGGTCCAGGGCCATCAGCATCGCCGGCCAGATGATGGTGTGGAAACGGACGATCTCCTTGCCGACCAAATGGACATCAGCAGGCCAGTAGCGGGCAAACTCTGCTGTTTTATCCGGATAACCCAAGGCTGTTATATAGTTGGAAAGAGCATCTATCCAGACATAGACCACATGCTTGCTGTCAAAGGGGACCGGGACACCCCAGTTAAAGGTGGTGCGGGAAACACAAAGATCTTCCAGGCCCGGCCGCAAGAAATTATTCAGCATCTCATTACTGCGGCTGGCCGGCACCAGGAAATCGGGGTTTTCTTCCAGCAGCTTGATCAGTCTGTCCTGGTAGCGGGAGAGGCGGAAAAAGTAACTCTCCTCCTTGGTCCTTTCCACAGGACGGCCGCAATCCGGACATTTTTTATCCTTTAATTGTGCCTCGGTCCAGAAAGATTCACAAGGGGTGCAGTACCAGCCCTCATACTCACTTTTATAGATGTCTCCCTTATCATAAAGCTTTTGGAAAATATATTGGATGGCTGCCACATGCTCCTGGTCAGTTGTCCTGATGAAATGGTCATAGGAAATATTAAACAACTGCCATAAATCTTTGATGCCAGCGACAATCTTATCAACATAGGCTTGTTCAGACACATTCTCAGCCTTGGCCTGGCGCTGAATTTTCTGGCCGTGCTCATCTGTACCGGTCAGGAACATGACATCATAGCCGCGCAGGCGCTTATAGCGCGCCATGGCATCTGCTGCCACTGTTGTGTAGGAGTGGCCGATATGCAGTTTGCCACTGGGATAATAAATTGGTGTTGTTATGTAGTAGCTAGGTTTCATGAATATTCCCTCCCGGATCAGCTAGTCTGGCAAGCCGGTCCTGCCGGCCATTATATCAATCTGGCTCCCGCCCGCCAAGCTGCTTGCCAGGCAGCTGCAAAGCCAGATCATAGAGCTGATTACGATTATACCCCTCCTGGACCAGTTTTTGCACTGCCGCTTTCTTACTGAGGCCCTGGTTGAGCAAAAGCTCCAGTTGCTGGACTGCCCCGGCTTCAGGATCAGGTTTTTGGCCAGGTTCACGTTTTTCATACTCTGTCTTGCCTTCCAGGATCAGGACAAATTCACCGCGTAGCTTGATCTGGTCCGGATCAGCCAAAAATCCTGCCACTGTCGACCTGTAGTATGTCTCATAAAACTTGGTCAGTTCCCGGGCCAGGGTGAGGCGGCGCGGACCAAGCCCGCTGGCAGCCAAATCACTGATGGTCCTGATTATGCGGTGGGGCGCTTCAAAAAGGATAATCGTTCTCTTTTCCTCAATCAGTTCTGCCAGCCGGCTTTTCCTATTTTTACCGCTGGTTGGCAAAAAACCTTCAAAAACAAAACGGTCGGTGGCCAGACCTGATCCGGCCAGGGCGACCAGGGCTGCGGACGGTCCAGGTATGACTGAAACAGGGTGACCTGCAGCCACACAAGCAGCTACCAGATCAGCTCCGGGGTCAGAGATGGCCGGCATACCGGCATCTGAGACCAGGACCAGGCGCTGGCCCTGGGCCAGGGCAGCTAAAAGCTCTTCTTCGCGCTGGCGCTGGTTATGCAAATGATAACTGAGCAAGGGTTTTTTCAAGTCCAGGCTATTGAGCAGTTTTAAGGTCTGGCGGGTGTCTTCAGCCGCGATCAGGTCAGCCTGGGCCAGTGCAGCTGCAGCCCGCGGTGACAGGTCGGACAGATTGCCAATCGGTGTCCCCAATAGATAAAGTGTGCCGGCGGTTAACGCAAATGACTTAGCTGGTGGCTTTTTTTCCTCAATCATATTAACTCCCTTCCCGGACCAGATCCTGTTCTAGCAGATCCTGGCTCAGTCCAGCCGCATTACCATAATAACTGGTCAGCTCCTGACTGGGGCTGCCGGGCCGGTCGGCCAGAAATAAAGGCGCTGCCACTTGCAGACCACCTGCTTTGCCGGCTCTTTGGGCTGAAAGCAAGAAGGCATGTGGAGCCCGCTCAGGCAGGGCATGAATAAAACGTAGGCTTCTGGCGGCAAAACCTGCTTCCGGCAAGCCTTGTAGGACATCCGCCAGGCGGTGGGGGCGCTGGACCAGCACTAGTCTGCCCTTTTGCTTTAAAAGCCGGGCGGCTGCTTTTAAAAACACAGCCAAGGGCAGATCCAGCTCTGCTCTGGCAGCAGAGGGCTGGTCTGTGAGCAGGCTCTGGTCCGGCCGCAAATAGGGCGGGTTGCCCACCACCAGATCGCAAGCTGCTTGAGGCAGATCCGGAAAAGGCCAACCTTTTTCCACAAGCTGACGCAGATCTATCTGCACAGGATATACCCGCTCCTGCAGCCTGTTTAAAAAAACATTGCGCTGCAAAGCAAAATAGCTGGCTGCATCCTTTTCCAGGCCGACCAGCTTGGCAGCCGGCAGGCGGGCTGCCAAAAGAATTGTCACCGCACCACAGCCGGCACCCAGATCAGCTGCCAAAAGACGGCGCTTACTTGCTCCCGCATAAAAAGAGGCGGCATATGCTGCCAGCAAAACTGAGTCGGAACCAAAACGAAAACCGCCTTTTTTTTGAATCAGGCGCAACTGATCGCGCTGCAGGTCTTCGATCGTTTCATCAGCATAAAAAGGGATACCCTGAGAAAAAAGGATGTCCTGCTTGAACACCCTTTCACTCTTTTTATACACGGTCTCCATCAATCAGCCTGACCAGGCCTGGGTCCAGCTGGTCTGTTCTTGCTTGACACAGGATTTTCTGCTGCTGCTTTCGCCGGGCGGCGGCGCCGCCGGCTGGAACTGCGCTTGCCCGCACGGCGCTTATCACTTTTGCGCTGCTCTACCTGGCCTGTTTTTTCGGCAACAGCCGGTTCAGGCCTGACTGCTGGCGGCAGTGTTTCTGCGGCAGCCTGGGCCGGCTCCGCCGGCTTGACCACAGCACAGCCACCTTCGACCTCTTCCAGATCCGCACAGGGCACAGTGATAAGGTTAGTATCACCAGGCTGGTTCAAGCGCACGGTGGCCGTTTCTTTGAGCAGGTTGACATTTATGATACAGCCCGGTCCTTCTTCTGTCATGACCAGGGTGCCCTGGCGCGGCAGGCGGCGCTGGGCATCTTCGTAGGCATCATGTTCATATTTGAGACAACACATCAGCCGGCCACAGGTTCCGGATATTTTAGCCGGGTTCATGGACAGGCTTTGGGTTTTGGCCATCTTAATCGAAACCGGCACAAAATCAGTCAAATAGGAACAGCAGCACAGCTCGCGGCCGCAGATACCCAGGCCGCAGATCATGCGCGCTTCATCACGCACCCCGATCTGACGCAATTCTATTCTGGCATGATAAACTGCGGCCAGGTCTTTGACTAGCTCGCGAAAATCAACCCTGCCGTCAGCTGTAAAGTAAAAAATGACTTTTTTCCTGTCAAAAGCATATTCAACATCAACCAGACGCATATCAAGGCCGCGTTTTTCGATTTTCTCCAGGCAGGTCTGGAAAGCTTCTTTCTCACGCTGGCTGTTTTCTGCAAAACGATCCAGATCATCCAGATCGGCAATGCGCAGCACGGTCTTGAGCGGGGCATGCAGTTTATCTGCTGCTATTTCCCTCGCTTCATCAGCTACGATCCCCAGTTCAATGCCTTGTTTGGTTTCCACTATAACAGCATCACCTTTTTGTAGGCTTAATTCACCAGGGTCAAAATGATAAGATTTGCCGGCTCCGTGAAAACGGACACCGATAACATTAGGCATAAGTTAGCTCCTTTCGCAGGACAAGCAATAGATTACAAACCAGCATCTCAAAGCTGGCATTGAGTAAAACACCACGCTGGGCAGCCACAAGCGCACTATAGGCCTGGCCCAGATTGTGGGCAAGTTTCATTTTATCAGGATAATCAGCCAGATTCTTTTTAAGCTGGCTGATATAGTCTTCATTAATAATAGTTTCATCAGGGCCACTCCGGGCTAAAATCAATAAATCACGGATCAGGCTGGCAATTATTTCCAACATCTGATCAGTATACTGGCGGTTTGTCTCGAAAAATTTGTAGCCACTTGTCAGCAGATCTGCTCTGCTGCGGCCGGCTAAAGCCAAAAAGAACAGCACAGTTTCCTGGCGCAGTTCATAAAACCAGTCACTGGCCGCCAGTTCAAGAGCCCTGCCAGGCAAACCTTGTGCAAAACGGGCATAAAATGAGGCTGTTTTTGCTTCAGCCAGGCCACTATCTAGCAAAAGCTGCTGGATATCTGCCACTTCCCGTCTGGCAACAGACAAAATAACTGCACGCGAGACAATGGTCGGCAATAAATGGGCGGCACCGGCAGCTGTTAAAAGAAAAACAACAGCTGCAGGCGGTTCCTCCAATGATTTGAGCAGGGCATTTTGTCCCTGCTCATTGAGACTGTCTGCATCAATCAGGTAGACTTTACGCCGGCCCAGCCGAGGCTGGATATACAGCTCGCTGCTGACCTGGCGGCGCACCTGATCGACCGGAATAACTTTTTCTTTTTCCTGCAACTGCAAGTCTATAAAATCGGGATGGACCTGCCTGGCAAAATAGCGGCATGAATCACACTCTCCACATGCCCCATCCGGTCCCGGTGTAAAACAAAGCAAGGCAGCAGCGAAAATGCGGGCCATATAGCTGCGGCCTACACCAGCCGGCCCAGTAAAAATAAAGGCATGGCCGGGCTCTACTAATGTTTTAAGCAATCTTCTTTTGTTTTCAGTCTGACCCAGGATTTTGGCAAAGGCCAGTTCATTACATTTTTTCAAAGTGTTCGACATTCAGCACAAAGACTGTTGCTCCTCCTACCATGACCTCTACTGGATAGGGGATATAGGATCCGCCCATCGAAGAAGGGGTGACATTCGTGCTGATTGCTGCTTGCCGGCTGCTGGAATATTTACGGATGATCCCCAGCACTTCATCAAGCTGGTCATCGTCAACAACAATCATAAGTGTTGTGTTACCCGAACGCAAAAAACCACCGGTTGAGTTGAGTTTGGTTACACGGTATCCGGCACGGTTCAATTCTGCCATCAGGCGCGGGCTGTCTTCATCGTGGACAATCGCAAAAATTAGTTTCATCAGGCAAGGCCCTCCCTTATCTTGTTGTATATCTGCTCTGCGAGCTGTTCTTCTTTTTGTGTCGCATCAATGACAATCATCCGGTCAGGTTCCTGGGCAGCCAGCTCCAGATAACCCTGACGAATCTTATGCATAAAAGCGATGCTCTCCTTGTCGAAGCGGTCTTGCTTTTCACTGCGACTCTGGAGGCGGGCCAGTGCCAGTTCAGGATCAAGGTCAAGCAAGATGGTCAGATCTGGCCGACAGCCTGCAACTGCAAGCTGGTTGAGCACAGTGAGGGCCGCCTGGTCCACTGACCTGCCATAACCCTGATAGGCCGTGGTCGAGTCATAAAACCGATCACACACAATCCATTTGCCAGCCGCCAGCTGAGGCATGATCACTTGGCGAACCAATTGGGCTCTGGCTGCTGCAAAAAGTAGCAACTCTGTTTCGGGGTACATGGCAGTATTTTGCTTGTCCAGCAAAATATGCCTGATTGCCTCCCCGATTGGCGTGCCGCCCGGTTCACGTAAAAGACAAAATTCTTTGTCCCCTGCACTCAGCTTTTCAGCCAAGAGACTGATCTGGGTGGATTTACCCGATCCGTCAATACCTTCGAAGCTGATAAAACGGCCTGGTCTGGCTAAGCAGTCTGCCTGGTCCGACCTTGATTTGTCTTTATTATACAACATTTCCACTCCTGGGGGAATCAAATCAGGCAAAAACATAGACTTTACCTGACTGAACCCCGCTTATGTTGATCTTATTTTCAGCCAGAATCTCCAGAAAATCAACCATCTCCCGGCTGATAATCTCACCAGGCCAGACCAGGCCCAGGCCGGGCGGATAGGGTGCCAACAATTCAGCAGCCAGTAGACCGGCCGCCTGGGCCAGGGGAACTGGTTTTTTAGCATATTTTGCCAAGACTGCCTCTCTTAAAGGCAGCTGTGCTTTTTGGGGTTGAAAAAAGCCGCGCCAGGCCTTTTCACAGGCCAGTAGCCCTAGAGTAGCTGACTGGTCCAGCCGGACCTTCCTGGCCCAGCCCCAGATAGCCTGGAGCAGTCTTTGCCAGTCATTTTCACTTTGCCAAAGCGAGGGGATCAAAACTAACCGGGTCAGATCCATAAACTCCAGATCAATCGCCTGGTCGCTTAAATAAGCAGCCAGATCAGCTATCTGGGTAACAGCCAGGCGATCTTTCGTGGTGATGACAAGGCGCAAAGGGTCGCGGCCCAGCCCCCTAAGAGTCCGCTCATTAGCAGCAGGCTGACAGAGCAGGAAGTCCGGCAGCTGTCTTTTAAAGTCAGCCAGATGCTCAAGCTGTGCTTTGATTCTGGCCTGCCCTTCCTTCTCCATCAGCCAACGGGCATAATCAAGGCTGGCCGCCACTGGCAATGAAGGACTGGATGTTTGAAAGACCGGGATCAGACGTGCCAGATCCGCCGGATCCAGTCTTTGTTCAGCCAAGGCCTGCTGGCTGACATGTAAAAAAGACCCACCGGTCAGAACCGGCAGGGTTTTATGGGCACTTTGGACACAGGCATCAGCCCCGGCAGCCAGGGCTGACGAGGGCAGCTGGCCAGCAGCTGCATAAGGCAGATGGGCTCCGTGGGCCTCATCAACTAATAAAAGGGCACCGTGTTTATGGACTACAGCAGCAATCTCCCCAAGAGCCGCGCAGCCCCCGTAATAATCAGGTGAAGTCACTAGAACAGCCTGGCAACCGGGGTTTGTGAGCAAGGCCTCTTCAATATCTACAGCAGTCGCTTGAGCCAGCAGGGTCAAGCGCAGGGCCTGGCTGTCTTGGTCGGGGGGCGGGGCGCCAGTGGGCTGAAAAAAGGTCAGCTTCAGGTCCAGCAGGGCTGCGGCATGGACAACTGAGCGGTGACTGGTCCTAGCTAAGAGCAAAGAACCGCCACTGCCAACAGCCCAGGCTAATAAAATCTGTAAAGCCACAGTTGTGCCGCTGGTGATAAAGCGGGTCAAGCCGGCAGCACAGGCCCTGGCTGCCAGTTGCATGGCTAAAAGTGCCGGGCCTTGTGGCTGATTTATATCATCTGTCAGGGGAAGTTCAGTCAGATCCAACCGGGCCAGATCTTCGCTCAGCCAGCGCGGCCAAGCCTGGCCAGCCTTATGCCCTGGTGTATGCCAGCCACTCCGTCCTTGGGTGGCATGCCTTTGCAAGGCAAAAAGCAGTGGAGCAGATTTTCCGTCGACCGGGCCTGTCTGCTGGCCCATCCTAGTCAAGCCTGATAGTGCTGAAACTGGCTATGTCAAGCCAGATCTCTTTTTCAATTCTGTCTATATCACGCTTGATATCTTCATAGGTTTCCTCAGCCTGAATCTTACGTTCCCAGCGCACCTGCTTTTGCCGGTTACCCTGCTTGCGCCCGGAACGGGGCTGTTCTGAACGGCTGCGGCTGGTCTGGCCCTCTTTGACCGGGCGCGGCTGGCCGCTCCTGGGCTGGTTTTGTGTTTCTTTAGCAGGTCTTTCACCGCGCTGAGGCCGGTTGGTCTTAGCTTTAGCTGCCTGTTGCACAGGCTGAGACTTCCTTTGACTGGGCTCATTTCTTCTTTGCTCAACCGGCCCGGAACGCTTTTCACTTTTTGCTTCTGTTGTCTGGCCTGCCGGTTTGGCAGGGC
This sequence comes from uncultured Oscillospiraceae bacterium, assembly GCA_964654125.1. Taxonomy (GTDB): domain Bacteria; phylum Bacillota; class Clostridia; order Saccharofermentanales; family UBA5734; genus JAAYBY01. The sequence continues at coordinate 9,860 of CAZZGG010000024.1, forward strand.
CGAAGTGGCGGTAATTGCGTTTTTGTTGATTAGAGCCGCCACCCTTGCCACTATCTTGTTCAGTCAGGGCGCTGTTTAATTGATTTAAGAACATGTATTTTCTCCTTATTGGCTGGAATGACCCTTGTCAATCATCCCGGCCAGATCATTTTAGCTTGTCCAGGTCTTATCTGGCAAGCAAAAGGGACAGGTTTGTCAAGACAGCTGGTACCAATCCTGCTCTAGCAGCCTGACCTGCCCGGTGGACTTGATTACACCTACTTTTATCTCCCGTAAAGGGACCAGGACAAAATTTCGTTCTGCCATGCGGGGATGCGGCAGAATAAGATCGGGGTCGTCCTGCTTTAAGCTGCCATAAAGCAGAATATCGATATCAATCGTGCGCGGGCCCCAGCGTCTGGTCCGCAACCGGCCCAGCTCAAGTTCGATTTTTTGACAGAACTGAAGCAATTCCCCAGCAGGCAGGCTGGTTTTTAATTCCACGACACAGTTGTAAAATGAGTCCTGGTCCTTATCACCAACCGGATCTGTTTCATAGAGGGATGACACTGCGGTGAGCTTTACTTCCGGGTTGGCGGCCAGCTGGTCCAAAGCTTTTGCCAGATAGCTTTGCCGGTCACCCAGGTTGGAACCCAAGGATAAATAAACCAGCTGCCAGTCAGTATCCATTTATCTTAATCCTTCCTCAGCCCGGCTGCGCCAGATTTTGCAGCCCATATAATCGAATATACCTGGAACGGGTGCTTGGGGCTTGCGCACTGTTACTTCCACGGCCTGGGCCAGTTCATATTCTGCTAAAAGGGCCTGGGCAACATCACCAGCCAGCTTTTCAATCAGGTCACAGCGGGAATTTTCGACCAGATCCTTGACCAAGGCAAAAGCCTGGCCATAATGAATCGTTTCTGCCAGATTATCGCTTTCAGCAGCCTGGATCTTGCCACAGTGCAAAATTACATCAAGAATAAAAGGCTGGCCTTTTTCCTTTTCGACTGGATGAACTCCGACATAACTATAAAAGGTCAGGCCCTGCATTATCACCTGGTCAGTCATTTTTATCATTTTACTTCTCCCTGCCCCGGCAGATAGCATCAGCCATCTTGACATAAGGCATGCAGCCGGCCACATCATGCACCCGGACAAAATCAGCCCCCCTGGCTATGGCCACTACTAGAGCAGCAGCTGTTCCGGGCAGGCGCTGAGGCAAAGGCAGATCCAGCACTTCGCCTATAAAGCGCTTGCCTGAAGGTCCAACCAGCAAGGGCAGGTTGAATTTAGCCAGTTCCGGCAGCCGGTCTAGAAGGGCCAGAGTTTCATCGGTTGTTACACCAAAACCAAGCCCGGGATCAAGCACGATCTGATCAGGTGTCAAGCCAGCTAAGGCGGCCATACTAAGGCTTTTTTGTAAAAAGGCCTGGCAGCTTTCCACTATGTCCCCTGCCTTTTTCTTCTGGTAGAGCCGGGCATTATGCATGATAATAAGCCCAGCCCGGGCCTTTGCCGCCAGCCAGGCTAATTCGCCGTCCCCCTGCAGTCCATTTACATCATTGAGGATTTCCACTCCAGCAGCCAAAGCAGCCCGGGCAACCTCCTCTTTACTGCTATCTATAGAAATAACACAATCCAACTTGTCCTTAAGCTCGACAATCACCGGCATCACCCGTTCCAGCTCTTCTGCTGCACTGACTGGCTGGCTGCCCGGTCTGGTGGATTCGCCACCAATATCTAGAATATCTGCCCCACTGTCCAACAACAGCCGGGCCTGGACCAGGGCGGCTGTCCGATCAAAGTAGCGCCCGCCATCAGAAAAAGAATCGGGTGTGACATTCAAGATCCCCATGACCAGGGTCTTTTTCCCTAGTTTCAGTTGTTTATCCCGGCAAAGGAAAACCCGCTCGTCTGCTTGCTTTGGCATGATCACACCACTTTCATCAAGTCACAGGCGGCGGTTGAGCAGTGACATTGCTTCAGCCCTGGAACGGGCATCGCTTTTACAAAGGCCGCGCAGGGCCGATGTAACTGTTATAGAGCCCGGCTTGCGAATGCCACGCATGGTCATGCACATGTGCTCGGCTTCAAGGATGACAGCAACCCCCAAGGGCTGGACAGCCTCAAGCATGGTATCAGCAATTTGTGAAGTCAGCCTTTCCTGCAACTGGGGTTTGCGCGACATGACATCAACAATTCGGGCTATTTTGGAAAGGCCGATCACCCGGCCAGCCCGGGGAATGTAAACAACATGAGCCCGGCCGACAAAAGGCAGCAGATGATGTTCACACATGGAATAAAAAGGAATATCACCTACCATGACCATCTCATCATGGTCTTTCTCATGAAAGACCTTGATCACATCCTGGACATCAAGATGCAGGCCGGCAAAAACCTCCTCATACATGCGAGCTACCCGGGCCGGAGTCTCCAAAAGGCCCTCCCGCTGCGGATCTTCACCTATAGCCACCAGTATCTCCCGCACAGCATTTTCAATGCGGTTCAGATCAACAGCAGCTTTATTCTGCTTATTTTCACTTGCTTCCACGATTTAATTCAACCTTCTTTTTCAGCCAGGATCTGGCGCCGGTATTGCATCGGCGTCATGCCCATATGCTTTCTAAAAGCAGCATTAAAGCGCTGTGGGCTGGCAAAGCCAACCTGGGTCGCTATGCCGCTGACTTTAATATCTTTTTGTTCAAGCAATTTACAGGCATGATCAACCCTGACATGCATCAGGAAAGTCATCGGATTCATGCCCGTCTCATCCCGGAAGGCCCTGGCAAAATAACCCTGGCTGAGGAAAACATAACCCGCCACATCAGCTATGGACAGGTCGCGGTCATGGTTTTGCACGATATAATCACGGGCTATCCTGACCAGTTCACGCGCTTTGCCGGTCCGCACTCTCAGGCTCTCTTCCCACTCCTCATGTAAGGCCCGGGCCAAGACAACTAAAAGCTCCACTGCCAATAGCTGCATCATCAACTCACGCCCATAAGCTTCTTTACGGTTTTCCCGCAAGATACGCTCGGTTAAAGCCGCTATATCCTGCCTGCTTTTGCCATGCAAAACCAGGAATGGGTCGCCTGACTTATCACTGCCGCCCTCTTTACCAGTAGCGAAATTCAAGAATTGCTCCAAGGTTTGTGGGGCAATCTCCATGGCCCGGGGCAGCGGCGGTGCATCGGTCCTGATCTGGCTCTGGCGCGAAAAACCAAAATAGAGCACCATCATGTCTGCAGTACCAGCCAGGAGACGGATTTGGTGGGCACTGCCCGGCCGGATGATAATAGTGGCACCTTTTTCAAGCACCACACTGCGGCCTTCAATCAGGAATTCCGCTTTACCACTGCGAAGGTAAGTCAGCTCATGGTGATCATGACGGCTGGCACTGCTCAGGCTGGCAGAACGCTCAAAAGAGCGTTCAATTCCTTTAAAAACAACCGGTATCGAACCGGCTGCATCCATAATACCCCGTTCCAGGGCGGGCAGTAAATCTTCAAACATCAGCATCACCTGTGCCCATCATAGCAGAAATCAAGCTGCTTGTAAAAATCAAGTTTTACCTCAGGGCACAAGGCTGATTGGTCAGCCTAACCGCTGACAGCCGCAAGCTTAAGCGTATACCAATTATCTGCCCGGGCCAGCAAAAGGGCTTGTTCTTTTGTCAGGTCAAGACAGAGCAGCGGTATAGCAGCAGGCTGCTGTAAGTTATCATCTGCCCCGCCTAAGACTTTTAAAACCCTGATCTCCCGCAGCACCAAAATCTCCTGCTCAACGTTTGATCTGGGCACCAGGTACACATCAATTATTGAGCCATCAGCCAGCCAATAACCATTGGCCGATGCTGCATCAGGCTGGATGGTCATAAGACGCCGGCCTGGGGCAGTATTGTATGATACACCCGACCTGGCCTGGCCCAGTCTGGCCCGGTGCAGTATTTCTCCTGCTGCGAGATCTGTTAATGTGGCCAGCCCGACAGCTGCCTCCGGGGCAGCCAGCCAGTCCGGCTGGATCTGGCTGGCCGGCAGTTCAATCAGGGCCAGGTCTTCGGCCTGGATTATATCACCTGACTTTAAGGGATCGACCAGGATCACAACCTGGCCCAGAGCTGTCTCCTGTTTTCTGCTGCCGGCATACCAGGCCAGGCCCAGCAAAGTCACTGTCAAGAGGATAGTCAGGATTATCTGGATAGAACGGCGCATAAAAGGCTCCTTTTTTAGTCCAATAATATTTCTATGGCATGAACCAGGGTGATTATTTTGCCATCTGATAATGTCAAACCGGCAGTCATAATGACCAGCGGCCTGTATAGTTGCTGTCTGGCAGCCTGCCAGTGATCCGGATCATAGGCCACAGGCCTGGTGGTCAGCTGCAATCTTTGTAATTCGAGGCAGTTTTCTAAAGCAGCCGGTTTATTGGCGGCAAAATGATCAATCAACATACTATGGGCAGAAAGAGTCAGTAAGCGGACCTGGCCGGCTGCCAGTCCTTCCCCAACAAGCTGGGAGCTGACAGCTGGCAGGCACTGCTGCATGTACTGATGGGCTCTTCTTGTCAGCAGCCAATCCGACAGCATGGTCAAACTGCGCACGCCCAATGGTGCTGCCAGCAGGACAATCAACATGAAGATAAGTAAAGCTGTACTTATTGACCCACACCGGCTTTTGGTAAAACCCGGCAAAAAATATTTGTTTTGTAGACAAAGCATGAACTTATCTCCTCCATCTGCAGGACTGGGGTGAGGCGGCGATCAGAAAACTCAGCACTGACAGAAAATTCCATCATCTCACCTAGCAGTCCTTGGCGGGGTGCCTGGATGCTGCTTACAGTAAAGCGGCGCTCAGCCAGCTCAGCCGTCAAATCAGCTGCCGCCTCTTGGCTGAGCCCACCGTTTTGATCAATCAGCAGGGCATACTGGTGGCAGACAGCATCGAATTCAATCCGGCGCAGCAAAGGCAAACTAAGCAGCAGCAACTGCACACTGATCGCAGCCAGCACCAAGCTGCCGACAACAATAACCAAAAGCCTGTCCAGCATCCAAAGCACCTCACTTTCTGTTTGTGATTAATTAAAAACTTCATTTGCCATAGTGGTCCACCAGCTTTCCAGCTTGCTGATCATGCCACTGGCAAAAGTACGCAAACCAGGAATAACAATCACTGCAGCAATGATGATTCCTGCAGCAATGCCAATCACTTCATTGAGACCGAAAGCCCTTTTGCCGGCCAGCTTTAATTGCAGAGGCGTTTTCCTGGTTTTCTTACTTTTTATTTTCATCTGATTTCCTCCCTAAGGTTTTGTATTGTCAGCCAAAGATAGTCTGCACGGCGTTAAAAGCACCATGCAGGAGCGGATAAAGAAAAATGATCAACAACACAAGTAAAGCTGCTGCTGCGATCAGGGCAAGGCGGGAACGGATCCCACTGGTCTGAGCCTGCATCTGGGCAAAGGCCCGGCTAAAAAGAAGCTCCTCCGTGCGGACCAGGCCTTTGCCAGCAACACCCGTGGCCAGGCACTGGCGGATATGAGCAGCCAGTAAATCGCAATCACTGCGGGCAAATATTTTATCCAGGCAGCTGATGGCCTGTTCAACATCAAGGGTCATCTCAAAGATCGCAGAAAACTGGTCGAGGCCTTGCTTAACAAGCGGTTCACGCACAGCTCTGGCCAGGCCACGTAAAGCGTCGGTCACGCTGATACCTGCAGAAATCTGGCCATCTAGAAAACGATATATTTTATAAAGGCTTTGGGAAAAACGCTCCTTGTTGCGGGCTGCTTTTTTTTGCAACAGGTGTTCAAATAAAACAACCAGCAAGGCAGAACCAGCAATACTTTGTAAAAAGGCGGCTCCACCGGCCAAGCCCAGCAAGAACACCAGGCCAGGCAGGCCCAGCTGCAAGAAGAGATAGATCGGCAAGGCCCGCTGGCTGACATAACCTGCCTTATAAAGCAGCACTTGTTTCTTATGCCGCCAGGTCAGGTAGCCGCTTGGCAAAAAAGCCAGCTTTTGCCCTTTTTGCTCGCTTTGCGGCTGCTTTAAGGCAGCCTTGGCCAGATAAGGGTTACACCGGCTGCTGATCACCGGTAAAAGCAGGTAGAGGCAAGGGGCGGTTATACCAGTTGCCAGTAAAAGAGGCCAGATCACATAAACACTTCCTGTTCAATCATTGATTTTCTTGCGGATCAAGAAAAAACCCAGCACAGAAGCCAGATAGAAAAGACAACCTAGGGTCAGCAAAACAGAGCCTGGGCCACTTTGCCAGAGCTGGTCCGGCTGTCCCCTGTTGCCTAGCAGACGGATTACACTGCACAGCGGCACAGCCAGCAGGATCAGGGCTGTTATCTTGTAGTCTCTGGCATTGGACAGTTTGCGCCTGGTGTATTCCTCTTCAATCCGGTTCATCTGCCATTCAAAATGCTCCAGCAAAGATGGTAGATCCCCACGGTAGAATAAATTAAAACGTACTGCGGCAACAAAATCTTGGAAATGCTCATGGTCCAGGCTCTGTTGCATCAGGTCGAGGGCCTGGTCAAGCGGCATCCCGCTCCTGACCCTGGTGAGGAATGCTTCCACCACAGCCTTAAGAGGTTGCTCCAAGCCATTGTCCAGACATTTTTGGAAGCCATAGAGCAGGTCTTCACGCACACTGCACCAGCGATTAAGTGCTCCGACCAGCTGCAGAACCTGTTTGCGCACCTTGACCATCTGGCCAAACCCGTGTAAATTCATATCTTTCTTCCTCCTCCTGATAGCCTTGCAGGGCAATTATTTCACTGATTTTAAAGTCACGCAGGCAAATAATCAGGTCCAGGCTGCGTCCGATCAGACGCCGCAGTGTTGCGTCAGTCTCCCCGCTTGAAGCAGGTCTAGCCAGGGCCAGTAATCTTTCTGGTACATCAGTGGCCCTGTCAGCATGAATTGTTGCCAGACAGCGGTGGCCGGAAAATGCTGCCTGGATATAGGCCATAGCTTCAGGGCCGACTATTTCGCCCACGCAATAAGTGTCCAAAGACATGGTCAGGCCGTCCCGGACCAGATCCAGCAAAGAAACTGGCCGGCCACCCTCATGTTCCTTCTTGATCTTCTGCTTGAGGCAGCAGGGTTTTTCTGGATACAGCTCACTGTCACTTTCAGCAATCAGGACGCGTTCGAGCTCAGGCAGCTGTTCAATAAAAGCCCGCAACAAGGTGGTTTTGCCGGCTGCACCTTTACCACAGATAATCAATGAGCGCCCGCTGCCGGCCCAGTCACTAAGGAGCCCGGCCAGATCTTCATCCAACATGGCCAGCTCAACCAGATCCTCTAGCTGCAGGCTGTTCCGACTGTGCTTACGGATGCTGAGTGAAGGATATCTGACACTGCGCGGCGGCACGGTCACATTAATACGCAACCTGTATTCCTCATCTGTCACCCGGCAATGGCTGTCATTTTCATTGATGATACCTCCGTTCCTGATAATCAAGAGGCGGCAGAAAGCATCATAGGCTTTCTCGTCGGAAAAATCCAAGGGCACATGGCGGCGCTGGCCGGCAATTTTCACAGTGAATGAATCAGGCCCGGTCGCATCAATATCACTGACCTTGTCATCAGTCACATAGGCCTGCAAGGGGCCATAGCCAAAAAGGAAATCCATGACCTGCTGCTGCAAGTCCTTGTTGAAGTAGCCTGAGCGGACACTGATCTGGCCAGCTGTCTTGGCTATCAAGTCAGCCAGGGCCTGTTGTGGTATTTTACGCGCTGCCACACCAGCCACAGTGGCCGGGTCTGTTTGTAAAATCTGGCTGCTGACACTAGCAACAAGGTCTTGTAGATCAAGACGCAACTTTTCTGCCTGGGCCTTGCTTTTTTCCTCTTCAGATGGGCACTGAGCCTGGTCAGTCGACCTGTACTGGAGTAGTTTTTCCTGGAGCAAAAAATGTGATTGGACTACCGGCATCTTATTCTCCTTTACTTTTTCCTAAATTGAGCCGCTTGATCAACTGTTTATATTCACTGCGATTCAGATCCGTTAGGCGGGCGGCATAAGGCTGGGTTTGCAGGGCTTTCCTGCGCTGGGCCTGGCTTGAGATGACACCGGCCAGACGGCCCTGGCACAGCTCACCCAAAGTGCCCGGCCCCAGATCATTTTGCTTGTCATAGTCAAATGGGACATAGGCCAGGCGGCTAAAATCCATTTTGTGCTGACGGCCCATAAACTCAAGCATACGGTTAGCTTCACGAAAGGAGGCCAAATCTCCAGTTAGAGAAACCAGAACCAGATCAGCCACCACTAAGCAGAGGCAGGTGAAGGCATCAAAAATGCTGCGCGGACAAAGAACCAGTACTATATCAAATAAAAGGCTGGCTTGGCGCAGCACCTGCTGCAGTGAATCAAGCCGGTAGAATTCATATTCATCCAGCAGATCATTCGCACCCAGCAGTCTGACCCGCTTGATGGCTGTCTGCTGGCATAAAGAAGCTAGATTTTGTGGGGTCAAGCGGCCCTGCTGACCGGCCTGTAGGGCCAAGCCCAGCCCCCTTGCCTCTGGCTCCTGCTTTGTCTGCCTGGCCTGGCCCAGCAGGAGATCAGCACGTGGATTGAGCAGATCAGCGTCTATGACCAGCACAGTCTTTGCCTGCTCCTGGGCCAGGACCACGGCCAATTCACAAGCAAAATCTGCCCCAGACCAGATACAAAGGAGGCTGGCCGCCAAACCTTGCTCCAGCACATCTGCTGTTTCTTCCGGACCGTCCATTAAGACTGGTTTTTTTACGACTGTTGGCGGCTCATCTTGCGTCATTTGCTTTAGCAGCAGGCTCAGATCAGCTGCCAGTTCGTCCGCCTGCTGATAGCGCAAGGTCAGATCAGAGTGCAGGCATTTGCCCAGGATAGTCTGCAGAGCAGCTGGCTGGCCCTGGACCAGTTCTTTTAGGGGTTGATCACGCAGTCCAGCCGGATTTTGGCCGGTGAGAAGTGCCAGCATAACCAGGCCAAGAGAGAATATATCACTGGCTGGACAGGGCTTGCCAGCGATTAGCTCTGGTGCGGCATAATTCAAGGTTAGAGCCAGCCTATCCTTTATTGCAGCTGAAGTCATATTTTCATCCAGCAGAACAGCCGCGCCAAAATCAATCAGGCTGGCCTGGCCGCTGCTAGCCACCAGCAGGTTAGCCGGCTTAATATCAAGATGTAAAAGTGGCCTTTCGCCCTGCTGGTGCAAAAATGCCAGGCTGCTGGCCCATTGGATCATCCAGGGCAGCCAAAAGCCCGGTTCTTTGGCGTGTGTTTCTTGCTCAATTATGCTGTCCAGGCTCTGGCCAGGCAGGTATTCGAAGACATAGGCCAGACCATCCTGGCTGGTAAGAGTGCCCAGGCAGCGCGGCAGACCGGGGTGCCAAATCTGAGCCAGCTTTTCAGCCACCTGCCGATCAATAAAAGCTGTCGCCGTTTTACTGACAAACCGGACTTTACTTTTCTGATCAATCAGGTAGGAAGTGTCACTGGGATCTTTTGTGTAGTCAGCCGGATCAAGTACTTTAAGAGTCATCTGCCGCCCTCCTTGAGCCTTTTTTCCAGCATAAAGAAAAAGAGCACTCAGGTGAGTGCTCTTAAAGCGACATAAACTGACAATTACCTGTTTTGCTCAGGCAGTCTTGTCTTCCTTGAGAATAATTTTAGGTTTTTTCTTTTCGCTGACACTAGCCTTGGTGATGACACAACTGGCCACATCATCGCGTGAAGGCAGTTCAAACATGATATCAAGCATGATCTCTTCCATGACAGAACGCAGGCCCCTGGCACCGGTCTGGCGCTCCATGGCCAGGCGGGCGATTTCCTTGACAGCATCAGCTGCGAAAGAGAGCTCCACATCATCGTAGGAGAACAGTTTCTTATACTGCTTGATTAAAGCATTGCGCGGCTCGCGCAGAATACGGATCAACATTTCCTCGGTCAGGCTCTCCAGTGAAACAACCACTGGCAAGCGGCCGATAAACTCCGGGATCAGGCCAAATTTGAGCAGATCCTGCGGCATGACCTGGCCTAGCAATGATGTCAGATCCTTATCTTTCTTGCCTTCAATCACAGCGCCGAAGCCGATCGATTTTTCGCCGACCCTGCTCTGGATAATCTTTTCCAGGCCATCGAAAGAACCACCACAGATAAACAGGATGTTGGAAGTATCCAGATGGATGAAGTCCTGGTTGGGGTGCTTGCGGCCACCTTGGGGCGGCACATTGGCAATAGTACTTTCGAGAATCTTCAAAAGCGCCTGCTGGACACCTTCACCACTGACATCCCTGGTTATAGAGGGGTTGTCCGATTTTCTGGTGATCTTATCGATCTCATCAATATAAATAATACCGCGCTCTGCTTGCTGGATGTCAAAATCAGCATTCTGAATCAGCTTGAGCAGGATGTTTTCAACATCCTCACCAACATAGCCGGCTTCAGTCAAAGCGGTGGCATCGGCAATGGCAAAAGGCACCTGCAAGATCCTGGCTAGGGTCTGGGCCAGCAGGGTCTTACCACTGCCGGTCGGCCCGATCAGTAAAATATTGCTCTTGGCCAGTTCAACATCATCGTCAGTTTTTTTCCTTTTACCACTCTTGTCAGAACTTGCCATTTCGGCATTTACTCTTTTGTAATGATTGTAGACAGCTACCGCCAAGGCCCTTTTAGCGGCATCCTGACCAATCACATACTGGTCCAGGGCTTCCTTAATTGCCATGGGAGACATTAGTTCTACAGCATTATCTCCGCTAGACTCTGGGCCTTGCTCAAGATAGCCTTCCTGCAAGATATCATCACAAAGCGCGACACATTCATTGCAGATAAAGACGCCGGGGCCAGCAATCAAACGCTCTACCTGACGATCAGTCTTGCCGCAAAATGAGCAGCTGATCGGCTTACGCGCTTCATTGTCGCCGGGGCGTTTGTTGCCCTTGCCCTTGTTGTTACCATCTGCCATTTTATGACCTCTTCTCCATGACGTGGTCAATCAGGCCATATTCAATAGCTTCCTGGGCAGACATCCAGTTATCACGCTCTGTATCCAGATCGATTTTCTCCTGGGGCTGGTTGCAGCGCTCGGCCAGGATTTTGTTGAGGCGCTCCCGCATCCGGATAATGCGCTCTGCAGCGATCCGGATATCTGTCGCCTGGCCTTGGGCACCACCAGAAGGCTGGTGGATCATGATTTCAGCATTAGGCAGGGCAAAGCGCTTACCAGGAGTGCCGGCTGCTAAAAGGAAGGCGCCCATGCTGGCGGCCATCCCCATGCAGATTGTCTGCACATCAGCCTTGATATACTGCATGGTGTCATAAATCATAAAGCCTGAGGAAATTTCACCACCCGGGCTGTTGATATAAAACTGGATATCCTTGTCCGGATCCTCAGCTTCCAAAAACAGCAGCTGGGCTGTTATCAGGCTGGCAGTAACAGAGTTGACTGCATCACTTAAAATAATAATCCGCTCTTTCAGCAGGCGGGAAAATATGTCGTAAGACCGCTCTCCACGATTGGTTTGTTCAACCACAATTGGTACAAGACTCATCTGGGTAAGCTCCTTTCTTAGCTATCCTGATCAGGATCTGCCGGCTCAGCATTATCTGCCACAGCCTCGGCCTCTGTTGCCTCTTCCGGTGCCGGTGGGTCAACTGCCACAGCAGCTTCAACCAGCAGGGCAACTGTCTTTTGCTGGATGACCTGGTCTCTGGCCATGTTGTTTTCACCATCACCAAGTCTTTGTTTAAGGTCATCTGCACTCATATTATACATTGCTGCCATCTTTTCGATTTCAGCTTCTATCTCTTCTTCAGTCGGCTCAACTTCAGCTTCTTTACTGATCTGTTCAAGGACCAGCCTGGTACGGACCTGCTGCCTGGCTGGTTCAGCCAGCTGCTCCTTGAAAGCATCCATAGTCTGGTTGGTGTAGCTTAAAAATTGTTTCAGTTCAAAGCCCTGGTAGCGCATCTGCATTTCTTGCTCCTGCACCATATGCTCAACTTCATGGTCAGTCATAACCTGAGGAATGTCAACTTCCGCATTGGCTACAGCTGCCTTGATCACATTCTCTTCAAAAATGCGCTTGGTATTGTCGGCCGCGCTTGCTTCTTGTTTGGCACGCAGGTCAGCCCGGTATTCGTCCATGGTATCAAACTCACTGACATCCTGGGCAAATTCATCATCAAGCTCAGGCAGTTCAGTCATGCTGATCGAGTTGATTGTGACATCAAACCTGGCTTCTTTGCCAGCCAGCTCTTCACTATACTGCTCAGGGAAAGTGACATTGATAGCAAAGGACTCCCCGTTGCTGTGACCGATCAATTGCTCTTCAAAGCCAGGTATAAAGGCACCTGAACCAATTTTGAGCTCGTGGCCTTCTGCTTTACCGCCATCAAAGGCCACATCATCAACAAAACCTTCATAATCAATCGTGACTGTATCGCCATCTTGAACCGGCCTGTCTTCAATTGTGACAGTGCGGCCATTGCGCTCCTGCACTCTTTTCAGCTCAGCCTCAATTGCTTCGTCGTCCACTGGAAAACTGGGTTTTTCAGCTTCAACACCAAGATACTGGCCCAGCTTGACATCAGGCTTGACTGTGACATTAATGGTAAATTTCATGCCCTTTTCCCGGCTGATATCAAGAATGTCTAGTTCCGGCTGCGAGACTGGCTCCAGCTCATATTCTTCAACCGCTTCCATATAAGCGGGATTTGCTGCAATATCAATGGCGTCTTCATAAAGAACACCTTCACCATAATATTTGGTGACAAGGTTCATCGGCGCCTTACCTTTGCGAAAACCCGGCACCATAAAGCGATTAGCATTCTTCCTATACGACTGTTGCATGGCCTCGCCAAACACTTCCGGTGTGACATCTATGGTCAGTACAACAACACTATTTTCTTTTCTTTCCAGCTCAGCAGCCATATCAATTTTTCCTCCCCTGGGCACAGTTGTGCCAACATCCAAATGCTTGAAGATTTTATCACAGCCACCTGCGCTTGTAAAGCGAAACGGTTCCCAAACAGCGAGTTCCAGCAGTCCTTTTCCCAAATTACTTATGGAGCATTTTACAGCTCTCATGCTAAAATAGTCTTAACAAGGTAAAGGAGGCTGACATGTCTGATTTATTTATCTTTTATTATCGCACAATTACAGTCACCATCCTGGGACTTTTATGCGGCAGCTTCCTTAATGTCTGTATTTACCGCTTGCCCCGGCATGAATCCATCGCCAAAGGTTTTTCCCATTGTCCCCACTGCCAGCACCGGCTGGCAGCTTTGGACCTGGTTCCTCTTTTCAGTTATCTTTTCCTCAGAGCGCGCTGCCGTTATTGCCAGGGGCCAATTGCCGCCCGTTATGCCTGGATTGAAGGCTTGACAGGTTTTTGCTTTGGCCTGGTTGCTGCCCTTTGGGGCAGCGGCCGCTTCTCACCAGCTGCCACATATGCAAACAGGCCTGCCTGGACCGGCCCAGCTGGACTTTATAATGGCCTCATCATCGGCCTGGTCCTGTTAACTTTTTGCGCTCTTTTGGTCTGGGCCATGATCAGGGCGGACCAGAACAATCCGCCCCGGGGCCTTTATTATTTCATTGCCCTGCCCGCTCTTTTACGTCTGGTCCTGCAGCCCAGCAAAATCCTCTATCTGGCCATTACGGCCCTGCTCCTGCTGCTTGTTTTTCGGTTAGTTATCAAACTGGAGCCAAGCGATTTAGCCGGTCTGACCCTGGCTGCTTTTTGGGCAGGTCCGGCTGCTTTATTGCCTGCCCTGCTTCTTTTTGTTGTTCT
>CAZZGG010000024.1:23730-29428 GCA_964654125.1 uncultured Oscillospiraceae bacterium
CAAAAGGTAAAAGGCTGTTTTTTGCCGGTTGCACAAAAACAGGTTCTTGGGATGGTCAGCACCTAATTTTTGATCTACTTCGGTCAGGTCAGCCATGGTCAGGGCTGGGGCATGCCGGACCAGATCATATGAGATATTAAGCTGGTCCAGATAGGCCAGGACAGCTGCTTCAACAGCAGAATCTTCCATCAGTTTTCCTTTCCAGCCAGGATCGTGAACAAGTCAGCCAACTGGCTTATCTCATAAGTTGCCCGAAACGAGGGGTGGGCAGGCAGACGGGCCGGATTGAACCAGCAGGTGTCCAGGCCGGCGTTAATGCCTCCCGCAATATCTGCAGAAAGCGAATCCCCGATCACCAAAACCTGAGCAGGATCTTTAATCCCCATACTCTCCAGGACATGCTGGAAAAAACCCCTGTGCGGCTTTTCAAAGCCGATCTCTTCGGAAATAAACAGGTCACCGATAAGCTGGGCCAGCGGCGATGCCTTAAAGCGCCGGTGCTGGGTGTAGGCCAGACCATTGGTGATAATAGCCAGCCGGTGGCTTGTTGCCAGCTGGCGGCAGACCGTTTCAGCCTGGGGCAGCAGGAAGCTGTAACTGGCCAAGGCCAGCTTGTAGGTCTCATTGAATACAGCAGGATCAGCCTTTAAGCCGGTCCTGGTAAACAAGTCTTCAAAACGCCTGGTCTGTAGGCTGGCTTTATTGACCTGGCCTTTTTCCAACTCCTGCCACAGATTTTGATTGATTGTGCGGTATAGATCACGGGTCTTGTTAGTGAAAGGCAGGCCATGCTGGAGCAGACTCTGGTGCAAGGCTTCGGTTTCAGCCTTTTCAAAATCATACAAGGTGCCGTCAGCGTCAAAAAGCAGGTAGCGATAAGCAGTTTTCATTAAAACCTCACAAACTTAGCTGGTCAGCAAATAAAGCAAAAGACTGGTCACCAGGGGCAGGCTGACCAGGCTGTATAAATGCGAAGCAAAACAAAGCCTGGCCCCTTCACTGCTGTCAACCCCATAAGTCTGGGGAAATATAACACTGTTAAGGCCAAAGGGAAGAGACAGCAAGATAACAGCCAGCATGATGATTTCTGCATCCAGCCCGATCCAACGTAAAATAAACAAGGCCAGCAAGGGAATAAGCAGCAGACGAAAAATGGAAGCTAGATGCATCTTCTTGTGGGCCAGTAACTGGCGTGGAGCAAAAGATCCCAGCACAAAACCGGTCAGGATCATGGCAATAGGTGCCATGCAGGCAGCAGCCAGATCCAGGGTGTCATTGGCAACCTGGGGCAGCTGCAGGCCGAAAAGGCCGACTATAATTCCTCCTGCCAGGGCCAGCATGGAAGGATTGAGCAAGGCCTTGAAACTGAAAGTCCGGTATGGGTTGAGCATATAGACACCAACTGAGTAGATAAATATCTGATAGGGAATGGCATAGATCATGAAGTGGAAAAGCATCAATTCTCCAAAAAGACCCAGCACTAGGGGATAACCAAGATAGCCAATATTGGGCACAGTGAAAGAATAGGAATAGACTTCAATAATATCAGGGTCTTTGCTGAAAAGCCGGGCCAGCGGCCTGGACAGGAAAAAAGTCACTGCCACTATGGCCAAAGAGACCAGGATCATCGGGCCCTGGGCTAAAATGACCTCAAGGCGGAAATTGCTGGCCATGGTCCTAAAGACAAGGGCTGGCAAAAACAAGGCCACCTCCAGCTTGGAAAGCACAGTCCCGCTTTGTTCAGGCAGGAAGTCAAGCCGTCGCACCAGATAACCAAAGATTATAAAGGTAAAGAATTTAGCCAGCTGTAAAGCTGTCACCATAAATTGTTCTGCCAAGTTTTCTCCCTCTTGAGCCAAGCTCACTAAAACCTAAGTGTTTGTCCCTCATGTTAACTGATTAGCCAGCCAGCTGCAAGGCAAAGAGTCATGCTGTATACTTGATTTAAGCAATACAGAGGAGGCTTAAATTTATGGCAAAGCAAAGTGACTCTAACAGTATCCACCTGATCGGCAGTGCTCATTTGGATCCGGTCTGGCTCTGGCCCTGGACAGATGGTTACAGTGAAGTCAAGGCAAGTTTTCAGTCTGCCCTGGACCGGCTGGACGAATACCCCGGTTTTATCTTCACCTGTGCCGGTGCCTGCTACTACCAGTGGATTGAAGAAAGTGATCCGGCCATGTTTGCTAAAATCAAGCAAGCCATCAAAGACGGCCGCTGGGTGCCGGTCGGCGGCTGGTACATCCAGCCTGACTGCAATATACCAGCTGGCGAATCTTTTGCCAGGCACAGCCTCTACAGCCAGCGCTATTATTTAGAAAAATTCGAGTTTTTATGTGAGACAGGCTATAATGTTGACTCATTTGGCCACAGCGGCATGCTGCCGCAGATCCTGCAGCTTTCCGGTCTGAAGCACTATGTCTTTTCCCGGCCTTCCGACTTAGAAAAACCCGGCCTGGATAATATTTTTAACTGGCAAAGCAAAGATGGCAGCAGTGTGCTGGCTTTCAAGATACCTTCCAGCTATATTCACAGCCAGCCGGACAGCTTACCGGAAAAGATCAGCCAGGTCAGAAAAATAGGCCAGGCACTGGACCAGCCCATGATGCTCTTTTATGGTGTGGGCAACCACGGCGGCGGGCCAACTATTGCTCTTTTAGACAGGCTGGAACAGCTAAAAAAAGCAGATACGGCCCTCTGCTACAGTTCTCCGCCCGCCTATATGGCTGCCATCTCTGAGCGCAAGGACTGCCTGCAGCTCTTAGAAGACGATTTGCAGCACCATGCGATCGGCTGCTACAGCGCTCTGCTTGCGGTCAAGCAGCAAAACCGCCAGGCTGAAAACCAGCTCCTGGCAGCGGAAGCCTTCGACACTGTTGTAGCCGCACAATCCGCCAGCCCTGCCGCCAGCAAACGCCTGGCCCTGGCCTGGGAAAAGGTTATGTTCAACCAGTTCCATGACATCTTGACCGGCTGCAGCCTGAAGGAAGCCTATCATGATGCCGCCCATGCTTATGGCTATGCCCGTCATGAAGCCGCCCAGATCAAAAATCTGGCCCTGCAAAAAATATCCTGGTCAATTGATACCATGGGAGACCAGCGCCTGGCCCGTAGCAAGGAGGCTGACTGGAAGCTGTGGGGTAATGAGGTCCAAGGCACTCCCCTGGTCATCTTTAATCCCCTGCCCTTTGCTGTCACAGCACCGGTCCAGGCAGCCGGCGACCTGCGCGCTGTAACCAGTAAGGATGATCCGGCCGGACCTGATCTGGCCGCTATCAGCGATGATACGGGCAATTACCTGAGCACCCAGCAGGTGCGTGGGCTTGTCACCAACGGCAGCACCGGTAAATGGAACACCCTCTTTTTGGCAGAGCTGCCCGCCCTGGGCTATAAGACCTTCTGGCTCCATAAAATTAAACCTGCAGATGCGCGCCCAGCTGCCCAGCCAGGCCGGCTTTTCGTAGCAGCAGACGGTTCCAGAATAGAAAATGACTTTATCGCTTTGGAGCTAGATGCTGCAGCCGGTGGCTTGACCAGCCTTTTTGATAAAATTAACCAGCGCGAGCTTTTAGCCGGACCGGCTTCCCTGGGCCTGGTCATCGATGAAAGCCACTCTGACACCTGGGGCCATGGTCTCAGCCATTATGCTGATGTCTGCGGCAAGTTTACTGGTGGCAGCCTGGAAGTTTTAGAAGATGGCCCCCTGCGCGCTGTGGTGCGTTTGACCAGCAGCTGGCATGGCTCAAGCCTGACTCAGGATATCCAGCTTTATCATGACCGGCCGGAGATTGAGCTTGCTCTGGACATCTTCTGGCAGGAAAAACATAAACAGCTTAAGATGGAATACCCCCTGGCCATAAATGAAGCTATCGCCACATCCGCCATACCCTACGGTTTTATTGAGCGGCCCCAGGATGGCAAGGAACAACCCATCCAGCAGTGGATCGACCTCAGTAATGAAAAGTATGGTGTTGCCATCTTGAATGATTCAACCTATGCCGCAGCTGTGGAAAATAGCACCATCCGCCTGACTGTGCTGCGTGGAGCAGCCTATGCTGACCATTACGGTGAGCGTGATGACAGGATGGAGTACATGGATCAGGGTCAGAGCAAGGTGAAATTTATCATCTATCCCCATCAGGGCAGCTGGCAGAGCAGTGCCACAGTGCAAAAAGCCATGGCCCTCAACCAGGCCCCCAGCCTGATCTACGAGACCTACCACAACGGCCGGCGGCCCCGCCAGGACAGCTGGCTCAAGATCAGCCCGGCCAATATCATCATGACTGCCCTAAAATCTGCCGAGGATGATAAAGGCTATATCCTGCGTTGCTACGAAAGCAGCGGCACTGACTGCCAGGCCAACCTAGACCTGCCCTTTTTATCTAGAAGCTGGCAAGCCGACTTCTCTGCCTGCCAGATCAAGACATTTTATATTCCCAAAGATAGGACTAAGCCAGTCAAAGAGGTCAATTTATTGGAATTGCCCCTGGCAGATTAAGCCTGGATTTTTTCGTTTAAACAGAAAGGGACCGGCAAGCCGGTCCCTTTCACTATACTAACTTCATAATCTTACTAATCAATGCATGCGGAAATCCAGATGGGTCGGTGGCACAGCTTCCTTTTTGATCCTGGCCAGTAACTCTTCTGAATAAGCAACACCAGCCTTTTTCGCTTCCTGCATGGCCATCATGCGGAACCACAGGTCGGTCAGTTTGACCTCGCCTTCGCGGACATCAGTCAGGACTATATCCTGGCTGAGGATCTTTTCAGCTCGATCGGCATCACCACTGTCGAGCAGGGCTTCGATCAAGATGACTTTGAGGCGGCCCAGTTCCTGGATAGCTGATGGCAGACGGCCGTATAAGTCGATCACCTGGTCGGGCCGGCCAGCTTTTTGCAGGGCAGTCAGAGCTTCCTTGGCCAGATTACGTTCAGCCAGCAGATTGACTGCTGCCAGGAGCAGGTCAGCAGATTTATCCTGCTCGCCGGCCAGATCCAGCAAGATAGCCTTGCTGCGCAGGGCCCAGGGGTTTTGGGCCAGTTCGATTGATTTGTCAAAGGCGGCGAGTGCTTCTGCGGACTTGCCGCTATGGGCCAGCATGACACCCAGCTGGTAGTAGCCATACCAGTGCTTGCTCTTGCCCTTTGCGATCGAGTCAGCCAGCAGGTCCAGCCAGCGCTGGCCTATCTGGTAGCTGGCTGGTTCAGCCAGGACATCAGGACAGGGCAGGGCGCCAGTACGAACCAAATCCAGCCAGGGTGTTTCACGGGGACCGATGCTCTTTTCCGGGAAAACCAGGCCACTGGTTGTAAAGGCATCACCCAGCAGCTCCTGCTCGACCAGGGGCCAGCCTTCGGCCAGAGCCTTGCTGCTTCCCTGCCGGCCATCCAGCTCAGCCTTGGCTTTGGCATGCATTTGCTCAACCAGTTCTCGCGGACAGCCAGCTTCCAGATTTTTATCCACTTCCATGAAGGCAGCCTGCCAGTCCTGGCCCTGGGCAATCTCCTTGTCAGCCGAGATGGGGCCATAAGCTTCCATCCAGCTGATGGTTTCATTGCCAGCCATGGGCAGATGCTCAAGCTGGGTGTGGGCCAGGCCGGCCTGCAGCTCAATATAGGCCTCGCCTTCCTGGGAAAGGAAGGTCTGCCAGTTCCTGCCTCCGGCACCCATGCCCCAGACAAAGAGCTTGCGGCCTTT
>CAZZGG010000025.1:0-27678 GCA_964654125.1 uncultured Oscillospiraceae bacterium
CCTGCAGCCAGGCTCCTGGGGCTGGCTGACAATCCGAAGAATATGGAAAGAAGGGTTAATATGATTAAGACTGGCCCATTTTTTCGCCATAGAAAATGTCTTTTAGCGCTGGCAGGACTGGTACTGGCAGGAATCATCAGCCTGGTCTTTTTCACTAGCAGTAAAAAACCCCTGCCAGCCCAGCTTATCGTGCCTGATGCACCGATGCAAAGTGCTATAAATGCAGCTGTGGAGCAACATTATGAAAACCCGGATCTGACTGCAGCTTTTTTCATCAGCAGCATTAAGATCCACGCTGCTTATCAGCAAAAGGATAAGATCAAGGTTTTTCTCACAGCCCATTACGGTAATTATAGCCTAGATAATGAGCAGGGCATCATTAGAGCTTTGCAAGGTGGCACGGTTCCAGCCGCCCTACTTTTTTTACAGGAACACGATTTGAGCTATAGCCTCCTGGAATTCACCCAAGCTGCCAATAGCAGCAGCCAAGTCTCTTCAATTGAAGCTTTTTGTGTCCTGCCAGACCAGACAGCCTTGCCCGGTCTGGCTACTGAGATGATAGATTTTTTTGCTCATCCGGCTGAGCTGACCAGCCAGACTGAGCTCCAGCTGCAAGCTTACCTGGACCAGCACAGCTTAAACGGTTTCCAGCTGCTTGAGGCAGGCGCCGAACAATTCTTCCTGGCCAAAATCCTGACCAATCAAGGCAACATGCTGCTGATTGAACCGGCTCCGGACAGCAGGGAAGCAAAATCCTCTGACCAGATCTGGCTCAGCTGCCAGGAACTATCTATTAAAAACGAAGCAGGCCAGCAAGTCAGCCTGGCAGCCCTGCTACCGGACCAGATCCTTCTGGTTGGTTATGATGGACTTATCGCAGAGACCTACCCGGGCCAAATCAATAAGTGTTCCAGCCTGACCCTGGTCAGCGCCAAGGCCTGGCCCGGATCCCAGCTGTTGATTGAAGAATTCCACGACAGCAGTGCCACTAGCCTGGAAGAAATCGGCCGTGACGAGTATTATGTCTACTATCTGAGCACAATCCGCTCTAATCTGATCAAGCTGACCTTGCCTGATGGCCGAAAGATGAGCCTCAGGCAGGGTCTGGAACAAAATGAAGTCAGTTTACAACAGCTACTGGCAGCTGGTCAGCAGATGCTGATCCAGCCCCTCAACAACCCTTTGGGCGGTTACTTTAATCTTCTTGGCCCTAGTGAATACAGCATTGCCGGCAACTTATTTTTTCCAGATTTTGCCTTTATGTATATCGCAGATCAAGCAAGCAGCTATTTTGACATTGCCCAGCTGCTGCATGCCCTGGACAGCATGGGCTATAAACAGGCTGCTGCCCGGGCCAGGTCTATTTCAGTTCCGGCTGACTTTTACACCGAGATAGCGGGGCGCTCCTATATCGCTGCAGATAAGCTAAACAGCCTGGGCCTGGCCGCCCAGACCTTCTGGGAAGTAAACCGGGCCTGCTGCCCGACCAGTTTTACTGTGCTGGACCAGGATTAGGTCTTCAGGCCATAGGGGACAGGACGGTTGCCATAGCGATTGGCGGCAGATCCGGTCACTACCAAGCGGATGGTGTTGGGGCCTGCCTTTAAGAAGGGACCGACATAAATCTCATGCGGGTTCCAGAAGCTGACCCCGGCCGGCTGGTCATTAACAAAGCACTCGACCATTTCTTCCGCCCTGACCCTGATCCACTCGCGGCCACTTTTATGCCTAGCATCATAGGCAGCTTGATAGACCTTTTTTAGCTCTTTTGCTGTCTGGTCGACCAGCTTAAAGTCCAGCTCCAGCCAGTGCGGTTCTACTGGCTGGTCCAGGTCAGCTGTGTTTTTTAAGAAAAGCAAAAGTCTTGTTTGACGCCGGCCCAGGGCGAAAGAAAGCCTGCTCCTGTCTCCTGCTGGGCTGGAATCAATCAGCTGGGCCTGGCCCCGCCACAAGTCGATCAGCACAGGTACACCTTGTACAGGTACTGTGCCGCAGATATCCAGCTCCTGTTCGCCTTCATTACTGAATAAATAAAGATGGTTGCCGTCTTTAATGAGATGGCTCAGGCGCAGGTCGGGCAGGTCTTGGTCCGGACAAAAGTCGCGTTCTTTGATTTCCTGCCAGCTCTCGATCCTTTGCGCCTTAAGGTTGAGTTCTTGATCCGCCATGTAATAAGGATAGCTATAACCGGCTACGGCCAGATCCTGGCCCTCTTGCGGCAACAGCCAGCTGGGCAGGTAGTTGAATTCAACCTGGTTTTGGTAAAAGGGGGCCAGCTCATCGCTTTTCATCTGGCCGCTACTGCAAAGGACCGCGAGCTTGGCCTGGTTGACAGAATCGGTCATGATAAAGGAAAGACGCCGGACATAGTCAGCAAAATATCTGTAATGAGGCCACCAGATATTGCCCGGGCCGACATCAGGCGGCCTTTCATTTTTGCGCTCTCCTGCCAGGCTGTAATAAAAGGCATGCGGGATAAACAGGTTGACACCACGTACTCCCAGCCAGTCTATGAACCACTTGAGGTCGCCTGCAGTCAGGTGCCAGAGATTATCGGGCTGGCCGCACATGCCAAAGCATTCATTGGAATTGCGCCGCCGGCCCAGGTGGCGGGCAGCATCGGCGGAACATTTGGCCTGGACTGACTCCATGCCAAAGATCCCGCCCTTTTCTGGCGCGACCTTGCGCATGATCAGGTCCTGGCCCGGAATCTGGAAGTATTTTTCTTCATCTATATCATCGCTTTGGGCTGGATGGCCCATCAGGGCGATCCCGTGGCCGGCACACCACTGGGAAAGGCGACGATAGTAAACTTCATTCAGCCTTTCAATCAGGGCAGCCCGATAAATCCGGGTGCTTTTATTTTCTTTGCCTGTAAAAAGAGCTGCCAGGTCTTCCAGCCGGCCGCCGGCTGCGGTTATTTCATCAGCCAGGCTGCTGGTCCAGCCAAAAAAGTCTTTTTTGGGATTGCGACCCAGGATATTAGGCTCATCTGTAAAAAAGCCCATGATGGTGTTACCAAAGTAGTCGGCCAGATATGTATAGTAGCGCTCGTGGGTCAGGCGTATAAAACATTCAACCGGTTCGCTATCTAAAAGGCTGGCTGAGGGAGGGGCATTGGCCTCTCCGTCATCTTCGCCAAAGTGGATGCCCCGGATGGTGCCGCCAGAAAAGTCCTCCACGATATAGCGGCCGTCAGCCAGCTGGGCTACTATAGGCCGGCCAGCCGCTTCACTAGCTAAAGTGATGCCACGCGAGGCAAAGGCCGGGTTTTCCTGAACAACCAGGCCATGGGCTGAGCCGGACGGATACATACCTTCATCATAAAGAATAATATGCATGCCAAGCTTGGCGGCAGTCTTGACAATAAAGACCATCAGCTCCATGAAGCGGTCTGAGAGGTAGTGCAGCTTTTCTGGTACGCCCATACGCGGGTGCAACACCACACCATAGACACCCTTGGCCTTAAAGTCTTGTAGCTGTCTTGCCAGTTCAGCTTCCTCCAGGTCATCGTTGAGGAACCAAAAAGGCATCATGCTGTATTCTGCAGGCGGGTCGAGGATCTGCTGTAAAAACTGTTTTTCTTTTTCAAGCATCTTCTTTCCTCCTATTTTGTAAAAAGGGCACTTGTCTATTGTAGATGGATCTGGCCAGGTCTGGCGCAGTCTTGCCTCTGATCAGGACCAGATCATCGATTTTAGCGTTTAGGTAAGCCAGCTGGCCAAAGCCAACTGTCAGCGGCCGGCTATTGGTCAGGTCCAGCTGCCCGGTCAGCTCCTGGTTGGCTATAGCCTGGCCGTCCAGATAAATAGTCAACCGGCCGCCAGTTCTGGCAGCTGCAATGTGGTGCCAACCAGTCCCGATATCCTGGTCAGTCGATGCTACTGCGCCACAGCTGATCGAAAAGACGCGGCCTTCAGCCGGCAAGGGCTTTTGGCTGGGCAGGCCATGGCAGGACGAAGCAGTCAGAAAAAGCCGACCGGCAAAATTTGCCAGGCTGGGTATCCTGTTCCAACTGTAAATATCCTGGGCTGAATAAGCAGGATTTTCAACTAAACTGGCCAGCCTGGTCCAGTCCTGGTCTTTTTCATAGCGGTAGAGCTCTGCCTTGGGTATGCTGCCGGCATAAAGCTTGCCATTGTAATAGGCCAGATCGTTGACTTCATTGATCTGGTAGTGGTCTGTGGCCACACCCAGCTGGCCCGTGTTTGTGATCTGGCCATCCTTTTCCAGACGCAGTACCCGGCCGTGCGGCCAGGTTCCAGCATGAAGCCGGCCTTGATAGATGGCCAGCTTATGCACCTGGCTGACTTGATAGGGGCTGGCAGCCAGGCACCGCCAGCTGGTTTTGCCCTGGTAGCAAAAGATCCTTTTACGGCCGCCGCCATAGAGATTGTTTCCATCTGAAAGCAGGCTGTCCAGGCGGAAGATATCAGCAGGATCTGAACTGAGCGGTCGTCTGTCCCCGCCACAAAATTCCCAGCTGGCTCCACCCAGATAGCGGTAGACTTCCGAGTTGTCACTTGAGGCGTATAATTCACCCTGATGGGAAGCCAGGGCCATGATACGGTAGCCGGTGCCGACCTGGCCGCAGTCGCGCCAGGACTGGCCGCCTTCATAACAATAAACCCGGCCGGGTGCTGCCTGGCCGGCAAAAGCCTTTTCCCAGTCCCAAACCCCGGTTGAGGCAAAAAGCTGGCCCTGGTGGACCAAGAGAGCAAAAACACTGTGACTGGCCGGGTCAGAGCCCAGGCGGCCACAGTCTTGCCATTGATCTGCACCGATAAAACGATAAACCCGGCAGGCCTTGTCCGGTGTGGCTGCGTCGGCAATGCCAGCATAAAGCTGGCCCGCATAAACACACAGGGAGCTGATCAGGGTGTTGCTGGATTCCGGCTTACCATGATCCTGCCAGATAGGCTCAGTAGAGCTGTCCAGGCCAAAGGACAGTATACGGCTGTCAGACAGGCCGGTGTAACCGCCTGATGTGCTGTTTATGGTCAGGTTAAAGCCCGTTCTGGTCTCAGGATCATACTGGCAGAGCAAATCGCCAAAACTGAGCCGGTCAGAGGGCAGTTTGAGCGCTAACGCAACAAAAAAGTCATCGGTGCCTAAATTGACAGAGGGGATCTCCAGCCAGCTGTCCTGGCCATTTAAGACCGCAGAACCTGCCGCTTGACCGTCCACACCCCGGGCATAACTGATATTGTAGCCCCTAGCTTGGCAGAGGCCAGTTTCATCGTGCAGATTCCCATCCAGCTTTAAATGGCAGATCAGTTGCATAAGCGCTTAACTCCTCTTTCTTTTTTGTCTGCTGACATTGTACAAAATATCTGGCCGCCTGGCCATATTGTCTGTTCGCGCAAAAAAAAGAAGCTGTTAACAGCTTCTTTTTTTAGCTCAGTCACCAGGCCTTTTTTCCATCTCAGCTGGCAGGCAAAAGGTCCTTTGCTACTAGAAAGTCCCGGCAGACATCTGTTACCGACATATCTTCAACATCCACAGCATAGGTCAGCTTCACCATATCCTCATTTGTCAAAATACCAGCCAGCCGGCTTAGAATATCAGCAAGGTCCGGTGCTGCTTTGGCATATTTTTCAAACAAGCCCGTTCTGACCAGCAAAGCTCCGTTATATTCCGGGAAAAACTCCTGGTCATCTTCCAGGATCTTAAGCCTGGCCTTGCGGTTGAGCCCATCTGTGGCATAGACCACCATGACATCAATATCACCATTTTCAAAGGCCGAGTATTTCAAGCTGAGGTCAATCTGGCGCGCTTCTTTAAAGTCCAGGCCGTAAAAGGTAACGAGAGGATTATACTTGGCGCTGCCCTCTTCAGTAAAAAAGTCGTGTTCGGCGGCGAAGACCAACTGGTCAGCCAGCGGAATCAGGTCACTGATCTTTTCGATACCTTTCTCTTTTGAAAACTCCTGGGATACACCAAGGGCATATGTATTATTAATACCCAGCTTGCCCAAAAGCATGACTTCCTCAGCTTCTCCCTCCTGGTTGGCAAAGTCATAAAGGCTCATATCTTCGGGCACATCAGAGGGGTCTAAGTGGAGATAGGTAGTCAACAAGGTGCCGTCATAGCTGTTCATCAGGTCTGATGTTCCTTTTTTTAATTCATTATAAAGATTGACCGGTGCCATCTCATCTTTAATTTCTACTTCCAGGTCGGTATATTCTTCCAGCAGAAGCTTGACCATGCGGTGCATGATCTGCATCTCCGAAAACTGGCCATCATAAATAATAAACTTTTTTGTTTCAGGCACGCTGCTGCAGGCTATCAGGCTGCCTAAAAGGCAGACAGCCAGCAGCAGGGCAGTAATTCTTTTCCAATTAAACATAAGTGCTTTCCTTTCTTTTTGGGCTGATTTAATCGCTGGCTGGGCTATAGCGCTGATAAAGCTTTTTTTCGAAGAAAGCCAACAGCAGGTCGAAGCCCACAGCCATCAACATCAGCATGAAGGTACTTTGCAGGATCAGGCTCATATTCTGGACGCGGATCCCCTGGTAGATAGCCCTGCCCAGACCGCCTCCCCCGACAAATGTGGCAAAGACCGCCACACCGACTGAACTGACCACAGCGATCCTGATGCCAGTGAAGATAAAGGGGAAGGCGATCGGGCTTTCTACTTTGATCAGGCGGTAAAATCTGCTCATGCCCATGCCCCGGGCCACTTCCTTGAGCTCGGGATCAACCTGGCCCAGGCCCAGGCAAGTGTTTTGCACTACTGGTAAAAGTGAATAGAGCAAAAGACCGATAATAACTGTTAATTTACCTGCACCTAAAAAAACCATGACGATGCCCAGCAGGGCCATGGCAGGTACAGTCTGCAAGAGCTGGACCAGCCAGAGGCTGATCTGCTGGATGGGCCTAAAATAATAGGCCAGCATGCCCAGCGGAACCCCAAAAGCAATCGTCAAGAGGACAGATAAAAAGACCAGATAAAGATGGTCCAGCACCATGGTAAGTTTCATTGCTCAGCACTCCTTAATGCCTTCGGTACAAGTAGATTATGTAAAAGGTCAATTGCCAGGCTAAGCAGGAGGGCCAGCAAGGCTGCGGGTACAGCTCCAGCCAGGATCAATTTGTTATTATTGCTGCTGACGCCGGCATAGATCAGGTCACCCAGGCCGCCCAAGCCGATCATGGCAGCCAGGACCGCCCAGCTTACGGTATAGACTGTTGACATGCGCAGGCCACTGATGATAGCTGGCAAGGCCAGGGGCAGTTCAATTTTGCAAAGCACCTGCCAGGCTGACATACCACTGCCACGGGCGGCTTCCTTACAGGCTTTATCCACTTCCAGGATACCGACAAAGGTATTCTTGAGGATGGGAAAGACAGCATAGACAGCCAGGGCTATTGTCACTGTGATCGGTTTCATACCGGTCACGAGAAATAAGAGGCCGACAAAGACAACCCCGGGTATGGTCTGGAAGACTGCCAGCAGGGGCAGGACCAGGCCGGCCCAGCGTGGCACTCGCGACAGGAGGACGCCCAGGACCAGGGCCACCAGCAGGGCCAGGCCGACAGACATGCCGACAAAGGCCAGGTGGGTGATAAAAGACTGCCAGATACGCTCGCTGTACAAGCTGAAAAAATCACTCACCATTATCACCCCAGATTGCTTCTGCCATCATCTGGGCCAGGCTGCTTTTGGTAATGATGCCGGCGACTGTCTGATCACGCCGCAGCACAACAACATAATTGGCTGGCCCGTCCATCAGCTTGTTATAGGCCAGCTGGGCCGCATCATCTATGTAAGAAAAGGGGTGGTCATGCTCAAGCAGGGGCTGGATCGTCTCGTGCTGCCGGCCTCCCTGCCTGATCCCAGTCAGCGAAACCACGCCCTGGTAATGCCCGCTCAGATCCGTCACTATCAAGGTGTCGATCTTATGACGCCGGAGCAATTCAATCGATTCGCGCACGCCGCGATTATGTTTAGCTGTAATGACTTTTTTTCGCATGATGTCGCCGGCAGTGCGGATGGCCGGCTGGCCAAGCTGGCTTTGCTTTTGCAAAAAGCTGCGCACCAGTTGATTGGCTGGTTTTTTTAAGATCTCCTCCGGGCTGGCCATCTGGACTATCCTGCCCTTGTCCATGAAGATGATTGTGTCAGCCATACTGAGCGCTTCATCCATATCATGGGTAACAAAGACGATGGTCTTGTGCAATTTCTGCTGCAGGCGGCGCACTTCATCTTGTAAGACCAGCCTGGTCATGGGATCAAGTGCACTGAAGGGCTCATCCATAAGTACAATGGGCGGCGATGCCGCCAGGGCCCTGAGTACTCCAACCCGCTGTTGCTGGCCTCCGGAAAGCTGGCTGGGATATTTATGGGCGTACTCCCCGTATGGCATCTCAACCAGTTGCAGCATATCCTGAGCAATCTCCCGGCATTTTGACTTGGGGTATTTAAGCAGTTTAGGCACTAGACAAATATTCTCTTCTATCGTCATATGAGGAAATAAGCCAATCTGCTGGATGACATAACCGATCGAACGACGCAGGCCAACCTTGTCCTGGCTGGCAATATCTCGCCCATCAACAAATATTTTACCTTGATCAATCTCAATCAAGCGGTTGATTGTTTTTAGAGTTGTTGTCTTGCCGCAGCCGCTTGGTCCGACTAAAACTGTAAAGGTGCCTGCCGGAGCTGTAAAGCTGATCTCTTGCAGCACCTGGGTCCGTCCGTAGCTTTTGCTGACATTTTCAAAGCGTATCAAAATAATTCTCCTTACAAAAAACTAACAACCTGTCCGCGCAGGACAAGTTGTCAGACAAGAGTATATAAAAACCAGGCCAAAATGTCAAATCCTGACCTGGTTTTTTGTAATTTTCGCCAAATTATCAGGCTTTCAGGAGAAATTTCTCTAACGCATCAACAGCCATATCCTCCCCCACAACCAATAAAAAGTCATCTGCCTGCAGCTGGGCATAGGGACCCGGGGAAAGGATAAAATCAGCAGCTCTTTGGATCGCGATCACAGTGCAACCAGTGGCCTGCCAGAGCTTGAGCTCACCAAAACTTTGGCCGATCGTCCAGGAACCAGCTGGAACCGGAACATTGTAGGTTAAAAAGGGTAGTCTTTGGTTTTGCCTGTCACTTAGCCTGGCTATGGCTGCCGCTGCCTTTTTAATCTGATCGCCCAAGGTATGATGCTGCTCCAGCATGGTCTCCAATTCACTTTTCAACCGGGCCAGGTCAGTAGCATGGCCAAAACGTTCCAGATACTGGCCGGCCTTGCTGGCTGAGCGGACAAAGACACCACTTTGGGGCACAATTTCAACCACAGCCATATCCGCCAGCAGCTTCATAGCCCGGCGGATAGTCTCCGGTGAAACGCTATATTCAGAAGCCATCTTGCTGCGCCCGTATATCTTACTGCCCTCAGGCAGTTCTTTTTTGGCAATGCGCCGGGCCAGGTCAAGGGCAATATAAAGATAGCGGGGTAAATTGGTGTTTTCCTGCATATACTGGTCCCATTAAAGATACTTCTTGAAAAAGGCAAAGGCCTTGTTGGCGGCAAAAGCATGGGGGCCAGGATGGATATCCTGCCAAAGGTCAGCTTGCGCCCCGGCTGCCTGGTAGATCGTTTCTATACCAGCATAGCCCAGGATGGTGTCCTGCAGGGGGAAGCAGCTGTCATAGATGCCCATCTCCACCAGCAGTGGCCTGGGTGCTATCATGCCTGCTAGATCATGGGTATCGAAATAGCGGTAGACCTGCGGGACAACCTGGGATCCGCAAAAATTTGCATCCCTGATCCCAAAGCGGCTCCAGGGGTTGACATAACCGATTATATCGGCAGCCTTGATACGCGGCTCCAGAGCTGTGGTGAAGGTGGTCATGGTACCGCCCTGGCTAAGGCCCATCATACCAATGCGGTCAGGGTCAATTTCCGGCCTGCTTTCCAGATAATCAATACAGCGCATCATATCCCAGACATTGAGGGTCAGAGGATAGATGCCCATGATGCTACCTTTGACATAATTAACATTGCAGGGATCACGCCCCGGGAAAGGATTGAATCCGTCACGCCTTTCACCAAACACTCTCAGGTCAGGTGCCAGTGTCACGAAACCAGCCCGGGCCATTTGTTCAGCAAAGTTGTAGTTCATGGCTGCAATGTCTGCTTCGTGTTCCGGTGATGAGCGCAGACCAGCCACCGGATCCTTGCCAAAAGCGCCGTGTCCGTGGCTGCATAAAATGGCAGCCTGCTTTTTGTCAGACGGCAGGTCTTTTGGCTTCAGCAACAAGCAAGGCACGGACATGCCGGCTTCGGTATCCAGAATAATACGTTCCCGGATCAGATCACCGTCCACCACGCTGTATTCAAGTAATGGATTCAGGGGCACTTTTTCCGGCCATTCACCCATCAGCTCAAAAAGCTTGGCCACCGCCTCCTTTTGCCAGACCTTGTAGTCCTGCTCCGGTTGCCTGGCAAAAGAAAGCTTCGGTTGCCAGTTCCTGGCTTTTTCATCCCAATAAGCTTGCATACTGAAATTACGTTTTCCCATTCATTGCACCTCACAGACTGCTGCCTTGCTGCAGCACCTTTGCCATAATCGTAAGCCAGCCTAGCTGTTTTGACAAGCCGAGCTTGTTAAGCTTCTTCGTTTCGCGTTATCATTGGGTAAGAACTAAAAATAACAGCCTGCAAGGAGGTTTATATGGAGAGGATACGTCTTGGTTTGATTGGTTGTGGAGGTATGGGTAAGTCCCATCAGGCGGGCATCGCTGAACTGGCAGATATCGTGGAGCTGACTGCAGTTTGCGATATTGTTGAGGAAAGAGCGCAAGCTGCTGCTGATATGCTGGGAGCAGAGCATGTCTTCTCTGATTATCAGGCAATGCTGGACTATGTTGATGCTGTCTTGATTTCCCTGCCTCATGATCTGCATTATCCAGCTGGCATGTTCTTTCTAGAGGCTGGCAAGCATGTCCTGATGGAAAAGCCCATGTGCAATACGGAAGCTGAATGCATCGGCTTGATAGAAGAGGCGGAAAAGAAGAATTTGACCTTAATGACAGCCTACCCGGTCCGCTATTGGCCAGTTGTTGCCAAAATGAAAGAACTGGTTGAGCAAAAAGTTTACGGCGATGTTTTCCAGATGTCGATCTGGACAGAGCAATTCACCAAATATGAAGACAGCCATTGGGCCAGATCAGCCCAGCGCCTGGGCGGCGGCCAGTTCTTCAGCCATGGTTGCCATTATGTTGACCTGCTGCTGTGGTTTTTAGGTGAGCCAGTGCGTGGTATTCATATGGGGACCAACTTCGGCACCCCCTGGATGGAAAAAGAAGGCACCAGCAATGCCACAATCGAATTTGCCGGTGGTAAAATGGGCTATCATTTCGGCACCTGGGGTGCCAGGGGCACAAGGCTGGGTTACAGTTTTCATATTCATTGCACTGAAGGCATGCTGGAATATAACCATGCTGAAAAGGCTCTTTATGCTCATACACACATTGTCAGTGAAAAGGCTAATCTGGACACATCGTCCCGGACCAAACTGATCATGTCAGAAAGCGATCAATCTAAAAAAACCCAGCATGAAACCCGTCATTTCATTGAATGCATCCGCAGCGGCAAAAGGCCTTTGACAGATGGTCCTGGCAGCCTGCAAGGGCTAAGAGTCATTTGGCGGCTTTATGAGGCGGAAAAGCAAAACAGGCTTGCCGATCTGAGCGGCCTGGGCCTGGCTGATGATTGGCGCAAGGTTAGTCTTTAACGTTTACCTGCAGTCACTAGAATTCTATACTCCTTGGGTGTCAGGCCAATCATTTTTTTAAAACACCTGGCAAAATAATTAGGATCCGGCACACCAACAAGCTGGCTGACCTGATGGATGCGCAAGCCCGGGTCAGCCAGCAATCTGATCGCGACCTTGCAGCGATACTGCATAATATACTGAACGAGGCTGATGCCTTCAATCTGCTTGAAAATAGTACCGGCATAAGGTGCTCCCAGATTGAAGGCAGCAGCAATACCGGCGATGCTCAGTTCACAGTCAGGATAGTTCTGCCTGACATATTCCTTCATTTTTGCAGCCCAAAAATCCTTACTGCTCATCAATGTTTCTGCCACGGGTTGTTTGGCCTGGCTAATGAGGTCTGGCAAAACAGCCAGATCCGGACCAGTCAACCGGCAACTCCCTAGCCTATCCCTGCTTCTGAGCAACCAATCCTGGATATGGCTAAAACCAGATTGACCCGGCAAGATCAGTTCCGGGCAGGCATAGAGCAGGATAACGGAGCAAAAGTCACCTGCTTCCTTGATCCTGATATAAAATTCCAATCCTGCCTCCCGGACAGGATCAAGGCCTATCAGGACTAGCTGAGGCCATAAATCACAGTAAAGAGCAAGAGCAGATTTTTTGTCGGCTGCCTGATGAACTTTGTTGAAACTATGCGCTGACCAGTCAATTTTTTGACAAAGATCACAATCGGTAATTTTAGGATCAACTGCGATGAGTACCTGCCTGACTATCTTTATCACCCCGTTAAGAATCTATCAAATGTCAAACTAGATGACTTAAAGTAAAGCAGATAAAAATAAAGCCCCTATAATATTGCCTCTTATCTGACTGTTTTGCAAACAGTCAAGCCGGCACGGATGATTTTTTAACAGAAACTAGAGCATTTGCCCTGCGCTGAAATTATTAATTATTTTATATCATTTAATATCTGCTTGCTTTCTCCCTTTGTACAAATTCCTACTTAAGTCCGGCTGAATCCTCATTTACCTTTTCCCAGCCTGACAAAATCAACCCGGAAGGCTTTAGACAAGTCAATCATGCTTTCGACAACGAAAGTGAATTCTCTTGTCAGATGGCACAATCATTCTATTCAGCAAATGTTTTTCGCATTTTTTTCGTCCTGTCTTGACCTATTTAAACTGATGGTATATATTAATCTTGCCAAGCACATTTGTGCACATTGTCGACCCCCTATATCAGGCAACTGATGTAAATAATCTTAAAAAGAGGCGAAAACGTGGTTAATAAAAACACAGCTAAGTTAAGTATTCCCAAGCGTTTTACAAAGAGGTTAGTGAAAGAATGGCTGCAAAACAGATATCTTTATCTGATGGCACTGCCGGCCTTAGCTGCCCTTTTTGTTTTTTCCTACATGCCCATGTTCGGCCTGATCATGGCCTTTAAAGACTTCACACCCCGCAAGGGCATCTTGGGCAGTCCCTTTGTCGGCTTCAAAAACTTCAAGTTTTTATTTGCTACTTCAGATCTTTGGCGCATTACCAGAAACACAGTGGGCTACAACCTGATCTTTATTGTCCTCAACCTGGTCATGGCAGTCCTGCTGGCAGTCTTGCTCAGCCAGATCAACAGCCGTCGCTCCGCCAAGCTCTTCCAGACCATTTATATCATGCCCCACTTTTTGTCCATGGCGATAGTTTCAATCATCCTGATCGCTTTTGTTGATGTGCGCAGTGGCTACCTGAACATGATCCGCCAGAATCTCGGGCTTACTTTTAAAGATTTTTATGCTGATACAAAACCCTGGCCCTATATGCTGGTTTTTATTAACATGTGGAAAGGCGTCGGTTATTCAGCTGTTGTCTACCTGGCTGCCATCACGGGTATATCCCAGGAATACTATGAAGCAGCCATGCTGGACGGGGCCAGCAAGTACCAGCAGTTCCGTTTTATCACTCTGCCTCACTTAAGAGCCATGATGAGCATCTTGCTGATCATGGCCGTCGGTGGTATCTTCCGCGGCGACTTCGGTCTTTTCTACCTGGTGCCGAAAGACTCCGGCCGCCTTTACGCAGTAACAGATATTATCGACACCTATATCTACCGGGCCATGTTGACACTGAACAATCCCGGCATGGCCACAGCTGCCGGTCTTTACCAGTCTGTTGTCTGTTTTATTCTGGTTTTAGTGGCCAATAAGATTGTCGCCACCTTGGAGCCAGACCATGCCATGTTCTGAGCCAAAGACAGATCTATCAGCTACTTTTATGGTTAAAGTTTGACTAAACAGTTTTGAAGGAGTAATAAAGAAGATGCACGGCGAACAAAGTAGATTTATGAAACTGCCCTTAGGCTGGAATGCTCTTTTCACCTTGGGCTTGGCTTTTGCAGCACTGATTACTGTTATACCTTTGGTACTTGTTGTTATCATCTCTTTTTCTTCAACAGTCAGTATTGCTGAAGTCGGCTACAGTTTCACTCCCACCGAGTGGAGCCTGGAGGCCTACCAGTACATAGTCAGAACTGGCCAACAGATCTTTACATCCTACAAGATTACTATCCTGCATACAATTGTTGGCACCTTCTGCAGTTTATTTGTTATGTCCATGTTTGCCTATGTACTGGCCCAAAGCCACTTTAAACCCCGTAAGTTTTTTACTTTCTTCGCCTTTTTCACAATGCTTTTTTCCGGCGGCCTGGTCCCTTCTTATATGATCAATGTCAATGTGCTGGGCCTATACGACAACTTTCTCATCTTTGTCCTGCCCTCTTTGGTTTCAGCCTTTAATGTCATCATCTTGCGTACCTTTATCCGCACAACCATCCCGGACACCTTGTTCGATGCTGCCAAAATCGATGGTGCGCATGACTTGCGTGTTTATTTCCAAATCGTGTTGCCTCTTTTTAAACCAGGCCTGGCCACAATTGGACTTTTCAATGTTGTCTCGCGCTGGAATGAATGGTTCACCGGTATGCTCTATATTGACAATCCAAAATTGGTCCCCTTACAGACCATGCTGACCAGGATCCAGAACAATGTCACCTTTATCAAGGATAATGCAGCCAATCAGTCCGGTGGTATGACTGATCAGCTAAAGGAAGCCTTAAAGACTATGCCTTCAGATAGCATGCGTATGGCTATAGCTATCATCTCGGTAATTCCCATCCTGTTCGCCTATCCTTTCTTCCAGCGTTATTTCATCACGGGCTTGACCATAGGCAGTGTCAAGGAATAATCATCCTAATTTGATGAAACCGGGTCGTCTGGCCAGAGACCCGCTATCATAAACAATTTTTATTTGCCAAACTATAGGAGGTAAAGCAAATGAGTAAGAAAATTGCACTTGTTCTGCTGGCATTAATGCTGGTAGCAACAGGACTTTTAGGTTGTACCCCCGCTGGGACAACCAAAGGTACAGACGCTCCCGGCACCACGACAACCAAGGCCGGCGAAACTCCTTCCACCACAGCTACTGGCGGCGAAGAAAAAGAACTCGTCACCATCCAGTGGCACATGGGTTCCTGGGGCGCTGTCCGCGATGAGGCCGAAGTTAATGAAGCTATCGCAGAAATCGTCAAAGAAAAACTCAACATCGACCTGAAGCTGAATGTTTATGTTTATGCCGATTACGACCAGAAGGTTTCCACCATGGTTAATGCCGGCCAGAAGCTGGATATCCTCTTCACCAGTGCGACCATCGTTCCCTTCCTGACCAATGTCCGTCAAGGAAATTTCCTGGCCTTGGATGACCTGTTGCCGGAATATGCACCCAAGACCTATGGCGACATCCCGGAAGAGGCTTGGGCAGCCGCCACAGTCGACGGTAACATCTACGGTGTCATCCCCCTAAAGGACTTGGCAGACGTCCACTCCTTGCAGGTTGACATGGAGCTGTTCGAAGAAATGGGCCTGGTTGACAAGCTACCTGCTCAGCATGGCTGGCAGACACCCTATGACTTTGAAGACCTGATCTATGAAGCCCATGACAAACGTAACGAGCTCTATCCTGATCAAGCTGATCATCCTTCCATCAGGCTACACAGGAATAATATGCAGCTATACCACCCTATGGAAAAGATTAATTTTCTAGCAGCCTGTAATATCGAAGACACCCCAGGCGGCTTTGCCGGCAAGGGTAACGGCGAAACAGTCTTTAATTTCTTTGATACTGACGAGTACCGCAGATTTGCTCACTTCATGCAGGATCTGACTGAATACGGCGTATTCCCCTACGATCCCGACAACTTTGATCCTGATAAGGTGCTGGACATTCGCTGGACCATGTATACTTCACAAGGAATCGTCACAGACGATAAAGCCAGCACTTATCCTATGAACGTCATCCTGCCCAAAGAAGCTTTCATGACCAACGAATATGTCAGGGCCCAAATGAATGCCATCGCAGCTACCTGTGAGCATCCCGATAGAGCCATGGAACTGATTGAGTTCTTCAACCAGGACAAAGAAGTGGCCACCATGCTGCGCTTTGGTATCGAAGGCAAACACTGGAAACCGGTCAGCGATATGGTTCTGACTTTTGCAGGCACCGAAAACGAAGATCCCAAAAACAGGGGTTTCTACTACTGGTACGGCACCACCTGGGGCAGCTTCCGTAATGTCATGATGCCTGACTTTGAAGAGCCTGACATGGTTGACAAGGTTATTGAGACAACCATCAATGGTAACAAGAGGGGCAACCTCGGCTTTAACTTCTCTGAAGAGCCAGTTATAACTGAAATTGCTGCTTGCCGCAATGTTTTTGATGAGTTCAATAAGACCATCTATAACGCTCTGGCTGATGATGTCGATGCCACTGTTGATGAATTCGTTGCCAAATTAGCCCAAAATGGTTCTGAGAAGATCATTGAGGAAGTTCAAAAACAGTTGACAGAATGGCGTAAGGAAGTTGGCCGTCCCACTAAGGATTAAGCTAACTGATTTAAACTAGGAACTTTACTGGATACACCAAATGGAGAAGAGCATGCTTTGCCAAAAACTGACAGCCCAGTTGATAATGAGCCAAGCTTTCTGCCAAGGCTGCTACTCTCCATACTCCAGTAATCAAATCTGGCCAGATATGAAAAAGAATTAATATCATATAGCCCGGGCAGATCTGCTGGCAGATCTGCCCTTTTTTTTGCTATCATCTGTCTTTTTATAAGGAGGCTATCATGAAAGAATATCTTATCACTCAGTTCTCCGATGACTATTATCGCCTGATCAACCAGGCAGGTGTGCAGCTGGCCAAGCCGGCCGCCGCAGGTAACGAAACCTTTAACACCTGCTGGGATGGCGCTTTGGCACCTGACGGAACTTTGTATTTCACCCTATCTTCCGAAGCCGGCAAATTCGACCATGCCAAGCTGGTCCGTTACGACTATGAGAAAAACGAGATCATCGACTGCTTTTATTCCGGTGATCTGATTTTACCCAACGACCGCATGCTACCTCATTCCAAGCTGCATACATCGATCAACTTCTTGAATGATGGCCGGGTCATCGCCACCACCCACACCACTGACCGGGCCCGGGCCCATCCGGAATGGATGCCCATTGCCTACCATAACCATGCCTGGGAGGGCTTCCCCGGCTCCCACATCCTGGTCTACGATCCCAAAACGGGTCGGGCGGAAAACTGGGGCATCCCGGTACCACACGAGACCATCTATGGCGCCAAGTATGATCCGGCCCACAACCGGCTTTACATGATCGGTTTTTTACGTGGTCATGTCTACTGCTATGATCTGGCCACAAAAAAAGTGCAGGATCTGGGTAAGGCGGCTGAGCTGTATTGCTACCGCCTGGTCTTGGGTGCTGATGGTAATATCTACGCCTGCACCAAGACAGGCTACTATTTCCGCATCAACACTGAGCTGAATAAACTCGAAGATCTCAATTACACCGTGCCTGACCTGCCCGGCCCGGGTCATTATATCCATAACACCTGGTACAAGTATCTGACCTGCGGCAGAAACCATGCTTCAGGTGACTTTATCTATTTCAATAATCTCTGTGCAGATGACATGTTGAAATTCGATTTCAAGAGCCAGAGTTTTTCTAAAGCAGGCCGCCTGGTTCCCAAGGATGGCTTGATGAAGCTGCCTAATGAGTATACCGATCATCATTGTGATACCTTCGCTATTGATAAATACGGCGTTATCTGGTATCAATACAGTCTCTGGAGCGCCATGGCGACAGAAGATATCCGTTACCGTCATCCCAACTACTTGATGCGCTGGGATATTGAAAACGGTAAAGATCCCGAACTGATGGGCGTTTTAGGCACACCGGACTGGGTCCAGGGGCTGACCACGGAAATGGAAATTGATCAGGAAAGAGATATCCTCTACAGTATCGATGTCGGACGTGGTTTTGGCGATCAGGGTCCTTGTGTACTGGCTATTGATCTGGCTCAGTTCAGGAACAAAATGTATGAGCCAGGCCCCCTGCCCGTTGACAAACTGCTTGAGCCTGTTCCTCTGACTGCTGATGAAAAACGGCTGCGTGATGAGCGCAATAAGGTTAAAGCTGGTGAAGAAGTTACTGCCAACAACCCCTTCCAGGCCTTCCCGATTGAAAATGTTTATCCCGTCAGGATATGGCGCCATGTGCCGCACACCAGGATTGAAGATTCAGCTGTGATCGGCATGTGCTATTGTGAGGATGCCCTGCATGTAGTTTGTGGCAGCAGTGGCTGCTTTGACTCTGCCGCCTATGTCTTCCAGATCAAGGATAATAAGATCCAGCAAAGACTTGATTTTGCTGATCTGGACCCGGATTACAAGGCCTGGCTGGCTGACAATATAATGCCACGGGCTTTTGAGTTATCCGAAAGTATAGTCCTGCCTGAAGTGACAGGACGCCGTTATCTGGCTAAGGCTTCGGCCCTGATCGACTGGAATGGTAAGCGCCAGATAGTAGGCACGAAAGACGGCCTCTTGGCAATAGTCAATCCTGACCAATCAGTTTTTGCCCTAGGTAATGCTGCAGCTTATGGCCCGGTCCGCTGCCTATGTACCAACAAGGCCCAGGACAAGCTTTGGGGAGTTGCCGGTGACATTGACGATCTGGGCTATGTCTTCACTTTTGATGACAAGACCGGTCTGCACCAGCTGGGCGTGATTAACTATAATACGCACGGTTACTATGGGCCAACTGCATCCAATGTTTTAGCAAGTATTGTTTTGAACCAGGCTGAAGACACTCTGGCCATCGGCGGTGCTGACAGGATCGGTGCTGTTCACCTGGTCAGCTTGTAAAATAAGCTCAGTGGCACTGATAACATATTTATATTCATAAGGAGTAAGCTTTATGCATACTGAATTCGACATCCCGCAAATCTTAGCCAAACTGTCCCTGCCTAATATCCAGAACAGGCACGAAGCCGGCCTGGTCACAGTCTCACTGCCAGTCCCGCCCCGTTTCCCGGACAATCTGGTTTTAACCGGCCTGAAGCCGGGTGGCATCTATCAAAAAAAAATCGGCAGCTGGATCGGCAGTGGTGGTAATGATCCGCGTCGTCTTCTGCTCATTGCCGATGCTGCTAACGCAGCTCCTGCTGATTTGGGACTTGCTTTTGGCAGTGAAACAGCTGGTTCTGGCCAGTCCGATTTACCCCAGGCTGAGCTGGAACTTTTCGAGACCTGCCCTGATCCTGCTTTTGCCTGGGAAAGGCATCTGGCAGTTATCTCCTGGCAAGGCCAAAAAATCGGCCTGGTCATGGGCCTGCGCACAGGTGATGAAGTCCACTGGTGGGAAGCCTGCCGCTTAACAGTACTGGACGAGCAGCCTAGCTGCCGGGAAATCGAAATAGGCGGTGCTATTCCTTTGGCTGTGTATGATACCCGTGACCTGACCAGCACCGTCGGCTATGAAAATCCTTACCTGCATAAGCATAACTGGCTGAACGGCCACATCTATGCCCGCCTCCATGCCAATGGCGTGTGTGAGATCTATGCCCACCATATCAACAGCAAGTTCTTTGACGACGGCCTGGATCTGCATAATGCGGTGCCAGTGATCGGCTTTAAGGTTTTTGACGGTGCAGCTGACCAGGCCGGCCTGATCGGCCCCTGGACAGGTGACAAAGAGGAAATTGGATTGGGCCAGGCCAGGCTTGACCTGAGCGATGCCCGCCATCTGGTCAGCCAGGCCAGCCCGGGCAATTTCAGCCAGGCCGGTGATTTTTTGGCCTGGCAGCCCTATGAAGGCTGTGAACTTTTTGGTGGAGCTGCACCCCGGGTTATCCTGGATGATGAATTCATTTTCCGGGCCCAGGACAAGATTATTCCACGCGGCATGGCCAGGACAGTCCGTTTTTCCATCAGCTTATCTGACCGTTCACCCCGCATTGCCCGCTATCTGGCACCTGCCTGGTGGTATGGCTTGTGTGAAGAGTTTTTGCCTGAATCATTATTACCCATCTCCAATGAATATGACGCATTGATCGAATCCGCCCGCAAGTATATCAAGGAATATACGGTCCAGGGTAATTTCGAAGACGGTTCGGTGCCACGCAATCTTGGCACTACCGGCACTAGCGGACGTTACGAACCCGGTTGGGAAGGCGAGATGCCAGGCGGCCAATTCCTGGCTGCCTGGCGCAGCGGCTGCGGCCAGGATTATGACCTGGCCTTGCGCTCAGCCTATGTCTTCACAGATGTCTATGTCGACCATGCTATGAAAACAGCCCGGATGCACGGCTACCCGCCCAATGGTATCTCCATTCCCATGAATCGGGTGCATGGGCCTGTCCTGGCTTATTTGGAAACTGGTGATCCTTACTTGCTGCGCACAGCCCAGGCTGTCATTGATAATTCCTATATGCTGCACATGAATTCCTGGCCCAGGCTTTGTGTGGGCCGGGACGCCTGCTTTATCAGGGGCGCCGTCCTGCTTTACCGCTACTTTGACGACAAGCACTATCAGAGGATCGCCGCGGATTCCATCAAAGATGTGATTGCC
Source organism: uncultured Oscillospiraceae bacterium (assembly GCA_964654125.1). GTDB lineage: Bacteria > Bacillota > Clostridia > Saccharofermentanales > UBA5734 > JAAYBY01. The sequence goes on from CAZZGG010000025.1 coordinate 20,696, forward strand.
TCACAAAAGCCAGACGGTAGCTTTGGCGACCAGGGCGGCGGTACAGGTGTACACCAGTGGGCAGCCTACATCGTTAAGCCCTGGATGGGCCTGATGGCTTTAGGCGGTGTGGTAGACTACCTCGAGCTGCACCCGGATGAGCCGGACATGCTGGCAGCGGTGAAACGCTTTGGTGACTGGCTGCTCAAAGAGCGCTTCATGCATAACTTAAAATCCGGCCGCCAGGTAATGGGCTGGAATTACCAGCATTATTTCAAAGACGATGTGCTTTTCAAAAATTCAAGCACCGGCGAATGGTTTAATCTTAAAGATCCGGACAGCTATCTCTGGCATGTCGAATACCTGGCGCGGTTCCTGGGTTTTTGCTCTTTCACCTTTGCTGATCCGGCCTATCTGGCCGCCTGGGCAGAGAGCTATAGCGGTGCCTATGGTGCCGGTATCGATGTCAAAGGTGACCATGCCGCAGTGCAGATCTTCCAGTATATCCCCTGGCTGCAGGCCAGGCTCTGGAATGCCAGGCTGACCAAAGCCGGTGTAGCTGTAAACCCCTATGATTTCGGTCCGCTCACGGAGCGCGAGGCCACTATTATGGGACCGGATGGGGATTTGAAGATCAGTTTTTAGATCCAATCTGTTACAATAGAAGCAAGCAGCCGGACCGCTGTGGTCCGGCTGTTTTTCTAACTTGTGAAAGAGAGGTTTTTTGTAATGAGCAAGCGTGATATTGATACCAGCCTATATGGCCTGCCTGGTTCAGCCCAAGATTTCCAGGGCATGCCCTACCAAAAGCTGGGTAAATCCGGCCTCAGCGTCAGCCTGATCGGCCTGGGCACCTGGAAATTTGGCTATCCTGAGACCGGTGACGGAGCGCGGGTCAATGAAACAGATGGCCTGGCCATCCTCAACCGGGCCCATGAAGTGGGCGTCACCTTCTGGGATACAGCCAACCGTTACAATGCAGCTTCAGGTAACTCTGAAAGAATCATTGGTCGCTGGCTGACAGAAAACCCGCAAAAGAGACGGGATCTAGTTCTGGCTACAAAAATCAGTGGCCTGATGGACGGACGCACTCCCAACCATTGTGGTCTATCGCGCCAGAACATCAAGGAAGCGGTTTATGCCAGCCTAGAACGTTTACAGACTGACACAATTGATCTGCTTTACTTCCACACACCAGACGACTCTGTTGCCGCAGAGGAGTCAATCGTAGCTGTGGATGACCTGATCCGCCAGGATCTGGTACGCTATTTTGCTGTTTCAAATTACAGTAAAAAACAACTGAGTGCTTATGCAAAAGCTGAAAAAAGCCTGGGACCCTGGCTGCGGGCCAGGATTTGTGCTGTCCAGAACAGCTATAACCTGCTTGACGGCGAAAGGACACAGGAAGAGGGGGTCTTGGATTACTGCCAGGAGAACCAGCTTTCTCTGATTGCCTGGAGCCCACTGGCTGAGGGACTGCTGACTGGACGTTATCTGGAGCCGGCTCAAGTTGGTAGTGGTGACCGCCTTTATGACCAAAAGAACCAGCGCTATCTGGATGGAGCGGTCCAGCAAAAACTGCAGGCCTTGCATCAACTGGCCCTACAAAAAGATGTCAGCATCACCCAGCTGGTCCTGGCCTATATGCTGACCCTGCCCGGGATGGGTCCTGTCATTCCGGCCATGTCCTCCCTGGCCCAACTGGAAGAAAACAGACAGGCTGCCTTTATTACTTTAAGCCAGGCGGACTGTGCTGCCATCAGGGGGATCTTCGCCTAGAAGTTTGCAAATAAATATTAGTAAATCAAGAGCCGCTTCTTGGCTAAGGCAGGTAGCGGCTCTTGAGCAGGTATTATTGCTGCTGTTCGATTAGAGTGCTGGGACCAGTAAATCAGCCACTTGGATGACCTTGCCGTTTTCAGCAATGGACAGATTGGCTGCAGCACCGATAATCAACGACATGGAGCCGGCCCGGGATCCAGCCACATAGTTATGCGGATCCGGTGTGTCTTCACGCATGAGCAGGCGCATCAGGATGTCATCTGCGCCGCCATGACCACCCTTGATCACTGGGGTGTGGCAAATAATCTCCTCGTGTTCCCTGTTGAGGATGCGAATCTGCTGGCTGGCCACTTTATCATTTTTGTAATGGGCAAAATTTTCAGCTTCCAGACGGCCTTTTTCACCATTGATGACCAAACGATAACCCTCATAAGGAGAGTGGGCTGTCAAGGTATAAGCCATTGCCACCTGGTCTTGATACTGGACATGCAGGGTCATGGTGTCACAGATATCGATTTCAGGCGCGAAAACACAGCCATCCCGATAGTAGCCATCGACATCTTCACAATCATAATAGAGCTCTTTATAAGCCGGATCAGTGATATCAATATAGTAGGCACAGCTGTCCTGGTACTGGCAGGTCAGGCAGCGTGGTCCGGAAATTGGACTGGGCTGGCCATAAAAGCGCCGGCTGCCAGTCGCATATATGGCAACTGGATCCTTTTCAATGAACCAGTTGACCATATCGAAATGGTGGGTTGCCTTATGGACTAATAGTCCGCCTGAATTCTCCAGGCGGCGGTGCCAGCGCCGGAAATAGTCAGCTCCATGGCTGGTGTCTAAAAACCATTCAAAGTGGACACTGTAAACATCACCGATATGGCCGCTTTTGAGCAGTTCTTTAATTTTAGTGGCAAAAGGTGAACAGCGGGCATTGAAGGTGACAATTACGCGCTTGCCTGTTCTTTTTTCTGCTTCCAGGATAGCCCGGCATTTTGTAGCATCTGTTGTCATTGGCTTTTCTGTGATGGCATCACAGCCAGCTTCCAGTGCCGCAATAATATAGGCATCGTGATACTGGTCCACTGTCGTAATGATCACTGCATCTGGCTTCACTTCAGCCAGCATCTGCTGGAAATCATTGAAAACAGGAATAGCCACGCCTGTTTTTTTGCTGACCAGTTCAGCTCTTTTGTAGTTGGTGTCATATACTCCCAATATGGCAGCATAGTCTGCATACTTTTTTGTGATGGGCATGGCATACATATTGATGCCTCTGCCGCCTGCTCCTACCAGAACTAGTTTTTTCATGGTTTCACCTTTCCGCCATTTTCATGGCCTGACATTACCTCTGCGTTGCACCTGTGTTATATTGAGCCCGATCAGTCTTTGCGCATTTTGCCAGGCGACAGCCTGCAGGATATCGTCAGGCAGCAGTAGCTGCAAAACAAAACGGGCATGGCCTAAAAATGACTGGACCAGATAGTTATCCACCTGGCCGGGGCCTAGGCTGGCATCTGAGCCAAACAGGATCCTGTCCTTGTAGCGTGCGAAAAAGTCTTGATAGACCAGGCGGTCCTGGGGATAGATCTGATCGGCCCAACGCAAAAAGAAACTGCAGCTGGAATCGATATAAAGATTTTTGTGGCGGTCCAATTCCCTGGCCAGCCGGTCCAGGCCGACATGTAGTTGATGGGCACCAATAAAGGGAATCCCGGGATATTTTGCCACCAGGCCAAGAAAATCCTGCAGCAGATCTTCATTGTCAAAACTGCCGCTGCTGGCTGTTTTGTTCTCCGACCAATAGGCGTTTTCCGAACCACCATGGTAGGGTGAACGGCTCATCCGCTGGGTGACATGCCAGAGGATGGGCTTATTCTTTTCATTCAGAAGGGCAAAGATCTCCTGCCACTGGTCAGTCAACCAGACCTGCCTGTCAGCCTGGCCACGCATGATCGGGGCATTATGCAGCTTCAAACCGGCCGCGCCACAATCTAAAGCCTGCCTGACCAGTTCAATATCCGCCTTATCATGGTGGAGATAAAACATCCAGCTGACCCGCTCATCTTCAGCCATGATCTCCTGTAAAGGCTGGAACAAAGCTGGTTCTTCCACTAGAAGGGTTAGGGCTTCCAGACGGTAACCATCCAAGATAGCAAACCATTCTGCCAGAGCCTGGCGGATATCACTAGTTGCATAGGCGTCTTTTAAGTGTACATGCATGTCGAACCAGTATTCTTCATTAGGCAGGAAATGAAAGCCCCAGCCACTGGAAAAACCCTTGTCCAATGTTTGCCTGATCGCCACATCCGGTGAATAAAGCCTCTTGTTCTTTGCATCATCAGCCATTTGCTTCACCTCATTTGTATTTTTGCCAGATAGCACTGCCATCTCTAGCTGATTATACAAATCCTGCAGGTAAAACTCAAACCGCCTGTTCTTGTTTTCTAGTTAGGAACAGGCGGTGCAGGACCAAATAAAGTAAAATACCGCCAGCAGCACCGCTGGCATCGATCAGGATATCGCGCAGCTGGCAGCCCCGGCCTGGAACAAAGTACTGGTGCAGTTCATCGGTCACGGCATAGGCCAGGCAAAAAAACCAGCTCAGCAACCAAAGGCGCAGCTTAGACCAGTTAGCCAGCCTTGTTTTTGGGCCTGCCTGGCGCCAGCTTAAAAAAAGACTGTTGCTGGTTAACAGCCCCAGCACCAGATAAGCGAAAAAATGGGCATTTTTGCGGATGAAATGGTTCAGATCAGCGACTTCCAACCGGCTTTGCGGTACAATCTTTTTGATAGCCACCACTATTTTTTCTGTAATACCTGTACTCAGCTGATTGGAAACTTCTGCAACCTGGGCTGATAGATAAAAAATCAGACCCAGCCAGAAAATTGTCAGCAGATAGCTCAGCCCAGTGATTACCTTGGCCAGGCCTGCTTTGCTTCCAGTGTTATTGATCATTAATATCTACTCCCGTCAGCCAGCTGCTTTTCATTGTAACTCAGAAAAACTATCCAGCAAAGCAGACATTTAAAAAACCATATGGATTCTGCTACAATAAAACTAACAAAGTCCTGTGAGGTCACAAATGGATAACTTAACCAAAGCCAAGCGCTATGCTCAAGAGCATCTACCAGAGCTGATTGACCTGATCAAACAGCTCTGCCAGATTCCGGCCCCCTCCAATCAGGAGCAGGCGCGGGCCCAATTCTGTTCTGACTGGTTTAAAGCAGCTGGATTTAAAAATGTTTATATTGATTCAGCCCTCAATGCAGTTGCTAGCTTGGGCGACCTAAGCGGTGATGTAGTCATTATTATGGCTCATACTGACACGGTTTTCCCTGACACCGAGCCCATGCCAATGAAAGAAGAGGATGGCCGGCTCTATTGTCCCGGTGTCTGTGACGACACAGCCAACCTTGCTATGTTATTGATGACAGCCCGCTATCTTGTCCAGTCCGGCCTAGAACCGGATTGCGGGATAGTTTTTGCGGCCAATGCCGGTGAAGAAGGCCTGGGCAACTTAAAAGGGGCCAAAAAGCTGCTGGCGGATTATGGCCCCAGGACCCGTGAGGTCATTTCCCTGGATGGTTCCTGGCAGGCCATCTGCAATGAAGCAGTTGGTTCTTCCCGCTATCGGGTGGAAGTTAAAACCGAAGGTGGCCACTCATTTTCCAGTTTTGGCAATAAGAACGCCATTCATCAGCTGGCTGCTTTAATCAACAGTATTTATAGCATCAAGGTGCCTTCAGACGGCCAGAGCCGAACAACCTATAATGTCGGCCAGATCAAGGGCGGTACTTCGGTCAACACGATTGCCCAGCAGGCTGAAATGCTGCTGGAATTCCGCTCTGACCGGGCCGGGTTTTTAGCCCAGCTTGACGCTATGCTACTAAGTTTGCTTGAGGCTCACCGCAAAATGGGTTTAGTGATCAACCTTGAGCTGGTCGGGAGCCGGCCCTGCACTGGACCGGTTGACCCCCTGCGCCAAAAAGAACTGACCGAACGCTATAGCCGCCTGATGACAGAACAGACTGGCCAGACCCCCAAGGTTGTTTCTTCCTCAACAGATTGTAATATTCCCTTGTCCATGGGAATACCAGCTGTCAGTTTCGGAGCTCTTTTAGGCAGTGGTGCCCACACCAGAGAAGAATGGCTGGATCTGGCCAGTCTGGCCCGGGGCTGGCCCCTGGTTATGGCCACAGCTCTGAGTTATTTCAGTTAGCCGGAAAACCAATAGCTTGAGCCGCTTAAGGCTTCATTGTACAATAGTTGAGACTATTGGTGTTTGCCGCTGATCTTTGGCAAGGAGGCCGGACTGGCCAGGATAAAGGTTAATGATCTTCGTATGAGCGAAAACAAGACGGAAAAATACCTCATGGCATCTGTTCGCGCCAGGCTGTCCGGTCTGACCGGTAAATTGTTGACAACTGCGTTAATCCTGACTGTATGCCTGATTATAACCTATCTGTTTCTCAATACCCACAATAAGGCACTGCAGATTTTTGAAACAAAAAGCAGGCAGATGACAACTGAGCTGAAAATGCAATATATGAAAGACACCATCAACAATCTGATCCTGCAGATTGAGGTCAACCTGGAGTCAGCCCGTCAACATTACAAACGCAATATTGCTGTCAAACGGCAGATCATCGAAAAAAAGCTAGCCGAAGCCGAAGCTGATTATTCAGACATTTTCCTGGCTGAGTTTTCACTTGGCTCAGAGACAGGCGGTAGTTGGACTGTCTTTATCTGGGAGGGCCAGGACAACCTTATCCTGGCACCTGCTGACTGCCAGGGTCTGGATCTATCTGATGCCCTAGCGCAAACAATTCCTAGTTTGCTGGATTACAGCCTGATTGAAAAGGACAATGTCTCCTGTCTTTTCGGCTACAGCCAGGCTTATATTGAAAGCACTGTCAAACAAACGATGGCGGATAGTATCCGGGCCATGACCTTTGCCAGCGACTCCTATATCTGGGTCAATGAAGTGCTGGATTATGCCGGTGGCGACAATTATGCGATCCGGCGTGTCCACCCTAATCTGCCCGACACTGAAGGCAGTTTCTTGTCCACCGCAATGACTGATATAACAGGTGAGACACCCTATCTGACTGAGCTCGAAGGAATCCGGGAAAAAGGTGAAATATTTTTTTCCTATCACTTCAAGGAATTAAACAGCGACTTTATTTCAGAAAAACTCAGTTATGCCAAGCTTTTTGCG
>CAZZGG010000026.1:0-27649 GCA_964654125.1 uncultured Oscillospiraceae bacterium
CAGGGCAGAAGCCTTGCGCAAAGATTCATGAAAGCGGTGAGACAGAAAATTGGCGCTTACGGATCCGAGCATCTTGGAGACCGGGCTGCTGACTGTTATCACAACTGTCATAAAGGAACCTCTGCTGTCCAGAGGCAGGCGGCCCTCTTCCAGCAGGCTCTGGTGCCGGTTGATATCCAAGAGCTGTAAAGCTAGGTCGCTGTCAGCTAGAGGACGCAGCAATCTGTCCTTCTTCTCCAGCTTCTGCTTGGCCTTTTTGATAGCGGCAACCAGCTCATCCAATTCAAATGGTTTATAAAGATAATCAATGGCATCAATACGGATGGCGGTCTTAAGATACTCCTTGTCAGAATAACCGCTGAGAAAAACGATCTGCAGATCAGGTTTTTCAACGTGCAAAATTCCAGCCAAAGTCAGGCCGTCCATCTTGGGCATCCTGATATCACAGATCAAAATATCCGGGGCCAAGGAGCGGACCAGGTCCAGGGCCTGGCTGCCGTCCCCTGCCTCACCAACTATCTCTATATCAAGTAAAGACCAATTAATAGCTGTGCGGATACCTTGTCTGGTGGCAGGCTCATCATCAGCAATGAACATCTTGTACATGCAAACTCCTCCTTTGCTATTTTACCTTAAACAGGATGTCCAGTGCAGCAATCCTTACTTCCACTTGTACATACATAAGATATTATCTGAAAAAGCACTAAAAAATATCCTTTCAACTAAGTTGGTGTGCGATAATTAAAGCAAATAGTCAAAAAGGATGTGATCCCAATTAAGTTCACGACTGATTTAAAGCAAATGGAAAAATTCGATGTGCTAGTGGTCGGTGGCGGGCCGGCCGGTTGTACAGCCGCCATAGCTGCAGCCAGAGAAGGCAAGAAGACCTTGCTTATTGAAGCAACCGGTGCTCTGGGAGGCATGGGTACAATGGGGCTGGTCCCGGCCTGGTGTCCTTTTTCCGACAAGGAAAAGATCATCTACCGTGGCCTGGCGGAAAAGATATTTCGCCTCAGCCGGACCAGTGTGCCCAGCGAACCGGTTGACAAGATGGATTGGGTGGCTATTAATCCGGAAGCTCTCAAGACAATCTACGACGATCTGGTCTTTGCAGCGGGTGTTACCGTGCTTTTCCAGACCATGCTGTCTGGTGCAGTGACAAAAGACGGCCAGATCGAATATATTGTCCTGGCTAACAAGCAAGGCCTGAGTGCTTGTCAGGCCAAGGTTTATATTGACTGTAGCGGTGATGCTGACCTGGCGGTTTTGGCAGGAGCTGATTATGAACAGGGTAATGAGCTGGGAACCGTGCAACCAGCCACCCACTGCTTCACCTTGGCCAATGTCGATACATATGCTTATAAATATGTGGTCAACCGGCGCATGCAAAACCATGATCTTCTAGATGACAGTGTCAGTCGCCTGCTCATGCAGGACCCTGAGCTGGATCTGATCGTCGACACCCATTTTTGTAATTCTTTGATTGCTCCGGGTACAGTCGGTTTTAATGCGGGCCATCTTTTTGATGTTGACGCCACAGACCCTTTCCAGCTGTCTCTAGCCCTGCGCCAGGGCCGCCGCCTGGCAGCCCAGATGCTCAAAGGCCTGAAAAAATATGCCCCGGAGGCCTTTGCCAATGCTTATATAGCCCAGACAGGACCACTTTTAGGTATCAGGGAGAGCCGGCGCGTGGCCTGCGATTACCAGCTGACAATTGCTGACTTTTTAGCCAGGCGTTCTTTCCCGGACGAGATTGGCCGCAATTCCTATTATGTCGATGTCCACCATTCCTTAGCTGAGCTAAAAGGTGTCCAGGAAGGCAGCTTTGATTCCAATGCCCGTTATGAACGTTATGGTGCCGGTGAAAGCCATGGTATCCCTTATCGCAGCTTGCTGCCACGTGGCCTGGGCAATTTGCTGGTTGCCGGTCGCATCATTGACTGCGATCCCCTGATTTTCGGTTCTGTGCGGGTGATGCCGCCCTGCCTGGTGACAGGCGAGGCGGCTGGTCTGGCTGCTGCCCTGGCCACTGACCAGGCAGACATCGACGTACATGCTGTGGATGTGAGTAAACTGCAGGAAAAGCTGATCGCTTACGGCTGCTATCTGCATGCTGATCAGGCTTAGGAGGTTAAGATGGAAAAAGTTATTTGGCAGGCACAGGAATTGCCGCTTAAAGGGGAATACGACCTGATTGTTCTGGGCGGAGGTACAGCCGGAGCCCTGGCTGGCATAGCTGCAGCCAGGGAAGGCCTTGCTGTTTTAATCATTGAGCAGTTTGGCAGCCTGGGTGGTTCAGCCACCATGGGCCAGGTCACACCCCTGATGTCTTCCCATATTGAAGATGTATCCGGCCATTGCCCGCTGGGGGTTGAGATAGGCCAGCGCCTGGCCCAGATCAGTGGCACCAGCCCGGATGAACGCCGCTTTGATCCGACTCTGCTCGCCTTTGTCCTGGAGGATATGGCTACAGAAAGTGATTGTGGCCTGCTCTACCACAGCCAGCTGGCTGGTGTGATCAGGGCAGATGACGAGATCAGGCAAGTGGTTATTTGCAACAAGGACGGATTGACAGCCTATGGCGCCAGGCTCTTTGTTGACGCTTCCGGTGATGCTGATCTGGCGGTCATGGCCGGGGTCGATTATGAGATCGGCGACCACAACAAAATCAACCAGCCCGTGTCGCTTCGCTTTGAAATGGGCGGGATCGACTTCACCGCCTTTCATGCCGCTATGCAAGAACTGGGCAATCAGCAGGACAGGTATTTTGCCATGAACACACCTGGTATGGCAAAAATCCTGCAGCAGGCCCATGATAAAGGCATCCTGACAGCCCAGGATATCTTTTATTTCCAGGCTTTTGGCATACCTGGCAAACCGGATGCCATGTCCTTTAACTGCCCGGAGCTGAAAACCCAGCATAATGTGGCTGATGCCGCCTTCCTGACAAAAAAGCAGATTGAAGGCAAAAGAGCTATCTTAAGGCTGCGCCGTTTCCTCAGGGAGATGATTCCTGGTTTTGCCAACAGCTATATCAGCCACATTGCCCCCATGGTCGGCCTGCGCGAATCCAGAAGGATTGACGCTGTCTATAACTTGTCCATTGCAGATGTTTTAGGCTACCGCAAGTTCCCTGATGCTATTATCTCCTGTGCTTATCCGATTGATGTGCATGGTGTGGACGATGTCTCCTTGGGCTTGAAGTACGATCCGGCAGTACCGGAAAAAGAGCGTTACTGGCAGGTGCCCTTGCGCAGCCTGATTCCGCAAAAAACCAGCAATCTACTGGTGGCCGGCCGCACAGCCGGGTCTGATTTCCGGGCCCAGTCAGCAGCCAGGATCCAGCTGGTCTGCCGGGCCATGGGCGAAGCCGCCGGCCTGGCCTGTGCTCTTGCTTTACAAAAGAATGTCACCTTAAAAGAACTGGATCCGGTTCTGGTTCACGAAAAGCTAGTCGAGCGCGGTCAGGTGTTCTAGGCCTAAGGCAGCTAGCAAGACAGGCCCGGTTACCAATTTAGAGATACTCAACAAATAAAAAATCCCTGCAGCTGATTGGCCGCAGGGATTTTGCTAGTTGTTAAGCGATTTTTTTTAGCTGTTTCTATTAGAAATTTTCTTTGAACCAGGCATTGATGGCCTCTTCTTGTTCCAAGCCACCATCTGCATCCCACTCTTTAATGATGTCTGCCAAGGCTGTCTCGGCATCAGTGCCTTCAGCAATTGCCTTGATCAGGCTGTCATTAATCATGGTGTTGAGGGCCAGCTGGGAGTTCATCACGGCTGGCAGGGAAGAAGCATAGGAATCATAGAAAGGCTTTAGCACATAAGCATCAATGCGTGAATTCATCTGATCGTATGACTCGGCCATTTCCGGTGTCTTGCGGGCCCGGGCCTGCCACATCTGGAAAACAACCTCACTGTGGACAATGCCTGTGAATTTATCAGCATTTTCAAATTCGTTGAATTTAGGGAAAATGGGGAAATATTTACCGTCTTCGACAGTGTAAGAATCGCCTTCTTCACCAATATAAATCCGTTTGAAATTATCCTGGTCAGACAAGATGTTGTACCAGATAATAGCATGCTCTGGGTTTTGAGATGTTTTGGGTATGCAAGCGATGTTGCTGATGCCCTGGTTGACATAAACGGTTGGTTTGGTGTTCTCGTCTGGAGCCATAAAGGTAGCGATCAGGTTCTTGCAATCAGGATTGCTTGTCTCAACGGCTGCCTTCATGGAAGGGATATCCCAGAAATAAAGAGGTGTGGCCATGGCATTGCCAGAGCTGTATTTTTCCCGGGCATTGGCTGTAGCATTGATCGGCATGTCATTATCAAGCAGGCCGTCGGCATAAAGCTTTTGGACATACTTGAGATAATCGAGCATACCAGGATGCTTGATACGCGGCACATAGGTACCTGCGACATCATACCAGCCAGCATCACCCATGCCAAAACCAGATAGGATGAAATTGTACCAGCCAGCAGCACCTGAGGTCAGGGGCACCTTGCCAGTGTTGTCCAGGTAGGCCTGGAGGACATCGGTCAGCTCTGCTATGGTTGTGGGCAGTTCCATGTCCAGGTCTTCCAGGGCATCACTGCGAAAACCCAGTCCGCCCTTCAGGACGCCGTAGGGGTCGCCTGTTTCGTCACGTGGGCCATCAAAAGCTTCCAAAGGAATACCATAGTGCATGCCATCATCACCGACGACTGCTTTCCAGGCAATTTCTGAAACAGCAGCCAAGATATTAGCACCGTATTTATCGAGATATTCGTCAACAGGCATAAGGGCGTTCTGGCTCTTCAGCTGGCCATAGGCGTCGCCGCCGATAGCACGGTGAATTAGATCGTAAGATACGCCGCCGCCGATATCCAGCATCAGTTTTTCTGTGGCATTTTCCTGGGGCAGGTTGAACCAGTTAACCTTGTAGCCGGTCATTTCCTCTATGATGGCGTGGCTGGGCTGCTCATGCATATCATAGGCCTGGTAGTACATGAGGATGTCCAAATCCGGCTTTTCGCCAGTCAGGAAAGGATCCTCTTCTTCTGTTTCAACCGGGGCTGTTGTAGTTGCAGCTGGCTCAGCTCCTTTTGTAGTGGTGCCGACCGGCGCGACAGTTGTGCCACCAGTTGTTCCTGCTGGTGTACAGGCAATGGCTGGCAGGACAAGACCGGTCAGCAAAACGAGGCTGATCAGTAATTTGATCCATGTCTTCTTCATAAGTTACCTCCAAAATATTTTAGTGAATCTAGAAAATACAAGCAGAAATAAAGCGGTAGAACAAGTCACTCCTTTCCTGGACTTTCTGGTCCTTATTAACCCTTGACAGAACCGATGGTCACACCCTTGACAAAATACTTTTGCAGGAAGGGATAAACCAAAAGGATGGGCACTGTAGAGACAACAATAGTGGCAGAACGAACATTTTCTGCTGATAAGTTCATGATTGAGTTGATATCACCAGCAATGTTGCCGGTGGCATCTGTAGTGGTAAGGGCCATGGTGATTAGATCATAAAGGTATTGCTGGAGTGGTTTTAGTTTCGGTGTCGTGATATAAAGGACACCGGCGAAGTAGTTGTTCCAAAAACCTACACTATAGAACAAGGTGACAGTGGCCATGACCGGCAAGGACATAGGCAGAACGATCTTGTACAGGGTGACCAGGTTGGATGCACCGTCAATCTTAGCACTTTCTTCGATAGATTCTGGTAAAGATTCAAAATAGTTCTTGACAATGAAAAGGTAAAAAACAGAAAAGGTTCCGGAAAAGACCAAAGCCCAGATAGTGTTGGTTAGCTTGAGGGAGCGGAAGAGGATATAGTTGGGTACCATCCCGGCGTTAAAGAGCATGACGAAAACAAAGATGTACAAGAAGAATTTGCGCCCTTTTAAATCAGGTTTTGACAGGGGATAAGCTGAGCTGACAGTCAATAGCATAGCCAGAACAGTGCCGATACCTGTAACAAACAATGTATTGCGGAAAGAATTGCGAAATTCAGCCTTGGTCAGGACATAGCGCACTGTGTCGATCTGGAAACCAACTGGCCAGAAAAGAATCTTGCCGGCAATGACCTGGCCTTCCCCGCTGAAAGCTTTAGAAGCCACATTAAGGACAGGTAAAAGCGTGATCAAGCCAAAAAGGCTCAGTATAAAGATATTGATGACTGCAAACCAGTCGACAGATTTTTTTGTGCTAGCCATACTGCCTCCTACTTCACCAGATGCTTTTGCCGGTTGATCTATTTGCTAGAGTATTTGAAGTGACTACCAGAACTAAAGCAATGATAGAATTAAAAAGGCCCACGGCTGTGCCGGTGGAAAAGTCCAGTTTACCTAAACTGACCCGGTATACATAAGTGCCGATGATATCTGCCACTTCGTAAACGGTAGGATTATACATGACCAGGATCTGGGAAAATCCAGCTTCCATGATATTGCCAATCCTGATGATTAACATAAGAATGATAGTCGGCGCCAGACCGGGTAAGGTGATGTAGAGCATCGACTGGAAACGGTTGGCACCATCCACTACAGCAGCTTCGTAGCATTCCTGGTCCAGTCCGGCAATTGCAGCAAAATAGATGATTGAGCTCCAGCCAATCTCCTTCCAGCCATCGGAGAAAACAAGAACCTGGCGAAAAATGTTCTTGTCCATTAAAAACCGAACTTTTTCCAAGCCAAAGTAAGTCAGGATGGTGTTCACCACTCCGGTTGAGCCGAGCAGGACAACAAAGATTCCGGCCACTATAGCCCAGGAAAGGAAGTGAGGCAGATAGACTATCAACTGCAAACTTTTCTGGAAGCGGATGCTGCGCACTTCATTAAGCAGGATGGCAAAAATAATCGGAATAGGAAAAATGAAGACAATCTTCAAAGTGCTGATAACTAATGTGTTGCGCAGTGCATTGAGAAAATCTTTTTTAGCAAAAATCTGCTGGAAATGCTTCAGGCCGGCCCAAGGACTCTTAAAAACTGACAGAAAGGGCGAATCAGCAATAAACATATTGTAATCTTTGAAAGCCAGCGTAATGCCATAAAGAGGGAAAATATTGAAAATCAGGACAAAGAGCAGCCCTGGGACTAGCAGTAGATACATATCATAATTTCGCTTGAAGTACGATATGAATGAACCCTGGTTTGGTTTTTTCATTAATTTACTCTCTTTCACATGACTGGGAATCACTTACTTATTCAATTTTAACAAGTAAGTCGCTGCCGGATTGGCCTCTGGATTAGGATATTAGTCTTAATCTTATGTTTTTTACTTCAGGCCTTGTTTCAGAGCTGGCCGCATGGATAATATGTTATGATTTTGGTGACAAAATGCCAGTGGCAGCAAGTCATTTTCAAGATCGTAAACCCCGGCCTGGATTGGCAGCAAATTGCTTGACAGGGCAAGGGGAGACTTCTATGCTGGATTTAGAAGTGTTTTCGCCACAGGCCTGGCATAGTTGGTTGTGGCCGGACCAGGGCATATGCCCCATCTTGCCTGTCAGCTCATTCCAGCAGGAACTAATAGGTTTGGCTTTTTTAAGAGTCTTATAAAGGAGATGATCAAATGCCATCTTTTGCGCTAAAAAACATCCAGCTAGTCACCCGCGAACAAGTCCTGACCGGCCAGGCTGTCATAGTTGAACAGGGTAAGATTCGTAATATTCTACCTGAGGAAAAACTAACTAGCTATTTAGGTCCAGACAGCGAGATTATTGATGGCCAGGGCCAGTATCTGGTGCCGGGTTTTGTTGATGTTCATATTCATGGTGCCATGGACCATCTGGCGGACTGGGGGCCGGATGAGATTGAAGCGATGAGCCAGGAACTGCTCAAATTCGGTGTGACCGGCTTTTTGCCAACCATGACACCCCAGCCTGATCCAGACAAGGAGATGGCCAACTTAAAAGCCTGTGCAGGCAGATCTTACGGTGGCGCAGCTGTGTTGGGCTTTTTTTTAGAAGGCCATTATCTGGCCCTGACCGGTTCTTTGACCAAGATCCCGCGTGATTACAGCCTGGATAGGGTCAGATTTATCCTGGACCAACTCAGCCCTTATCCTGTCATCTTCGGGATTTCACCTGAGGTGCCGGGAATTGTTGAACTATTGCCACTCATGACCCAGTATGGCCGACCGGCCTTTATCACCCACACTAAAGCAAACGTTGCGCAGACCCAGGCAGCGATCGCTGCCGGCGCCACTCATGCAACTCATTTTTACGATGTCTTCCCTTATCCCGGTGACCAGGAAGGTGGCGTGCGTGGTTGCGGTACGGTTGAGGCTATACTGGCCAGCGATGACACCACAGTTGACTTCATCTTGGATGGTGAGCACGTCGCCCCGATTGCTGTGCAGATGGCCCTCAAGGCCCTGGGGCCGGATCGGGTCATGTTCTGCACTGACGCCAATGTCAATGCGGGTATGCCGCCAGGCACCTATGCCTCCATGGGCGGCCAGGACATCACCGTGGCTTATTACGGTGCGCCAGCCCGGCTGGGCCCCAACAGCCACAGCCCCGGCGGCCTGAACGGCAGCGGCTTGACTCTGGATATGGCTGTGCGCAATGCCTTGAAGCTGCTTGATGTCTCCTTGCCCCAGGCTGTCGCCATGGCAGCCACTACCCCGGCCAGGGTGCTGGGTTATGGTGGTCATAAAGGGCTGCTGCAGCCGGGCTATGATGCAGATATGGTCCTGCTTGACCAGGATCTTCAGGTTGCTGCCACTTGGGTAGCCGGGAAAAAGCTCTACCAGCGTTAAAGGAGACAGTAATGATTTTAATCGGTATAGATCTGGGCACGACAGGCTGTAAGGGTATGGCCTTTGCCAATGATGGCAGTATATTAAGTGACCTCTACTATGAATATGACCTGATCCACACTAAGGAAGGCTGGATTTTGCAAGATGCTGACCAATGGTGGCAGCTGGTCCAGCGCTTGCTCAAGGAAACAGCTGCGGCTATCGGTCCGGCAGCTAAAGACATCCAGGGGATCGGTATCAGCTCGCAAGGTATATCTGTTGTCCCTGTTGATGAAGCAGGCCAGGCCCTTGACTTGTCGATCAACTGGCTGGATAAGAGGGCTGTGGTCCAGGCGGGCCAGCTGGAGGAGCTTTTTGGTAAAAAAGAAATCTTCACCAGGACAGGCAAAGTGATCGGACCAGGCTACACCTTGGGCAAGTTGATGTGGTACAAGCAAAACAGGCCTGAGCTTTATGAAAAGACAGCCAAGTTTTTGTTGCCGCTTGATTTTATCAACCAAAAACTGACCGGCCATGCCCTGACCGACTACGCCATGGCTTCCGGCACCATGACATTTAATGTCAACACAGGCAGCTGGGATGAAGAAATCTTGCAAAGCACCGGGATTGACCTGGCAAAGTTACCAGCAGTTGCAGTGGCTGGCAGCCTGGTCGGCCAGATCAAGCCGGAGCTGGCTGTATCTTTGGGGCTGCCGGAGACGACCAAAGTTTATCTGGGCACCCAGGACCAAAAATGTGCTGCTCTGGCAGCCGGCGTCGGATCGGATGTGGCCACAGTGTCTTTGGGCACTGCCAGTGCCATCAGCACCATCAGCGACCGGCCGCAAAATGACAGTAAAATGCGCATCCCGTTTTTTGCCTTGGGCAATAAACGCTGGGTGCAGGAATCTGTCATTGGCACAGCCTGTGTCACTTTAAAGTGGCTGCGTGAGATGATTGCACCGGACCTGAGCTATGCCCAGATGGATGATCTGGCAGAAGAGGCGGCCCCCGGCAGTGGTGGTGTTTTCTTTTATCCCCACATGCAGGGAGCGGGCACACCTTTTGGCAGGCGTATCAAGGGCGGCTCCTTCCAGGGCCTCAGCCTGGCCACAGAGAAAAAAGACCTGATCCGGGCTTTGCTGGAAGGAATTGCCTTCCAGATGGAATACAACTTGCAGGTCCAGGAAGAAGTCAACCAGGCGCCGATCACCCAGCTGCGCATTTTTGGCGGCGGCTCCAAAAGTGAGCTCTGGTGCCGCATCATTGCAGATGTGACGGGCAGAACAGTCTGGCAGATGCAACCGGAACTGGCCAATTTTGGCGCAGCCATGCTAGCTGATGCCGCAGGCAAGGGCCAGCACTTCGCCCAGGTCCGCCAAGCTCTGAAAATTCATCAACCGGATCCAGCCCGGACCGCAGAATACAAATCAATCTACCAGGAATATAGAAAACTGGAAGAAAAATTACAGGACTGAAAGTCCAACTAATACAGGGGGAATGATTATGTCATTTTATTATGGAGAACAGACCTGGCCGCAACTGGAAGAGGCAATCAAAAAGAACACCTTGGTGATTATTCCAGTCGGCACCACAGAGGAACATGGCCGGCACTTGCCGGTGGAAACAGATGCCCTGATCGCTAAGATGTATGGCGATGCTATTGCCGAAGAACTGGTCAAGAAACAGATCCCGGTCCTGGTGACCCAGCCTGTTTATTATGGTTACTCTATGAATATAGTGACCCGCTGGCCCGGCACCTTAAAGATCCGTACCAGGGTTTTCATGGACTACATTTATGACATGATCGATTCCTTGATGCGTCAGGGCTTCAAGAAAGTGGCTCTTTTAGACTGCCATGGCAACCATGACGGCCTGCTGCGCACAGTCATGCGTGAGATAGCAGATGCCCATGACCGCTTTATCTGCACCCTGGCCCCGGCCAAGCTCTGCCAGCCAGTCTACAACAAACTGAAAAAAGACCCTGAAGGTGACATCCACGGTGGTGAATGGGAAACATCCATGATCCTGGCCTACCGGCCGGAGCTGGTCAATCAGGCAGAATACACCAATGTGGATGCTATCACCTGTAACAATGAGCTGCGCGGACCTGTTTCAACCTGGGGCCTGCAAAAAACAAAAACCGGCCTGTTTGGCGACCCGACTTATGCAACAGCTGAGCTGGGCCAGGCCTGTCTAGAGGCGGGCACCGAAGCTGCTGTACGTATCTTGGCACAATTTATGGCAATGGAGGAAGAATAAAGAAGATGACAAAGTTTGATTTCAATCCTGCTCCCTGGGTACCTTTTAAGGACAAGGCAGTCCTGGAAAGAGTACGCAATATCCCCCGGACTGATATGGAAAAGCATGACAACCCTGATTTTAAGATCAAGATTGTTCCGGATCCGTCCCTGCTCTGGGTCGCTGATATGGTGATGCGGCTCCAGCTGGCTGCGCAAAACAATGAAAGACTGGTCATGCTGATGCCCAACCCGGCCCCGGCTATCTACAAGACAGTAGCTGAAATCATCAACCGTTTCCGCATCAGCTGCAAAAATGTCTATACATTCAACCTGGACGAATGGGCTAATGATGCTGGTGAAGTTGCTACAGAAGCCTACAAGGCCAGCTTTAATCACTCTTTCCTGCAGTCATTTTACAATCAAATCGACCCTGACCTGCGCATGAAGCGGGAAAACTGCATCGCTCCGACAACAGAGAACATCAAGGACTACAGCAAGATGATCACTGAATATGGCGGGGGCGGGGCGGATATCTGCTACAGTGGTCCGGGTTGGGCCGGCCATGTCGCTTTTGTTGACCCGGATACACCTGAGTTTGGCACTAGTGACCTGGATGAGTTTTTAAAGATGGATGCCCGCATTGTCACCTTGCATCCTCTGACCATTGCCCAGAATTCATTGCATGGCTGCTTTGGCCAGAGCGGTGATATCGCCAATGTGCCGCCCAAGGCGGCAACCATTGGTCCGGCTGATGTGGTGCGCAGCAAAAACAGGCTGGAGATGCATGCCTTATCAACAATGGGTACCTTCTCCTCCTGGCAGCGCCTCATGTCCCGCCTGGTCCTCTATGGACCGGTCACACCTCAGGTGCCCTCTTCAATCCTGCAACTGCTGCCGACAACAGTTTATGTTAGTGAAATGATCGCTGCACCGATTGAATTCATGGAAGATGTCGGCTATTGATCAGCCGGTGCCAGCAGTAGACCAAGCCCGTGGCTGCCTTGGGGGCAGCTGACCTGGAAAAGGAGAATTTTGATGGACCTATCATTTACTTTCAAGTCGGCCGACTTTTGTCCCGTTAAGGATCTGGAGCTTTTGGCCAGACTGGCCAAAATGACACCGGAAGAGATTGCTGTACATGAGAACCCGGATGTCAATATCCGCATCATGTCCAATTCTGGAGCTGTTGTTCTGGCAGAAAAATTCATGGGTATCAAGCAGTCCCACGATGAGAACAAGCTCTTTTCAACAATCTTCGGCAACCCCAATCCCACTTCCCACATGGCCCTGGCTGAAATGATCAACCGCAACAAGGTCAGCTGTAAAAACTGCGTTTTCGTCACTATGGACGAATGGGCAGATGAAGATGGCAATATCGCTCCGCCAACCTACAGATCCGGCTTTATCTATTCTTTCATGAAATATTTCATTGATAAGATTGATCTGGAGCTGCGGCCCCTGCCGGAGAACATCCTCATCCCGACCAATCAGAACATCGATTATTTTTCTGACCTGATCGACGAGAAGACAGACGGCGGTATTGACTATTTCACTTCCGGACCAGGCTGGGCCGGCCATATCGCCTTTATCGATCCGGTCCCTGAGTATACTGAAGTTGATTCAATGGAAGAATACCTGCAGCAGCCAGCCAAGATCATCAGCCTGCATCCCCTGACCATTGCCCAGAACTCCCTGCATGGTGTGTTCGGCTGCTCCGGCAATGTTGGTGCTGTACCACCCAAAGCCGCCACAATTGGTCCGCGTGATGTGCTGCATGCCAAAAAGAGAGTGGAATCACATGGCCTTTCCACCATGGGTACCTTCTCCTCCTGGCAGCGCATGACATCCCGCCTGATCACCCATGGTCCGGTGACCCCGCAAGTGCCGGGCTCAATCTACCAGATCCTGCCTTGCACAATCTTCATCGACCCGGCTATCGCCCGGCCGATTGAGATCATGGAACTGACCGGCTACTGATTATCCATAGCAGCCCTGGCCCCGGGCAGCTGCCCGGGGCCTTTAGTAAAAGAGGTGAAAACACATGCTTCTAGCTGGTGTTTGTGAAAAAGTTATCACACCTGATTTTCCGACTTTTTTGTCGGGTTATCCTGAACCGCTCGACCGCTACCACAATGAGGTACATGATGATATCAAGGCCCATTGTTTTTACTTGAAAAACAGGGGTGTCCAACTGGCCATAGTCACTTTGGACCTGCTTTATCATAGCAAGGCCCGGGTAGCCCAGCTGCGCCAGGAGATTGAAAAGGAGCTGGGTATACCAGCTGCCAATATCATGGTTTCGGCCACCCACACCCATTCCGGACCAGCTCCGGCCAGCCTGCCCTTTGGCAGCCGGGATGAGAGAGTTGAGATGTATCCGTACTACCTCAGCTGGGTCAACCAGCAGATTCTGGCTGGTGTGCGCGCAGCCATGCTGGGTGCCTTTGCCGCGACCATTGGTATTGGCAAAGGCCATTGCGGTAAAGAGCAAAATGTCGGTGGCAATAGACGCGATAAAGACGGGCCGGCCGACCCGGAAGTCTGGACAGTCGTGATCCGGGATGACCTGGACAAGGTCAGGGGCATCCTGGTGAATTATGCCCTGCACCCAACTTTTCTGCATGCCCACAGCAAGAGTATAAGTGCAGATTATCCGGCCTTTATCTACGAGTATCTACAAGAAAAATACCCCGGTGTGGTGACCGGCTTTCAGATCGGTGCTGCTGGTGATCAGTCATCGCGCCATTTCCGCGCTGATCAGACCTTTGCTGAGGCCAAAAGGGTGGGTACCGCTATAGGTAAGGCAGCTGGCGATCTGGTTGACAGCCTGGAATATGAAAATGATCCAACTCTTTTTGTGGCCAAAACAGAGATAGAGCCTGATCTCAAGCCTATTCCCACTTTAGAGGATGCCACAGCCGGCCAGGCTAAGGCCCAGCTGGATCTGGAAACGGCCCGCCTCAACAATGAGCCCTATCCCTACCAACGCACCCTGGAGTGCACTTTGATCGGGGCCAACCGGCGGCTCAAACTAGCCCAGATCGGTCCCAATGCCTACGACAGTTACCAGCCGCTCTTTCCTTTGGAAATCATGCTGATCGGCATAGGTGACGCCAGAATCATCACTGTGCCTGTTGAGATCTTTGTTGAATTTGGACTCAGGCTGAAAAAAGAATCACCCCGGGCCAAAACAATTTTTGGTTCAGTCAGTAACGGTACCAGCGGCGGTTATGTCTATACTAGAGAAGCCCTGGCCGAGGGTGGCTATGAGCCGCTTGTTTCCATCTATGCTCCTGAAGCCGGTGACAGGATCATCAAGACAGCTCTGGAACTTTTGCACCAGGCTGAAAAACGTGAATCCTAGCATAATTAAGCAACAATAAGGCAAAGAAAACAGCCAGGCTCGCGCCTGGCTGTTTTTACCGGAGTAAGCTGCTAATCAAAAAAGTGATTTGATGTTAGCCAGGCTTGTTTCAATCAGGCTTTCTGCGATGCCTGCCTTAAAGCTGGAGCTTTTGGCTTCATAGCCACCTTCAGTGAAGGAGTCCTGCATGGGATAGTAGCCCTCATAGCCGTTGGCGCAGCAGCAGATAAACTGCATGGCAGCCAGGCTGGCTGCCTTGATGCCCCGGCCAATATCATTAAAAGGCTCGCCGGGCAGGCCGGCAAAGCAGACATCACCAAAACGGACCGCTGTGATATTAAGTTCGTGCTGGTCCGGACCGTCAGCCAGGCGTAGCATCCGGGTAGCTTCAGCAATTTTGGCAGTGACACTCATGCCCTCGCCCGGAATTTCCTCGCTGCGGCCAGACTTAAAGAGTTCATTGATCTGGCGGGCCTTTTCAAGCTCTTCCGCGGAAGCCTTGTTAAGCGGGGCGGCCAGGCTTATTTCGCTAGCAAGGACACTGCCACTGGCCAGGGGCCGGGCTGTGGCATGGATCTGCAAGACACTGCCGGCTATGACCTGGCCCATATGACGGGAGAGCTCATAACGGCTGGGCTTGTCCTTTGCTGCGTGGATGTCGATATGGTTGACATCACCCTGGGCACCGTTAAAGTAGATGCAATGGCTGCCGGGCAAGGCGTTTTCCAGGCTGTCGCGGGTGAATTTAATAAAGTCAGCCGAAAGTTTGCTGCCGCTGACCACATCAGGATGAACCTGGAAGTTGACCAGGAGAATCTCTCCGCCACCTGCCCTCTGGATCCTGACCAGCTGGACTTCTTCGTCCGGGCTGCTGACCGCTGCCAGCACATCCGGGTTATTGTAACCGGGATTGGTCCTGAAACTACCGTCTTTCATGCGGAAGCGGCGCACAAAGGAAATGCCGGGAGCCTGACCCCGGGCAGCCAACAGGCTGGCTGGTTTTAAGTCAGTGATGGCACTAATGCCAGCCTGGGCCAGCAGCTGGGTGAAGCGCTCATTGTAGGCAGGGTCGGAGGGGAAGAGGCGGCCCAGGCTCATTTCAGGGCCGGTATGGGTGTGGGTACAGGCTATAAAGACCTGGGCCCGCTCAAGGCCACAGGCTGCTGCGATCTGCTCGCGCATCCCGTCCAGCACATTTTGCCGGATGCCGATTACATCAACACTGAAAAGCAAAGCTGTGTTCTGCCCGTCACTGACTGCCAGGGCGCTGGCCAAAAGAGGATCAAGGACAGCTTCGGCATTGCGGGCGGAAAAGTAGCCAGCCATGTAGATGCCCAAGGGCGGAGTGATGTCGATACGGGCAAAGCCTGCTTGGAAATTTGTCATTTTCTCCACTTCTTTCATTTTTAGCTGGTCAGGCGATTGACCAGGCACTTGCCATCTTTGATGACTGTTTTTACATTCATCCAGTGATCAACAATGACCAGGTCAGCCTGCTTATCCGGCATGATCTGGCCCAGATCGGACCAGCCCAGCAAACGGGCCGGGTTTGTGGCGGCATAGTTGAAAACATCCACTAAGCTGGCTCCGGTATGGACCAGCATGTTACGGCAGGCTCCATCCAGGGTCATTTTGGAACCGGCAATTTCACCGGCAAAGTCGAAATTGATGTCATGGACACCTTCATATCCGGGCGGCACAGGTCCGTCCATGACAAAGGCGTCAGAGATGAGGATGATGCGGGACTTGCCCTTGATCTTGACTATCAGGCGCAGCATGTAGGGGTCCACATGGATTCCGGCTGAATCACAGATCAGTTCAGCATAGATCTCGTCACGATAGTTGACTGTTTCATCGACACTGACACCGCGGCACTCGGGATATTTGACCAGGTCGCCGGTGGCATTGGTGTGATGGGTGGCCAGATGGAGTCCGTAAGGGATCAGGGCTTCAATCTGGTCCGGGGAAGCTTCACTGTGGGCGACTGCAAAGATCGCCCGGGGATTGGCTTTTTTGACAGCCTGGACAAATTGGAGCAGACCTTCTCTTTCTGGTGCTAAAGCCCAGATAGGAGCCAGATCAGCTGCCTGTTCAATGATTGGCTCATAATCCTGGGCCAGGACTGGTCCAGTCCAGGGATTGTTGCTCCGGTCAGCACCGTACTTGGGGTTGAGATAGGGTCCTTCCATGTAGACACCGCGGATGTTACTGTTGGGGTTAGCAGCCCTGGCAGCCCTGATTTTCGCCAGAGCTGCCAGGTAGCCGGCTTGGTCCATATTGAAGTAAAGGGTGGGCAGGACACTGGTCACGCCACGCTCTAGCAGATACTTTGCCGCTAGTTCCGGTTCGTCCTGGAAAAAGTGGCTGCCGCCGGCATGTGTGTGAATATCAATCAGGCCAGGGCCGGTGAAAAGGCCGGCGCCATCTAGAAGCTCGGCTTCGGCCGGGATCTGGATGCGGTTTTTGGGGCCATAGGCCAGGATCTTGCCGCCTTCTAGCAAAATAGTTGCATCGGGCAGGAAAGAATCAGTTAGTACAAGAGTGGTGTTACTGATGGCTAACACTGCTTAACTCCCTCCTTTTATTAGCGCAGCTGCCAGAAGGCCTGGCTGGCAAAGTGGCTGTTGTCTGTAAAGTCCAGTTTGACATCAGCTGGTGCAGTTGTAGCCAGATAAGCCGCCAGATCGGTAAAGTATTGCATGAAAATGCTGTGGTTGCGCATATGGCTGGGCAGCAGGTAGGCTTCCTTGACCTGCTCTAGCTGATCCATCAGGGCCAGGCGGGCAGTGCGGCGCGTAACAGCCAGCTGCTTGATCTGGTCAAAAGATTTTTGACCAGCCAGCTCCTGCATTTGGAAAAGGGCCAGATAGTCGCCGGTCAGGCAGACAATATTATCTGCTTCATAAGCCAGGCGGCGGGCCATCTTCTGATTGACGGCCGGATCAGTGGCCAGGGAGGAGAAAATGGTGCTGGCTTCCTGGGCCAGATCGCCTAAATGGCTGATTTCTTCGGCGTAGGCTGCCTGGTTTGGGGCCAGGGTGGCCAGGGCTTCACCGGGGAAAAGGCGTGGATAGGGCTTATTTTCCCGCACATAGCTGTAGAAGTAATAGGACAGCTTAGCCAGGAGCAGGTCATAGGGGTTGATTTCCTGTTTGTTGTTAAAGACCGCACTGGCCAAAAGCTCTAAACCTTTTACAGCCTCGTCCTTGCGGCTGGCAAAGTGCTGGCCTGCATAGTGCTGCTGGATTTTAGCCGGGCTGCCGGTAGCGGCCTGGTTCCAGGCCATGTCTGCCTGGCCCAGGTGGTTAATGTCGTAACTCATGTCCCAGGCGCTGTAGGAGAGCATGCCTTCGGCTTTTTCCCGTACGCCCATTTCAGCCAGCAAACTGATATTGGCCAGGGCATCGGTCAGAACAGTCCAGTGGTAATAACCGTTCCAGGGCTTGACTGTGCGGCGTAGGCCCAATTCCGGGTGGGTGGTCTGAAACATGAGCTGGTCGGCATAGGCAGAATAGGTCCACCAATCAACCACAACCAGGTCGAACAGATCATTTTCTTGTAGGGCTGCAACCAGGTGTTCAACACTTTCTTCCTTAATGGAGTCGCCGTGGCCAATCAGCATGTCGCTGTAGACATAGATATTTTTCATACCCCTGTCCTTTAGGTGGCGGGCCAGGCGGATCAGGTGGTCGATAAAGATATCTTGCCTGGATTTGTCGCGGCAGACTGGGCACTGGCACCAGGGGGAACGGACCTTGTAGATGTCATCTTTATTGGCAGCAATCTGGTCCCAGACCTCATCCAGGCCGATATGGAAGGAATCGACAGCACTGGGAGCCAGATAACGGTCGATGATCTCATCATAGATGGTGAAAAGCAGCTTGTAGGTCTCTTCTTCGGCTGTGCAAAATCCTGTCAGGGTGGGCTGGCCGTCAATGTCCTTGGCTGAGACGGCCGGATAGCTGGCTGGCAGCAAGGTGTTGTGGCCAAAGGAGTTGACCAAAGGGAAGACTGTCACGCCGCGGGTCTGGCCGTAAGCGACCAGCTGGCCGAAGAAATCCTCTGCCACCATGGGAACAGGTTTTTCCTCGTCGATCCAGCCACCGGCTTCAGGTGAATAGTAGCGGCAGACAACTGGCGTTTCCAGTTCAGGGTAGGCTTTAAGCGGCATATAAAGGTATTCGCTGACCCGGCCGTCATACTGGACAACCCAGCAGCCATAAAGGGAGATCGCCAGCTGGTTCATCTTGATAGCTGACATCTGGTCGATCACTTCCTGCCAGTCAGCTAGCGTCATCAGGTTGGAGCCGTAACGGCTTTCCATGAAGTGGCCGCGCGTTTTCAAGTCCGGCCAGTCGAGGATTTCAATTTCAGGGATAGTAAGTAGATTATCTGTCAGATCCAGACACTGGGTCAGGGTTCTTGTGCCGAAATAGAGGCCTTCCGGGCCAAAACCGGTCACTGTGACCTGGTTAGCCTGGGCCTTGAGACGGTAACCCTGGGCTAGTAGATCCGGGTTGGCTGCCAGGTCAGCTGGTGGATCAGCCAGTTCTAAGACCAGCTTTGCACCGGCAGTTGCCGGGCCGGGAACTGCCATGATCAGGCGGGAAAATGTTTCATTTAGCAGAGCCAGGGAGTTTTTTAAAGCTTGTGAATCTTCGGGGCATTGGATGGTCAGCTGGCAGGCCGCCTGGCCTGGGCTGCCCAGAACTATTGATTTATCAGAACGGGTTAGCTGTTTGGGAGTGGGAACGATCTGGTCCGGATTAAACATAGATTGCACTGTCCTTTCTTTGTTTAGCGGGCTGATGTGTCTATTTAGATTTTAGCCGCTTGAGAGTCTGGATGCAATGAGAAGGACTTATCTGCTAATTTTGCTTTCGCCCAGCTTATGATTTGTTTTCAAAATCGAAATGTGCTATATTTTTCTTAAAACTAGCAGGAGGCCAAGATGGCTAAAACAGGACTGGAGCTGGAAGCGCGCCGGCAGTTAATTGTTGACAGGCTGAACAGTGATGGCAGGGTCAAAGTCAGTGAGTTGAGCAGTTCGCTCGGTTTTTCGGAAGTGACGATTCGCCATGATTTGAACACTCTGGAGAAAAAAGGCCTGCTTGAACGGGTGCCGGGTGGTGCTGTTGTGCGCAGCGGCGGTCTGGGGCACAGTTTTGGCTGGGGCAGGAAAATCAGCCACATGGAAGCCAAAAAGAGCATCGCCTCAGCTCTTTGCGATATGATCCACGATGGAGAAACCCTGCTGATTAATTCGGGCTCGACTAGTTTGATTACAGCCATGGAGTTAAAGCGCCATCAACGGCTCAATATCCTGACCAATTCGATTGCAGTAGCTATGGAACTGAGTGATTATCCGACTTTTAGGGTCATTTTACTGGGCGGTAACATGAACACCCAGTATCTTTTTACCTACAGCAGTGATGCCCTGGCCCAGCTGAGCAAGTATAAGGCCGATAAGGCCATCTTGTCCGTTGATGGGATTGACAGTCATAGTGGCATCTCGACTTATCATGCTGAGGAAGCTGAAGTGAATGTGGCCATGGTCAACCGTTCGCACCAGACCATTATAGTGGCTGACAGTAGTAAACTGGGCCGGGAGAGCTTTCATAATTTTGCCAGCTTGCGTTGTATTGACTGCTTGGTCACCAACAAGGATGCTGATCAGGAACAGCTGCGGGCCATCCGTTCCAGTGGTGTTGATCTATTGACAGTGTAAAAAAAGCCGGACCCAAGGTCCGGCTTTCAGCAAAAGAAAATGTTGCTTTTTTATTCGCCGAGCAGCTGTACCTGAGCCTGTCTGGGCCTGGCCCTGACCTGGTCCCAGTCGATGAAATAGATGTAGCCGAATTCGCCCAGATCTAGCTCACCATCGACAATAACGATAGTTTCGGAGCGGCCAAAGAAAACTGAACGCAGATGGGCATCTGTGTTGAGGCTGGTCCACTCACCTTCTTCGCCCACGCTCATGGCAAAATCAATATGCTCTGGGCCCGGATGCATGTACTGGCCTTCTGCCCGGCAGGTGGGGATCATTTTTTCCATGATGTTGACCAGGTCCTGCTGCAGGTATTCCAGGCCAAAATAGGTCTTGTCATGTGAGCATTCCTGAGTCATGACAGAGCAGGTTGTGTGATGAGAATAAACAACACAGATGCCATTTTGGATGCCGGATTCCTTGACAAGCTCTTTGACTTTTACTGTGACATCGTGAAATGTCGGGTTGAGTCCTTTGGATTGAAGATCGATACTTTTGCGAAAAACTTTCATAATGTACTCCTTTTCCCTTTTACTTTTGTTTTATATATTCATCCCAGGCCTGGCGCACAGCGCCAACCATTTCATCAACCATGGCGGCCCGATCGGCTGCCTTGGCTATACCGCTTGATGATCCTGTACCTTCCGCCCCGGCCCTGATGACCCGGTAGACATCCTTGCCGCTACTGATACCGGCTGCCTGCAGGACCATGATCCGGCTGTCGACTTCCTTGATCAGGCGGGTTGACTCAAGGACATAGGCCATGTCGCTGACCTGGCCTGTGCCAATTAGTTCAGATGGTTCTGCAGCTATGATGTTCGGGGCCAGGCAGGCGACTGCCTTGGCCTCTGCCAGGGAGTCAGCGCAGGCCAGTGTGGCCAGGCCCAGTTCGTCTGCCCTGGCGATGATCTGTTTCAGGTCAGCCAGAGACACAGGCTTTTCGTTGTGATTTAAGAGGACCCCGGTGGCTCCTGCAGCCAGTAAAGATTCCGGCAGGATGTCTGCCACGCCACGGCCGGGCTTGATTGGATCCATATGCGGGGCAAAGACATGGATGTGGCTGGTTGCCCGGGCAACCGCCTCAATTGATACGTATGGAGCGGTGAAGATAACATCGACATTATACTTTTGGGCGGCTGCATCAGCAGCCAGAGCCAGATCGACAACGTCGGAGCCGTACAGATACGCTTTGGGCCCGATTTCAAAAAACGGTGCTTTTATTTTACTTCCTGTAAACATAAGGTCACTCCTTGCTTGATCTTAAGTTAATCTTACAAATACCAGTATAACTCAGTCAAGCTTATTTGCGAAATCTCAACAGTTGTTTTCGTCTTCGTAATATGCTACTGTGATCTCGTTAGTAAAAAACTTGATATGGGAGGCAGATTATGAAACCTGAAGCTTGGGATGCGGCGCGGGCATCAATTGAAATTGAAGCCAAGGCTGTTTTGGATGTATTGGACTATCTTGATCAAGAGGCCTTTGCCAAGGCTGTTGATGTGATAGCTGGAGCAGAAAGGGTTATCACCTGTGCCAGCGGCTCATCCGGGGCTGCCACGATGAAACTGGCCCACTCTCTGTGCTGCATAGAAATACCGGCCAAGTTCATGCCGCCGGCTGAGGCTATCCATGGTGGCCTGGGCTGTGTCAGAAAAGGTGATCCGGTCATTATGGTCAGTCGTGGCGGTAAGACAACAGAGCTTTTACCGATCATTGATGTTGTTAAGAAAAAGGAAGCTGTCCTGATTGCCCTGACAGAAAATCTAGAATCACCATTAGGCCAGCAGGCTGATATATTGATCCCCATGAAGATCAAAGAAGAAAGCGATCCCCTAAGACTGATGGCTACAGCCAGCTATATGGCCACCCTGGCGATCTTCGACGCTCTCCTGGCCGCTTTGATCGCCCAGACTGATTACACAAAAGAGCAGTTTGGCCTGATCCATCCCGGCGGTGCTGTGGGGGCCAGGCTTAATCCAGTCGGTTGATGCAAAAGCAAGACATCTATGCTATATACGGCAGTGATGCCAAAACCATGGTCCAGCAGCTCCTTGATCGGGTTAGACCGGAAAAGGGGCTGGCTTTAGACAGCCGGATCGGGATCAAGCCCAATCTTGTTGTGGCAAAAACAGCTGATAGTGGAGCTACGACTACACCGGAGCTGGTGGCAGGGATAATTGAGTATTTCCAAACCCGGGGCTTTCACAGGATTTCTATCCTGGAAAGTTCCTGGATTGGTGAGAGAACGAGCCGGGCCTTTACAGCCTGTGGCTATGATAAACTGGCTCGAAAGTACCAGGTCCAGTTACATAATTTGGAAAAGGACAAATCACGCAAGGTTAGGGCCGGTGGCTTGGAACTGGAGATTTGCGAGAAAGCTTTACAACAGGACTTTTTTATAAATGTACCTGTCCTAAAAGGCCACTGCCAGACCAGGCTGACCTGTGCCCTGAAAAATTTGAAAGGCTGTATCCCGGATATCGAAAAACGCCGTTACCACACCTTAGGTCTGCATGAACCGATAGCCTGCCTTAATGTTGCCCTGCCTCAGGACCTGATCATAGTCGATGGGCTCAACGGCGACCTTAGCTTTGAGGAGGGCGGCCGTCCGGTGGCCATGAACCGATTACTCGCGGCGCGGGACCCGGTCCTGTTGGACAGCTACGCAGCTAGATTAATTGGCCTGGATCCAGTTGATGTGCCCTATATTGGCCTGGCGGCAGGACTTGGAGTTGGTACAGATGATCTGGCTGCAGCCAGAATAACTGAGCTCAACGACGACCGTTCCTCGGCTGGACAGGTCAGGGCAAAAGAGCTGCCCTGGCGCGAGCTGATTACTGAAAACCAGGCTTGCTCAGCCTGTTATGGTAGTTTGGTCCACGCCCTGGAAAGGATGCATGAGCGCGGCACACTGGACACAAGCACGACAAGACTCTATATAGGACAGTATTATAAGCACAAAAAAGAGCATGGTATTGGTATTGGTACATGTACCAGGGATTTTGACACTTTTATGCCCGGCTGCCCGCCACGTGCTGCAGATATTGTAGCATTTTTAGAAAAAGAATAAGCCCTTGAGGTGAGAAAAATAAAATACAAGTGGTCTGCCTTGAAAAGCACCTGGCAGGACGAAGAGCAAAGAAAAAGCATCTTGTTCATCTGGAGCGGCATTTTTATAAATGCCGCTGTTGTTCTGTCCTCTGGTGTGTTTTTGTCTGGTTATCTAGTCCACCTGGGGGCATCGGACTTTTTGGTTGGCCTGCTGAACAATTCGATGAATTGGGCTGCAATTGCTGGCTTTTTTTCTTGCTTTATTTTTGAGCGCCTGGCCAAGCGTAAAAATCTGCTTCTTACCTTATTGGTCACCGCCCGCCTGCTGGTGTGCGGAATTGTCTATCTGCCACTTATTTTGCCGGATAATACGGCTGTGCTTAAGGTACTGCCCCTGATGATTATCAGCGGCAACCTGATCTGGGGTGTCTTTGATATCGGCTATTCCATCTGGATGATGAACTCATTTGCGTCCAAGGTGCGCAGCGGCTTCATTTTCAAGCGGATGTTCTTCCTCCGCATTGCCTATACACTGGCTAATCTCAGTATGGGTTTTATGTTGGACTGGTTGGACAAATCATATCTTGGCTTTGTTATTGTTTTTACACTCAGCCTGCTTTTTTCCCTGGCAGATGCTGCTGTTCTTTTAGGAGTGCCGGAGCCTGATTACGGCACAGGGCAGCATAAATTCAAGCTCAGGTCTTTTTTTGAGCCGTTGCATAATAAAGCCTATCTACAATTCATCCTGTTTGTATATTTCTACTACACTAGTCTGACCATGTCATCTTCTTTTACTTCAGTTTATCTTTTGCGTTACCTGGAGCTTGATTATAGGTTTATTTCTCTGGTCAATGTTACCTCCAACATCTTTTTGATCCTGGGAACCCGGATCTGGCACCGGGCGGAGAATCGCTTTGGCCTTATCAGGGCTTTCCGGCTGGCCGGTCTGCTGGCCATCGGTGAGTATGCGATTTATGTCTGCTTGACTGGTAAGACCACTTTTTTACTTTTCATTGCTGCTTGCCTTTCAGGTGGCAGCAACAGCGGCTTTAATGTATTTTTGGTCAATTACCGCTATGACCTTATTCCAGAGACTAACAAGACCCTCTATGAGGGCTGGTTTGGCGCCTTTTACGGTCTTGCCCTGCTGGCTGGGCCCTTGATTGGCAGCAAGGTGATGAGATTATTACCAGACCTGACTACTGGCATCTTCCAGCATGGCCGTTTCCAGCTGCTCTACCTGATTTCTTTCGTACTTGCAGCGCCAATCCTGCTGCTGGCTTTCCGTCAGCCTGCGAGCAATAACTGCACAAACTAGCATTTCCATGACTATGATATAATAACGGGATAAAGCTTTCGTAATCTATTAGGATGCAAAAAAAAGCAACAGGAGGAGTCACAACATGACCCCATATGCGCAAGCGCACCTCGTTCGCTGGATGTCTTTTTGCCTGATTCTGGTCTTGCTACTGGCCATGACTGCCTGCAGTGCAACGCCAAGCGGGATGACAAGTGCAGCAGAAGTAAGCGGGCCAGGGACCAGTGCCCTGGTCACAAACAGACAAACAGAAACAGCGAATGATATCGCCCTGCCAGATGAATTGTTTGCTCTTTATGCTGGAGCCTGGGAACAATTCGATTTTGCGGCAATGTACTTGTTTTTGACGGAAAATGCCAAAAACCGGATCAGTGAAGAAGATTTCGTCAGCCGCTACAACAATATTTTTAGTGGCATTGAAGCGTCAGGATTATCAGTTGAGATTTTTGAGCAAATAGATGCATCATTTGACCTGATCGATGAAAACACCGCTCTTTTGAACTTTTCTTTGAGTATGGACACCCTGGCCGGGCCAGTAGTAATTGATAATTATCTGGCTTATTTCAAAAAAGAAGAAACAGCCGGCAAGCTGGCCTGGAAGATAGATTGGAATGAAAAACTGATCTTTCCCGCCATGGAAGCCAAGGACAAGGTCCAGGCACGGGTTCTGCAGCCGGACAGAGGCGAGATCCGCGATCGCAATGGTTATGGCCTGGCCTTGAACGGTGATCTGATCACTATTGGTATCGCGCCTGGTAAATTTGGTCCCGGCAAGGATGAGTCCATCCCCATCATGGCGGAACTGCTGGATATCAAACCGGAAAAAATCGACCAGATCTACCAGGCAGCCAAAAACCCGGACTGGTTCTATCCTGTGGTCACCCTGCCAGCGGAAAATGGCGACCTGGCAGCCCGTTTAACTGAGTTGGATGGTGTCTTATACCAAAGAGGCCATGGCCGGGTCTATCCTCTGGCTGCGGCTGCCGGCCTTTTGACCGGCTACATCGGACCGATCACCGCAGAAGAACTGGAAAGCCGGGCCGAACTAGGCTACACCGGCCAGGATAAGATTGGCAAGATGGGCCTGGAGCAAGTCTATGAGGAACGTCTACGTGGTGAAAGAGGCGGTGAGATCACCCTGGTCCATGGCGAAAGCGGCCAGCTCAAGGATGTCATTGCCAGAAAAGAAGCTAAAGACGGTGAAAGCATCACCCTCACCATAGACATAAAGAGCCAGCTGGCTATCTATCAAGTCATGCAAGATGATGCCGGTGCCGCTGCCGCAGTTGATCCCAAAAGCGGCCAAGTCCTGGCCCTGGTCAGCACCCCATCTTTTGATCCCAACCTCTTTCAGACCTATGTGCCTGATTCCATCCGCCAAGAATGGAACGATGCCGAAAAAAGCTACTTCACCAACAGGTTCAAGGCCGCTTATATACCTGGATCTGTCTTCAAGCTAGTCACTGCAGCCATTGGCCTTAAAGCCGGCACTTTGGATCCAGCCGAAGCGCTAGAAATTGAAGGCAAACAATGGCAGCCTGATGCCGGCTGGGGCGACTACCATATCACCCGGGTCAAGGCGCTTGACCGGCCAGTTGACCTGGCCGCAGCCATCCTTTATTCAGACAATATCTACTTCGCCCGCCAGGCCCTGCGCGTGGGCGGCGAAAAATTCCTCCACCTGGCTGAAGGTTTCGGCTTTGATGAAGAGCTGCCGCTGGACTACCCTTTTGCCAAATCCCAGATTGCCAATCAGGACCTTGGTAACCCGATCCTGCTGGCAGATGCTGCTTATGGCCAGGGCGAAGTTCTGGCCAGCCCCCTCCACCTGGCCCTTATCTACAGTACCCTGGCCACAGAAGGCAACTTAATGCAGCCCAGCCTGGAACTGTCTGACCAGGAGCCCCTGGTCTGGAAAAAACAGGCCGTGGAGCAGGAAGATGTGGCCTTGCTGCGGGATCTTTTTCTGACAGTTGTCACAGACCCGGCTGGTACCGGCTATACTGACCCGCCGGCCAAAACCAGGATGCTGGGCAAAACGGGTACAGCTGAACTGAAAAAGAGCCTTGATGATGAAGCAGAAGAAAACGGCTGGTTTGTTGCTATGAACATTGACCAGCCGCGTCTTACAATCGCCATGGTGATAGAAGATGTCAAGGAAAGAAAAGGCAGCCGCTATGTAGTGCCACTGGTGAAAAAAGCCATGGACGAGCTGCTGGCGGGTTAAAGCAGCAGCCTGTCCTCATCGTCAAAGACAATATAGCGGCCTGGAATCAGCGCCTCTAACTGCTTGATTGTCGCATCATAATCATCCAAAAGCACCCGGCCATGATGAATATAGCCGATCTTGCCGGGCAGCAGATTCTTATCCAGCAGCTCCCGGGCAATCTCAATCGGATGATGATGGCCGGTTTCGACCAGTAGGAGATCACAGCCGGGCAGCATTGGCGCAAAATCAGCCACGCCTTTGGTATCGCCGCTATAGACAATTTTCTGGCCGGCCACCTCTATGGCAAAACCAAAAGCCGGCCAGCTACCGTCGGCATTTTGGGGCAGATGGTGTGTGTGCAGGGCAGATACAGTCAGATCCTCATTTTGCAGCAACAAGCCATCAGCGATCAGCTTGGGTTCAATGGTGAAGTCAATCGAAAAATTACCCTCAGTCAAAGCCAGTAAATCACCCACAGCCTGCCACAAACGCAGATCAGGGGTATAGAGCTGCAAGTGCTTGCCTTTAAAACGGCCGGTCATGCCACTGATTTTGCGGATGTTCCAGAACAGATTGCCCAGGCCGCCCACATGGTCCATGTGGGTGTGGGAGATGAAGATGGCCTTGGCCTGCATCAGGTCCAGACCCATGGTATGGGCGGTATAGGATGAGCCTTCACCGGCATCAAACCAGTACATGGCGTCAGCCAGGCGAATGACGAAAGAAACATGCTTTCTACCCGGCATCGGTTCCGTGCCGGAACAGCTACCCAAAACGACCAGCTCCGCCTGGCCCGGCTTTAATTGTAAATCCTGCATAAAAGCCTCCTTTTTACAAAAAAGTTACTTCTATCTAGTGGTAATTACTCCCAAAAGTCAAGGCCGGCCAACTGTTGGGGCTGCTAGAAAACATGCTATAATCCCGTTTTTGACACTTGAAAGAGGATAAAAGGCTGCAAACCACTGGTAT
>CAZZGG010000027.1:0-18660 GCA_964654125.1 uncultured Oscillospiraceae bacterium
CTCAATACCAGTCTACAGCTTTTCCCTATTCAATTTTCAAATTACGTTTTGCAGTCAGCTTTCGCTTGAGCCGGCCGGGCGCAGGGCAGGTGTTGTCACCACAGGGTCCTGGTCAGTCCTGGAACGGACTGGTTGACCGGTGCTATCGGCTGCCAAAAGCAGGCCGCGTTCAATGGCATGGGTCGGACAGACTTCCAAACACTTATTACAATGGATGCAAAGATACTGGTCAATCACTGCCAGGGGGCCGTCCATGCTGATGGCATCCACCGGGCAGGCCTTGACACAGCGGCGGCAGCCGATGCAGCCAACCTTGCAGTTCTTGCGGGTCTGGGCACCAGGCCATTTATTCTTGCATGATACTGTATATGCATTGTAGTGGCGCGGGATCAGTTCGATTAAATGCTTGGGGCAGGTGGGAATGCAAAGGCCGCAGGCTGTGCAGCGCTGGCTGTCAATATGGGCAATACCGTCGGCCAGATAGATGGCGTCATAAGGGCAGGCGGCCAGGCAGTCACCAAAACCCAGGCAGCCATAGGAACAGGAATTCGGCCCGGAAAAAAGGCCATGGGCTGCGGTGCAGGTTGTTGTACCAGCGTACTCATAGCGTTTCTGGGTATTCTGATTGGTGCCCTGGCAAAAGATAAAAGCGGTCTGGGGGATAAAAGAGGGTGGATCAAAGCCGAGCAGCTCAGCCAGCTCCAGGGCTGTATCCTTACCACCGACTGTACATTTGCCGGCATCCGGCTCATCAGTACAGAGGGCCTTGGCATAGGCATCGCAGCCGGAATAGCCGCAGGCGCCACAGTTGACACCAGGCAGGGCGGCCCGGACCGCTTCCAGCTTTTCATCAACAGGTAAGGCAAAGAAGCGGGCTGCAATCACTAAAACTATGCCCAAAATCAGGGCTATACCGCCGCCAATCGCAGTTGGTATGAGGATTGCCGGTAGATTAATAAGAAAAACTAGGGTCATATATTCCTCCTGATCTGGCCAGCTCAGCTGAAAATCTTTTCAATCAGGCCTTTGAAGCCAAAAAATGAAATGGAGACAAGCGAGGCAGAAACCAAAGTGATCGGTAGACCTTTCAGAAAAGGCGGTACATCGGCATGGTCGACTTTGCTGCGTACGCCGGCAAAAAGGAAAAGGGCGAACAAAAAGCCCAGACCGGCACCGGCACTGTTGACCAGAGCTGCCATAAAACCATAGCCTTTATCAATATTGAGGATGGCCACGCCCAAAATTGCACAGTTGGTGGTAATCAGGGGCAGGTAAATGCCCAAGGCCTCATAAAGAGGCGGCAGGGCTTTTTTTAGGAATATTTCAATCAGCTGGACCAGGGCAGCAATGACCAGAATAAAGATGACAGTTTGCAGGTAACCCAGATCATTGGGCCAGAGCAGATAGTAATAAACCGGCCAGGTGATAGCAGTGGCCAGGATCATGGTGAATATAACAGCCACACTCATGCCCATGGCGGTCTTGAGGTTTTTGGAGACGCCCAGGAAGGGGCAGACACCTAAAAATTTGCTCAAAACAAAATTGTCGACCAGGATGGCACCAAAAAAGATGATTAAAAATTCTCTCATTCTGCCAGACCCCCTTCATCAGTTTCACTGGCGGCTTGTTTCTGGTTGGACTTTACAGCCATGCGCCGGACCCCTTCAGCAGCCTGGTCTTCACTCTGGCTGCCGCTGCGGCCGAAGCTGCAGCCGCCACAGAGCAGGCAGGCTGTCTCATCTGAGATGGCTCCGGCACAGATGTCATCTCCTGCTTCTGAACTGGCTAGTTTCTGGCCTAGTTTCTGGGCCAGGGCGATCAGGAGGCCATAGACAAAAAAGCCGCCTGGAGGCAGGATGAAGATCAGCATGGGCTCAAAATAGCTGCCTGGCTGCAGGCCAGGTAAAAGCAAACCAAAGAAGGAGCCATTCCCAATCACTTCCCGGATGGCGCCCATCAGGACCATGGCCGCAGTGCAGCCGATGCCCATGCCCAGACCATCTATGATCGAAGGCAGAACCGGGTTCTTGCAGGCAAACATCTCAGCCCGGGCCAAAATGATACAGTTGACTGTGATCAAAGGTATAAAGATTCCCAAAGACTGGTCCAGGGCCGGTAAACTGGCCTGCATCAGCAACTGGACTATGGTAACAAAACCAGCGATCACAGTGATGAAGACCGGAATTCTGACCTTGTCGGGTACAACCTTGCGTAAAAGCGATATAACCAGATTGGATCCGACCAGGACAAAAATTACTGCCAGCCCCATGCCCAGGCCATTACTGGCACTGGTTGTGACTGCCAGGGTCGGGCAGGTGCCCAGGATCAGGCGCAGGACCGGGTTTTCTGCCACTATGCCCTTGGTGAATTCATGTTTTAAGCTAATATTTTTCTGAGCTGCCATCTTTAGTGGCCCTCCTCTTCTTGTAGTATTTCAAAAAATCCGGTGCTGATATTCGCCGCCACAGCCACTGCCCGAGATGAAATGGTGGCGCCGGCGATGGCATCAATGTGGATCTGCTGCTCATTTTCTGCCTTGAGGACAAAGGTGTTGGCAGCCGTGGCACCGGCAAATTGGACCAGGTAGGAGTCAAGCTCAATTTTTTTACCCAGACCGGGTGTCTCTTCATTTGCCAGCACCCTGATACCACTAATATCACCACTAGGAGTGAAAGCCAGCAGGACCGGAACCTGGCCGCCATAACCGCGGCTTTCAGACAAGAACAGCCAGCCAATAAGACTGCCGTCAGCGGCAGTGGCTTTTGTTATTTCCAAAAGACCATCTGGTAGAGCAGTTTTAGTTTCATGGACAGTGAAGCTTTCCGCTTCTGGGAATAAGGCCTGGCGATTACTGTTGGCCACCAGCTCAGCCTGTCTTTCACGCTCAGACCGGGTCAATTCAAAAGTGAAAGCCAAAAGACCTGTCGTGATCAGGCAGATAATAGTCAAGACAAGAGCAGGCATGAAGGGCTTATGATTTGGCACGGCGCACACCTCCAAAAGGCACTGGTATTGTCCAGCGGTCCAGATGCGGGGTCAGGATATTCATGAAGATGATGGCAAAGGAGACACCGCCAGACATGCTGCCAAAGATGCGCAGGAGCGCAGTAAGCAGACCACAGCCAATGCCAAAGATAATCTTGCCCTTGCGGGAGAGTGGTGCTGTGACATAGTCTGTTGCCATAAAAAAGGCCCCGATCATCAGACCGCCGGAAAGCAGGTGGTAGAGGGGATCCTGGCCAAAGGCTGCTGTAACAGCTGCCACCGTGGCCAGATAGGTCAGTGGGATCCAGGGTGAGATGACCTTGCGCAGCAGCAGGTAGGCTGCCCCGATAGCCAGGGCCAGGATGGAAACCTCACCGATGCAACCGCCCTTGAGGCCTAAAAACAGTTCCAGATAGGTGGGCACAACCAGGTTATCCGGGTTGCCGCTCTGGGCTAAATAAAGGGGTGTGGCGGTGGCGATCAGGTCTGTGCCGCTGAAAAGATCAAAGCTTGTTTTGACAATCCAGCGGGTCATTGGGGCAGGGAAGGACAAGGTCAGGACAATCCTGGCTGCCAGGGCCGGGTTAACAAAATTATGGCCCAGACCGCCAAACATTTGCTTGACCACTACAATGGCAACAGCTGAGCCAATAATTGGCAGCCAGACCGGAACAGAGGGAGGCAGGTTGAAGGCCAGCAAAAGGCCGGTCACCACCGCACTGAAATCGCCAATTGTATTATCTTTTTTCATGACCCGGCGCGAGATATATTCAAACAAGATGGCTGAACCGACAGAAAGAACAACCACCAGCAGGGCCTGGTAACCAAAAAAGTAGATGCCTGCCAGTAAGGAGGGGATGAGTGAGATGACCACATCAATCATCACGCCCCTGGTCGAAGAGTTATCCCGAATATGGGGAGAGGAAGATACTTGCAGCATCATGAGTTTTTGGCCTCCTTTGCCTGGGCAGCCCTGTAAAGTATTTTACCGTGGCGGATGCTTTGCACCAGATAGCGTTTGGCAGGGCAGACATAAGTGCAGCTGCCACATTCTATACAGTCCATGATATGGTATTGCTTCAGTCCGGCCATATCCTGGATACGGGCACAGTTATCAAGGCTGGTTGGCACCAGGTGCATAGGACAGGCATAGACACAGCGGGCACAGCGGATGCAAAGTGTCTCCTGGTCGACGGCTGCTTCATCCCGGTCATAGACTAAGATGGCATTATTTTGCTTGATAATGCTTATTTCCAGCCGGTCCAAAGCCACGCCCATCATGGAACCACCCATAATCGCCTGCAGCAATGACATCGGGGATAGAAGCTCCGATTGGCACATTAAAATTACCTGGATTTTTTACAGCACTGCCGTCCAGGGTCAAACTTTTGCGGACCAGGGGCATGCCTGTTTTGAGGTAGTGGGCAATATAGCGGACTGTGCCGACATTAAGCATCAGGACATTGACATCGTGGGGCAGACCGCCTGTGGGCACCTTGCGGCCGGTCAGGCTGTGAATCAGCATCTTTTCAGCACCCTGGGGATAGCGGGTCTTAAGGCTGATCACGGCTACTGAGGCTTGGGCAAAGGCTGAGCTGCCCGCAGCCTTGATGGCTTTTTGCAGGGCAGCCAGGGCTTGGGGCTTGTTATCTTCAACCCCGATCAAGACACGGTTGATTCCCATATAATGGACAAGCAGGCTGATGCCCTCAATTATCTCGCTGGTGTGCTCCAGACAAAGACGCAGGTCTGAGGTTATGTAAGGCTCGCATTCCGCAGCATTGATGACCAGTGTGTCCGGCTCCTTGCCGGCCGGTGGCTGCAACTTCATGTGGGTGGGAAAACCCGCCCCGCCCAGGCCAACCAGGCCGGAATCCCGCACTGCCTGGATAAAAGAGGCCAGGTCTGTTACTTGAGGCGGGGCCAGGTCAGCAGCTGTTTCAGCCAGATTGTCAGATTCAATTTCAACCACTTCCATGGAACTGCCCGAACTGGCAACTTCCTTGCGCACAGCCTTGACAAGTCCGGACACGCTGGCATGGATCGGCACAGCCAGTGCTCCTTCAGGCTTGCCAATCACCTGGCCGATCTTGACCTGATCGCCCTTTTTCACCAGACAGGTGCAGGGCGGACCTATATGCATACTCATAGGTATATGCACGGATTTAAAACCATCGAGGCGGATGGTTGCACAATCATCAGTATTTTTATTACTGTCAGGATGGACGCCTCGTCGGAAAAACGCGAAACGAATCACTAATTAGTACCTCCTGTATTGCTGGCTTATGATCATATTGCCACCGTCTAATATAGCATAATATCCGAAAAATAGTAACATGCTCAAGCGATATTCCAACAAATTCACCTGTTTTGGTAAGCTTTGCCAGCTAAAGAGATTGTTAAACGTTTACGGGAATAAAAATATAAAAAAAGAACAGTGATAGGATTATATTCAGCTTAGGTTTGCTGTGCTAAAATAGCCTTGCTAGCTAGAGTCCAATTGCAGGAGGAGTTAAGGATGAACCAACGCGAGAATATCTTCAGAGCAATCCGCTTTGAAGGACCTGATTTCATACCGATGAATTTTCACATAAATGCAGCCTGCTGGCAGCACTATGACCAGGAACGTTTGTGTGAGCTGATTGAGGACCACCCTTTCCTCTTTCCAGATTTCCAAAGGCCCAAGCTACCTTATACACCTGATTTTGCCCTGGTCGCCCGCCGGGATGAGCTCTACAAAGATGACTTTTCCTGTGTCTGGCAAACCAGTGCAGATGGCATAACCGGGACAGTTACCGGCCACCCGCTTTCCGATTGGCAAGATTATCCTGCTTTTAATTGGCCGGATCCAGACCATTGTACGGGAATCGGACCAATCGATTGGGCCAAAACTGCCCAGAGTGTGGCCCGGGCCAAGGCGGCAGGAGCCTTCAGCAGCGGTGGCCTGCGCCACGGCCACACCTTTTTGCAGTTGCAGGACCTGCGTGGTTATGAGAACCTTATCTATGATATGGCAGATGAGAATCCCCTGCTGTGGGATCTGATCGACCGGCTGGAGAGCTTTAATCTGGCTTTTATAAAAAATTATGCCGATTTAGGCGTGGACATGCTGACTTACCCGGAAGATCTGGGCATGCAAAAAGGTCCCATGCTCGCACCGGCGGATTTTCGTAAATACATCAAGCCCAGCTACCAGCGCCTCATGCAAGTGGCACTTGAGCATGATATTCTAGTCCACTTTCATTCAGATGGCCATCTGCATGACCTGATCGACGATCTTGTCACAGACGCAGTCGATGTGATTAACCTGCAGGATCTGGTTAACGGCATTGACTGGATCGAAAAGCGATTGGCGGGCAAGGTCTGTATTGAGCTTGATATTGACCGCCAGTTCATCACCCCCTTTGGCAGCCCGGAGCAGATTGATGCCCTGATTAAAGCTGAAGTGGCCCGCCTGGGCTCCCGCCAGGGCGGATTGATGATGGTCTTTGGCCTTTATCCCGGCACACCCCTGGCCAATGTCAAGGCGGTTATGAGCGCAATGGAGCGCTATGCTTTTTACTGGAGCTGAAAACGCCAGGAGCTAGACTGCCGTTAGATCAAGAGCAAGCCCGGAGCTTGCTCTTTTTTTCGGCCTGTGGTAAGATAAAAACATATTAATAAATGAATATATGTTCATATGTTCATGAGATAGGGGTGCTTATGCCAGACCACAAAGATCACTGCCAAACCGGTGAGATCAAGGCCAGATTACCACTTGACCAAGCAATAGAAGCAGCTGGTGATCTCTTTAAAATCCTGGGCGATCAGACCAGGCTGCGTCTGATCTGTGCTCTTTTACATGGTGAACGCTGCGTCCATGAACTGGCAGATATAGTGGAGATGAGCCAGTCTGCGGTCTCGCACCAGCTGCGCATCCTGCGCCAGGGCCGGCTGGTCCGCTACCGGCGGGATGGCCGCCACACCTGGTATAGCCTGTCTGATGAACATGTCAGCCAACTGGTTGAAATAGCATTGCTTCATGCAGCAGAATAAAAAAGGCGGAGATGATCATGCATAACAAAGACACATCATTGACCAGATTAAATTACCAGATAGCCCAGTTGGGTTGTGCTTCCTGCGCCAGCAAGATTGAAGATTCTCTTAGCCGTCTGGACGGGGTGCGCCAGGTCAGGCTTGATTTTGCCACAGCTGAGCTAAAAATAGATCTAGCTGATGGTCAAACTGCCGGCGGCATGAAAGAAAGAGTCCAGGCCATCGTCAGCAGTATTGAAAAAGATGCCCAATTGCTTGATCTGGATCAGCCGGCCCTGCCGGCAGGCCTGGGCCGTGCTATCTGGCACAATAAGACGATCTGGCGGCTTTTGACTGGGCTTTTCCTGCTCGTCCTGCCCTGGGCAGGCGGCTTTTCGCTCTGGCCGGCCCGGGTGCTCTGGCTCCTGGCCTACCTGCTGCTGGGTTATGATGTGCTTTGGGCTGCCGGCCGCCGCATCTGGCAAAGACAGTGGTTTGATGAAAACTTTCTCATGGCCCTGGCCACCCTGGGCGCGCTGGCGATCGGCGATTTTCCTGAAGCTGTGGCTGTCATGCTTTTTTACCAGACTGGTGAATTCTTTCAGGATCTGGCGGTTGACCATTCCCGCCGTTCGGTCAAAGCTCTTTTGGCAATCCGGCCTGACAGTGCTTTGCGCATTTTAGAAGCCGGTGTTGAAGAGGTTACACCAGGGCAGGTTCTGGTTGGCGAGAGCATTTTGATCAGACCGGGCGACCGCGTGGCTCTGGACAGTATTGTTACTGAAGGCCGCTCAGAACTGGATACATCCGCCTTGACCGGTGAAAGCCAGCCTCTGGCAGTCCAACCCGGTACAGAGATCAGGGCTGGATCGATCAATGGCAGCGGCCTCTTGACAGCCCGGGTCATCCGGCCAGAGGCTGAATCATCAGTCAGCCGCATCCTCCAGCTGGTGGAAGAAGCAGCTGCCGGCAAGGCCCCCACCGAAAAATTTATCAGCCGCTTTGCCGCCTACTACACCCCTGTCATGGTGCTCCTGGCTTTGGCTTTGGCCTTTATCCCGCCCTTAATCCTGAGCCAGCCCCTGGCAGACTGGGTCTATAAGGCTTTGATCCTGCTGGTTATCTCCTGCCCCTGTGCCCTGGTTATTTCAATTCCCCTGGGTTACTTTGCTGGGATCGGCCGGGCTTCGGCCAATGGTATCCTGGTTAAAGGTGGCCAGTATCTGGATAAACTGGCTGCCATAAAGACAATAGCTTGGGACAAGACCGGGACTTTGACAGACGGTTCTTATTTAGTGCACAGGATCTATCCCGCCAGAGCAGGCGAGGAAGATCAGGTCCTGGAGCTGGCCGCTCTGGCGGAACATGGTTCCTCCCATCCGCTGGCCCGCTCAATCTTGCAAGCCTGGCAGGAAAGAACTGGCCGACCGCTCAGTGTTGAGCGGATCAGCAGCAGTCAGCATCTGCCGGGGCTGGGCTTAGAAGCCAAGATTGATGGCCGGCAGATCTTTTTGGGCAACCGTCAATTGATGGAAAAATCCCAAATCCTGCTGCCGGATGAACTGGGCCTGGAGTTGGAAAAAAAGAGCACGGTGCTTTATCTGGCTGTGGCCGGCCGTTATGCCGGACTGCTGGAGATGAGCGACAGATTGCGTCCCAATGCCAAAAAGACCTTGACAGCTTTAAAAAAGCTGGGCGTGACAGAGCATGTCCTGCTCAGTGGTGACCAGCCGGAAAGAGTTGCTGCGCTTGCCGCTGCGGCCGGCATGGATGACCAGCAGGGCGGTCTCCTGCCAGAAGAAAAAGTTCAGGCCTTAAAGGATCTGATCGAATTGGGCCGGGCCCGGCTGCCTGTGGCCTATGTCGGTGATGGCATCAATGATACACCAATCCTGGCCAGCGCTGATCTGGCGGTGGCCCTGGGTGGAGGCAGCGATGCCGCCCTGGAGACTGCCGATATTATTCTAGTTGGTGACGATCTGGCCAAACTGCCACCAGCGATTGGCCTGGCAAGAAAAACAGGGCGGATCGTGCGGCAAAACATCACGATCGCCCTGGGTTTTAAGTTTGTGATCTTCCTTTTAGCTCTGGCCGGCTATAGTGGTATCTGGCAGGCCGTCTTTGCTGATGTGGGAGTCACCTTGCTGGCAGTGCTCAACTCCCTGCGTATCCTGCATTACGGCAAAAAGCCCTAAGCTTTTTTACGCTCGCGGACATAGGCGGCAACCGCCACACCGGCCTTGGCACCTTCACCGACAGCCACAGCTACCTGTAATAGTCCGCCTGTGCAATCACCGGCGGCGTAAAGGCCGGGCAGGTTGGTGGCCTGGTTTTCATCGGCAAAGATTTTCTTGCCATCATTTTCCAGGCCCAGCTTAAGGGCCAGATCCAGAGCTGAGGCTGTGCCTTCTGCGACAAAGACACCATCAACTGCCAGCTGGTCTGAATCAACTAGGACCAGCTGGCTGACTTTTGTCTCGTCGCCGGCAATATGACTGATTTTTTCAGTTCTCAGTTCAAAATCAGCGGCTGGACTGCCCTGATACTCCCTGCCATTGGTTAGCAGATAGACCTTGCTGGCAAATGCTTTCAGTTCACTGGCTTCCTTAAAGGCATAATCACCATTGCCAATCACAGCCACTGTTTTGCCCCGGTAGAAAAAACCGTCGCAG
The DNA here is from genome assembly GCA_964654125.1 of uncultured Oscillospiraceae bacterium. GTDB lineage: Bacteria > Bacillota > Clostridia > Saccharofermentanales > UBA5734 > JAAYBY01. The sequence continues at coordinate 9,672 of CAZZGG010000027.1, forward strand.
GTGGCGCAATAACTGACACCACGGCCTTCATATTCGGCCAGGCCCTTGATCCTGACTTTTTTACGGGGCATGCCGGTGGCCAGCACCAGACTTAAGGTTTCATAGGACTGGCTGGCCGTTTCCACCACAAAGTGGTCCAGCCAGCGCACTGCTGTGACCTCATCATGACTGATGACAGCACCAAGACGTTCGGCCTGTTTAAGGCCCCTTTCCAGCAGTTCGGGACCGCTGAGGGGCTCGACAAAACCATAATAGTTCTCCAGCTCCCTGGTCTTGCCCAGGTCGCCACTGTCGCGACCGATCAAAAGGACACTGAGGCCGGCCCGGACAGCATAAATTGCTGCCGAGACGCCAGCCGGGCCATGACCAATGATTATAGAGTCATACATCAGGTTCACCTCAAAATTGTCGCCAGGTCCGCCTCGGCATTAGTGACCGGACGGATACCAAACTGGCTGGTCAGGACATCCAGGACCGCTGGTGAGACAAAGGCTGGCAGAGTTGGTCCGAGCAGGATGTTCTTGACTCCTAAAGAGAGCAGGGTCAGAAGGACACAGATGGCTTTTTGTTCATACCAGGATATGTTGAGAGTTAAGGGCAGTGAATTAATGTCAGTCGAGAAAGCCTCCGCCAGGGCCACTGCCACCTTGATGGCTGAATAGGAATCATTGCACTGGCCCATGTCCATAATGCGCGGGAAGGGCCCGATCTTGCCCAGATCCATGTCATTGAAGCGGTATTTACCGCAGGCCAGGGTCAGGACCAGGGTGTCATCCGGTGTGGCCGCCACAAAATCTGTGTAATAGTTGCGGCCCGGCTTGGCTCCGTCGCAGCCACCCACCAGGAAAATATGGCGCAGGGCACCTGATTTGACAGCCGCGATAACATCGCCTGCTGCTGCCAGGACTGCATCATGGCCAAAACCGGTCAGCAGGCTGCTGCCGCCATTAATGCCCTGCATGGTGACTGTCTCCTGATAACCACCCAGTTCAAGAGCCTTTTTTATCACTGGAGTGAAGTCCTTGCCATAGGGTGTTTCCGGGATATGGGTCAGGCCGGGATAACCAACAACTGAAGTTGTGAAGACCCGGTCAGCATAATTGGCCCGGGGTGGCATCAGGCAGTTGGTGGTGAAGAGGAATGCACCTGGTACATCGGCGAACTCTTTTTGCTGGTTCTGCCAGGCCGTGCCGAAGTTGCCTTTCAGATGAGGGTATTCATGCAGCTGGGGATAGCCGTGAGCTGGCAGCATCTCACCGTGTGTGTAGATGTTGATGCCCTTGCCGGCGGTCTGATCCAGCAGGCGTTTAAGATCCAGCAGGTCGTGGCCTGTGATGACGATAAAGGGACCTGGTTCTATCTGCATGGTCACATCAGTGGGCCGGGGATGGCCGTAGGAGCTAGTGTTGGCCTGGTCCAGCAACTCCATGCAGCGGTAATTATCCAGACCAAACTGCTGGATGATCTCAAGCCAGGCGGCGACACTGTGATCAGTGCCGACATTACGCATACCGGCGAAGAGAGCTGCGTTGACTGTCTCATCCTGATAGCCCAGCACATAGGCATGGTGGGCATAGGCGGCCATGCCGCGCAGGCCCAAAAGCAGCAGGGTGCGCAGGGCCACAACATCAGGGTCACCCTGGAAAAGGTCCTTGCCCCGGGTGATCACATTCTGGTAGCCGGCGCCACAGCAGGTGCCGCAGCCGTCGTTTTCGGCCAGATACTGCTCAGATTCCTGTTCGATCAGGTCGATTAAGGCCTTGACATCAGTATCGTCAAAATTGACATTGGTAATGGTCATGAAAAGACCTTCCATCATCAACTCAACTGCGTGCTCGGTCAATTCCTGACCTTCGGATAGAAGAGCCAGCCTGATTAAAGCTACTGTCAAATCGTCTTGTAAATCAGAAGTAGAGGGCTGCTTGCCACAGACACCAACCCTGGTGCAGGCGATGCCACCTGCTGTTTGTTCGCATTGAAAGCAAAACATATTATTCATCTAATACATACCTCCATCGCATGATTATTTATTCCCTTGATATTATATAGGTAAAAGCACACTGCTGCCAGTTGTCTTCCTGGGCTATTGTAATATAATAATAAGGGTGAAACTGTTGCCATGGCAACAACGAAAGAGGTTTGTATGGAAAAATGGCTGCCCTTTCTGGCCCAAACGCAGCTTTTTGCTGGTCTGGACCAGGAAAAAATCGCAGCAATCCTGCCCTGTCTAGCAGCTAGCAGCCGCAGTTATGCCAAAGGTGACCTGATTTGTCTGGCAGGCAGTAAACAGGACATGATCGGCCTGGTTTTGGCGGGTGCTGTCATGGTGCAAAAAGAGGACAGCGCCGGCAACAGGGCGGTGATTGATGTCCTGGCCCAAGGAGAGCTTTTTGGTGAAGCTGCCGCTTTTGCCGGGGATGGAAAATGGCCCGGCACAGTGCTGGCAGCCAGCAACAGTGCCATCTTGTTCATCCCGGCTGATAGGATTACCGAGCAGTGCAACAAGGCTTGCTTGCACCATCAGAGGATTGTGCGTAATATGCTGCAGATCCTGGCCGGCAAGACTTTGCACATGAACCGGCAGATAAGTTTCATGAAGCGCAAGGGCATGCGGGAAAAGCTGGCAGCCTACCTGCACGACCAGTACCGCCAAAGCGGCAGCAGAACCTTTCACACCAGCATGAACAGGGAAGCCCTGGCTGATTACCTGGGTGTATCCCGCCCTTCCATGTCCCGCGAACTGAGCCGCATGAAAAACGACGGCCTGATCGATTACTATAAATCATCTTTCAGTGTGCTTGATCCGGAAAGGCTGCAGCAGGTGCTGCAGCAAAGCAGCCGCTGAAACAGCCAAGGCAGTCCAGACCATTGAGGAGGAAGATATGTTAGACATCAACCTGATCAGGCAAGAGCCAGAGCTTGTTGCCGCAAAACTGGCCAAGAGGGGGTACACAGTTGATTTCACTGAGTTTTTAGCCCAGGATCAAAAAAGGCGCCAGATTATCCATGCCACTGAACAGCAAAAGGCCAAAAGGAACAAGACATCGGCTCAAATTCCTGTTTTGAAAAAGCAAAAGCAGGATGTGACAGATCTGCTTTTAGAAATGAAACAGCTCAGTGACCAGATCAAACAAAATGACGAGGAATTAGCTGAGCTGTCTGCCCGGCAGCAGCAGTTTCTAGAAAGGCTGCCTAATCTGCCGGCTGATGATGTGCTGGCCGGCGGCAAGGAAAACAACCAGGTGATCCAGCTTACAGGTGAAAAACCAGTCTTTGACTTTACGCCCCAGCACCATGTCGATTTGTGTGAAAAACTGGGCCTGATTGATTATAAGCGCGGTGCTCTTTTGGGTGGCAGCGGTTTTTGGCTCTATCGCGGCCTGGGTGCCCGCCTGGAATGGGCCCTGCTCAGTTTCTTTATGGATGAGCACCTGGCTGATGGCTATGAAATGATTCTGCCGCCCCATATCCTAAACTGGCAGTGTGGTTATACAGCCGGCCAGTTCCCTAAGTTTGCTGATGATATCTTCCAGCTGCGGCCCGAAGCCGGCCAGGAGTTCAGCCACTTTCTCCTGCCCACCTCAGAAACTGCCCTGGTTAATCTGCACCGAGATGAAATTCTGGCTCAGAATGATCTACCCTTGAAATATTTTGCCTACACGCCTTGTTTTCGCAAAGAAGCCGGCAGTTACCGGGCTGAGGAGCGGGGCATGATCCGGGGCCACCAGTTCAATAAGGTGGAGATCTTCCAATACACCAGGCCGGACCAGGCACCGGCCGCGCTTGAAGAACTGGTCAGCAAGGCTGCCCGGCTGGTGGAAAAGCTGGGCTTGCATTTTCGGGTCAGCAAGCTGGCCGCAGGCGACTGCAGTGACTCCATGCGCACCACCTATGATATTGAAATCTGGATTCCCAGTATGAATGATTACAAGGAGGTCAGCTCCGCATCAGATGCCGGTGATTACCAGGCCCGGCGCGGCAACATCCGTTACCGGGATGAGCAAACCGGCAAGCCGGTTTTTGTCAACACACTTAATGCCTCGGGCCTGGCGACCAGCCGCATTTTCCCGGCCATCGTGGAGCAAAATCAGCAAAAAGATGGCTCCGTCCTTATTCCGCAAGTGCTGCGCGGCTACCTGGGCGGCTTGGAAAAGCTGACTTTGTCGGGCCGGTGAGCTTGATTGTTAGTACTGGCTGTTCATGTTAAAATAGAAGCAGCAAAGGAGGTCGGGCCATGCTGGTACGTAACTGTTCTGGTGGTGTAGTTTTTTCCGGCGAAGAAGTCTTGTTGCTGATGAATGAAAAACATGAATGGGTTTTTCCCAAAGGTGTGATCCGCAGCGGTGAGTTTCCAGATGAGGTGGCTGTCAGAAGAGTTGAATTTGAAGCTGGAGTCAAGGCAAAAATAGTGTCTTCGGCTGGCCGAACCAATTACGAGTTTTATTCTATTTCACGTCAACGGCCAGTCTGTAATAAGATTATCTGGTATATTATGGCAACGGAGCAAAAGGATAGCCAGCCCAACGAAACCCTGGGTTTTCAAAAGAGTGGATTCTTCCCCTTTGATAAAGCCTTGGAGCTGGTCACCTACAGTCAGGATAAATCGCTCCTGCAGATATCCTATCAAAAATACAAGGAGCTGGTTGCATTAAATTAAGGCCTTCTAGTTATCAAACAGTCAAACAAACGGCCCGTATAGAAATTGAGGAGAAAAAGTCCCGTTTCATTGCCAGATGCGGGCCGATTGATTCTGAGCAGGCCGCCCAGGATTTCATCAATGCAGAAAAGATTAGATTTCCTGACGCCTCCCACCATGTCTACGCTTGGGTTACCGGGCAGGATTATCTTATGCAGCGCTTTTCCGACGACAGGGAGCCCCAGGGTACAGCCGGCCGGCCTGTTCTGGAAGTTTTGCTGGCCCAGCAACTGGAGCAGGTTATTGTTGTAGTCACCCGCTATTTTGGCGGCACCTTGCTGGGTACAGGCGGCCTGGTCCGGGCCTATGGCCTTGCTGCCAGCCTGGCTGTGGCTAAGGCAGAACCTGTGACCTGCCTACTCTGCCGGCGCTTTTTTGTAACTGCAGAATACAGCCAGCTGGAGCGGCTCAGGCGCGCTTTTGCCGCCCGCAGCTGGCTGGTTGGCCAGGTAGATTATGCCGTTGATGTGACAATTGAAGTGGCTGTTGCCCAGAGCCAGGTTGAACAATTGGAAAGAGTATGTGCCGATCTGACAGGAGGTGGCGCTTTGCTGGAAGCAGGTGATTTATTTTATCAGCCCATGCCGCCGCCAGATCCTCCTCCAGCTCCAGGCAGCTGATAAAGCAAGTATCTATTAAGGAGGATTATATATGGCAGGACATTCCAAATGGAATAATATAAAAAGAAAAAAAGGGGCGGCAGATGCCCAGCGGGCCAAGATCTTTACAAAAATCGGGCGCGAGATTCAAGTGGCGGTCAAATCAGGTGGCCCCGACCCTGAGACCAACAGCCGGCTCAAAGACGCCATCAGTAAGGCCAAGGCTGCCAATGTGCCCAATGATAATATTATGCGCAGCATCAGCAAGGCAGCCGGCACCGCAGATGGTGACAATTTTGAAGATATCCTCTATGAAGGCTATGGGCCGGGCGGGATTGCCGTCATGGTCAAGACTTTGACGGAAAATCGCAACAGGACAGCCGGTGACCTGCGCCATATTTTTGACAAATACGGCGGTAACCTGGGGACAAATGGTTGTGTCTCTTTTCTCTTTGAAGATAAGGGCATTCTCATCCTGAACAAGGAAGATGCAGCTGATGAAGAGACCACCATGCTGGATGCCCTGGAAGCCGGGGCTGAAGATATGTCCGATGAAGGTGAAGTCTTTGAGATAAGCACTTCAGCCCAGGATTACAGTGCTGTGCTGGCAGCATTGGAAGCCAAGAACTACAGTTTTCTGGATGTTTCCTGTGGCCCGGTGCCGCTCAACTGGACCAGGGCGGAGGATGCGGACCAGGCCCTGAAACTGGAAAAAATGATTGACCTGTTGGAAGAGCACGATGATGTGCAGGAGGTCTACCATAACTGGGAACGGGAAGAAGAAGAATAAGGGCCAGCCGGTCTGGTCAGGCCTGCGCGGTGAGTGGCAAAGAAGGCGCGACCAGGAAAAAAACGCCTCTTTCCGTCCGCTGGGCCGCTTGGCTGAAGCTGTCAGCAAGGTCCCGGTCAGTGAAAAATCAGCTGACGAGATCCGGCATGAGCTCAGCGAAATCGGCGTGATCGCCTTTGTCGGCCCCAGCGGTACCGGCAAGAGCACCCATGCCCTGCGTATTGCTGCCAAGTACCAGATAGCCCACATCATTGATGATGGCCTTTTGATTCACGGCAGCCGCATCCTGGCTGGCTCCTCAGCCAAAAGAGCACCCTCCAAGATGGAATCGGTCCGTCTGGCCATCTTTGCCGATGAAACAAGGGCGGCTGTCATGCGCCGGGCTCTTTTGGCCAACAAACCGGCCACCTTGATGATCCTGGGCACTTCCGATGCCATGCTGACCAGGATTTGTCAAAACCTCTGGCTCAACCAGCCGGCTATGCTGATCCAGATTGAAGATGTCAGCAGTGAAGAGGAAATGCGCCTGGCCAGGCAGGTGCGCCTGACCCAGGGCAAACACACCATCCCTGTACCCAGCATGGAAATAAAACACGAGTTTTCCGGCACCTTTGTCGATCCGCTGGCCCGCCTGATCAAAAAGCGCGAACGCAGTCAGACTAGTCAAGATAGTGACAGGACAGTGGTGCGGCCAACCTTTTCTGCCCTGGGCAGTTATTCCATGTCTGACGAAGCCATGCGCATGATGATTGAATTGATCCTGGCCCAGATAGAAGGAGTGGCCAGCCTCAACCATTTTTCAGTGCGGACTGAAGTATATGGAGTGGTCCTGGACCTGGAACTTGTTTTGATCTATGGCTATAATGCACCGGCTGTCATGCAGCAGGTCCAGGCCTTGGTCAGCAGCAAAGTGGAAGAATACACTGCTATCAATGTTTTGGCAGTTAATGTTAAGGCCCAGCGGGTTGTTGAGCAAAAGACAGCCCAGTTAAGAAAGATTACCAGTTGATGAAAGAAAAAATTTACACTATCCCAGTCAATGATGCATTCGCCAATCCGGCTGTCTGCCCCTTGTGCAGCCTGGAAGATAACTTGAATGAGAGTCTGCTTGAATACTATCTGGGCCCCTCCCTGATGGAGTCAGATGTGCGCCAGACCACCAACAAGGACGGTTTTTGCCGGGAGCACTTAAACCAGCTTTATAAGAAGGAAATGAACCGGTTAGGGCTTGGCCTCATGCTGCACACCCATCTGCTCGACCTGCAAAGTGAGCTCTATCCCCTGTTTGACCAATGCAGCCAGCTGGAAAAGAAGGGTCTTTTCAGTGGGCGTAAAAACGACTACCGCCAGATCTTGAATGAAGCTGCCGCCCAGCTGGAAAAAAGGACTGGCAGCTGCGTTATCTGCAGCCGGATCCAGCAGACCAAGGACCGTTATCTGGATGTGATCTTCCATGAATATGTGCATAATCCTCAATTCCGCCAGCAGTTTTTGCTGGTACAAGGTTTTTGCCTGCCCCACCTGGCCGTTTTACTGAAAGGTGCTGCCCGTCATCTCAATCAGCGCCAGGCTGAAGCTTTTATCAAGGATCTGGTCAGTCTGGAAAAGAATAATGTGCAGGTCTTGTGTGATGATGTGGAATGGTTCACCTTGAAGTTTGACCATAAGAACCATGGTAAGGACTGGAAGAACAGTAAAGATGCCCTGCCCCGCTGCATCAGCCGTTTAAGAGGCGGCAGCCGGCCGGATGGCCGCTGAGCGGGAGCTTTTATGTGGCATGATCATGAGGCGGACAAATCCGCAGCCAAGAGTTCATCGGACAAAAAGTCACCCGCAGCCTTCAGCCTGCTCCTGCCCCAGACGAAAACTTTGCAGTCAAAGGAAGGGCAGGGCGATACAGTTGTTGTCCTGCGTTCCAAGCTCCTGGGTGACGCCACGATTAGCCAGGAACTGGGCCAGGCCCTGCTCAACACTTTTATCAGGACAACTGCCGGCAGCCCGGTCCTGCCCCAATCACTGCTGCTTTATGGCAGTGCTGTTTTATTGGCAGCTCCGGACAGTCCCCTGCTGGAGGTCCTGCAAGGCATGGCCAAAAGGGGCTGTGCGATTCTGGTCTGCCGCACCAGTGCGGCCAGTCTTTTAGCCGGAGTTGACATATCTGTCGGCCGCCTGACTGACTGGCTGGAATTTGGTGAAATAATTCAAAAGGCTGGCAAAGTTCTGTGGCCTTAACAAAGACAGGAGCTGAGCATGATAAATATCTGGCATGACATTAATCCAGCCCGGATTAAACCAGACGAATTTGTCGCCGTAATTGAAATTCCCAAGGGCGGTAAACAAAAATACGAGCTGGACAAGGCAACTGGTCTACTGCGCCTAGACAGGATCTTGTACACTTCCATGCAGTATCCGGCCAATTACGGCTTTATCCCCCTGACTATCACAGATGACAATGATCCTTTGGATGTGCTGGTGCTTTGTTCAGAGCCGCTTCAGCCCATGTGCCTGGTCAAGTGTTATCCGATTGGTATCTTCACCATGACAGATGATGAAAAGCTGGACGAGAAAATCATTGCTATTCCCTTCGAAGATCCCCAGATGAACCAGTGGCGGGAAATAGATGACCTGCCCCGGCATATTTATCTGGAGATCCAACATTTTTTCACAGTCTATAAGGCCCTAGAGCACAAGGAAACCAGCCTGCAGGGCCGACAAAACAGTAGCACAGCCCGCCAGGTCATAGCTAAGTGCCTGGCCATGTATCAAGCACGGTTTGGCCAGCAAGAGGAGCTAGTCTAGGAGTCTTTTTTCACCTGTAATAGCCTGGAGCGGGGCAATGTCCTGGCTCACCTCCAAGGTGCCCAGGAAGCTATTGTCAGCTGAGCGGACTGCAAAATAGCGGAT
>CAZZGG010000027.1:18760-27237 GCA_964654125.1 uncultured Oscillospiraceae bacterium
CCGGGTCAGCCTGGCTGTGAATCTCCTCAATAGAGCCCTTGAATAGATCGGCATGGACATCACAGAGGCGCTGGATCTCTGTCACAGGTAATCCTTCTTGGACTAGCTCTTGTTCTAGCTGGGAGATCTCTTCGACTGAGACTGTGCTGAAATGGCGGGCGAATTCATCGCGCACATCGGCGACCGATTTACCATCATGCAGCTGCTTGATCAATGATTTCATCACACTGCGCCTTTGCTCTTTGATACTATTGTCACTCACAAAAATTACCTCCATTAAAACAGATGTTTGTTTAAGCTTAGCAGCTATTCACCAGTCAGACCGTCACGCAGGTTCTCATCCAGCCAGGCCAGACAAAAAAAGAGCCGCAGTCAACTGCGGCTCTTAACCTAGCAAAGCAAGTTAAGCTGCTTATGCTTTTTTGCTCTGCTTATTTTCGGGCAGGATCAGGTTAAGGATGATGCCGGCCAGGGCTGCCAGGGCCATACCGGAAATACTGGTCAGCTCTGTGATCTGGAAAGCTGCCCCGCCCAGACCTAAGACCAGCATGACAGCTGCAATAATAACATTTCTAGTCTGGTTAAAGTCAACTTTGGCTTCTGAAATGACCCGCAGGCCGTTAGATGCGATAAAACCAAAGAGGATTATACTGATTCCACCCATAACTGGTACAGGTATGGAACTGATCAGATCCTTGACTGGCTTGATTACAGAAAGCAGGATGGCTGTAAAGGCTGCACCACCTGTTACATAAACAGAACCAACCCGGGTCAGGCCAACCACGCCGGTGTTTTCACCATAAGTGGTATTGGCCGGACCGCCGACCATACCAGCGACAAAGGTGGCAATACCGTCACCCATCAGGGTACGGTCCAGACCGGGATCCTGGAGGAAATCCTTATCACAGATCTGGCCCAGCACAGTGTGGTCACCAATATGCTCTGAGATGGTGACAAAGGCCAGAGGCAGCATAGCCAGGGTAGCGGTGAAATCTATACTGTAGAAAACAAAAGGTCCCTTATCCTGGACACTGCTGCCAAAAGGCAAGAGGATGCGAGGTAGTTCAATTATATTACCCTTGGCGATATCCTGGCCAATTGCGATAAGATTGCCAACCACAATTGTATCACCTGAGCGGTTGAATATAAGGTCAATGATGATGGCTGCCGCAAAACCAATTCCTATACCTGTAACAATCGGCACGATTTTGAAAAAACCTTTAGCATGCACAGCGATCAAGGCTGTGGTCAGCATGGCAATCAAGGCGATGGCCACACTTTGTGGATTCATCAGACCTTCCTGGCTGGGCAGCAAGCCAGCCATGTCGACGGCGGTGCCGGCCAAACCCAGGCCAATAACAGCAATCATGGGCCCGACGACGATCGGGGGCAGGATTTTATGGAGCCAGCTTTTCCCGACCACTTTTATGAGGAGGGCAATTAACACATAGGCCAGGCCAACACCCATCAAAGCAGTGGCTGTTGCCGGCAGATTTTGGCCTTCAGCGAATTTTACATCAGTTGAACGGATCGACAAGGCAGCGATTATAGCTGTGATATAGGCAAAAGAACTGCCCAGATAAACAGGCACCCGGGCACCGGTGCAGATAATGTAGATGAATGTGCCGATTCCAGAAGTAAGCAGAGCAGTGTTGATCGGCAGGCCGGTTAAGATGGGCACCAGTACTGTTGCGCCAAACATGGCAAAGACGTGTTGGAAGCTTAAAATGATACCTTTTCCGAGACCTGGTTTTTCACGGATATCCATGATCAGATTGGAATTTTTCCCCATGCAGTGAGTCCTCCTCGCATTAAAAAGCCGCCTGTCACCTGAGTGTACAAAAGCAGCCAACAATCGGAAACCTCCAACCAGCAATCCTGCCAGGTCAAAAGCGATATATCAGACTTTCTTGTCTCTCAGGACCAGTTTAAAGCCTTATTGCAGATACTGTACCACAAGAGCAGAATACTTGACAAGCAGAATTTACTAGGCGTTAATTGGGCTAGTTTTCCCTGAGCTAAATGACTAGTTTTTCTCCCTGAGATATGCTCACCCCGTATTTCATTCCTCAAGAATATAGGCCAGACCATATACTTTGTAGCCAATCGATTGGGCAAGTTTTATAGAAGCAGTGTTGTCTGCCTGACATTCCCACTGTGGACAAACTCCATTTTCTATTAAGTGATGCGTAGCCAATGCAGCTGTGGACTTGGCATAGCCCTTTCTTCTTGCCTCTTTTAACGTTTTAGTACCTGTATGCTGAATTTCCTCTGCCATATAGGGCATATCCGGTGCATCACTAAGGGATACCAATCTGTCGTTAAGGATATATCCTGCAAAATATTCCTTAGCAGATTTTTCGATGAAGTATTCGTATAGCCAGTCATGATTTGCCCTGGGATTAGTCGCACGAAAGAATGCTTCGTAAAGAGGATAATCTGCCGCATGCAAAATTTTAGCAGATCCATATTGTAAAACAAGTTCCTCACTAAAGATCATGAGTTGGAGCTTTTTCATTTTATATTTTAAGGTCACTGCAGCAATGATTTGAGATAGATTATCTTCCTTTAGCGTACCAATAAATTCTTTGTGTTTGGGAGAGTACGACACAATACACAAGTCCTCTTTAACAAGCACAAATAATGTGTATTTACAGCCGAAACCTTTTAGCTTCAGATCGCGCTCAGTAGCACAGACGAAATGGATACCGGGCTCAGCTTCTAAAATATTTAGCCCACAAAAATTAGAATAGTACTGGTTTGTAATCTTCTTAATTAGATCCGAAGTCAGTTTGCGCATATTATTCCCTCTAATTGCGGCCCAAAATAGCGGTGCTAGCCACTCATATGTGACGGTAGCACAAGAAGGGAAGGCTTGACAAGCAGAAGGTGCCCGGTTTTTACCGGTATTTATAATTATGGTTTTCATTGGATTTTCAGGCGCTGATATACGATAAAACTAAGAGATACAAGCATAGGCGCAAAAGAAAAGCGGGCAGAAAAATGACACAGAAAAAACAATATAGTCAAACAGGCGGCAGTCTTAGCATCAGAAAGTGGCTGGTCCTACCGACTTTACTCGTCCTGATCTCTTCGATTGTGATCGTTGGTTTTATCCTGATCAGCTCCAGTGTGAAAAATTCCCTTCTCATCCTAGATGAACTGTTGATCAATATGCAAGAGCAGGTCAAGTCTGTTATCACAGAAAAACTTTTCCTGGCTGAGCAGCTCAACCAAACCAACCATGCCATGCTGCTGGGAGATATTATTCAGCTGGAGTCACAAGAGGACAGGGAGGCCTATTTTTACAATATTATCCAGACTTATCCAGACGCCGCCATGACTTTTATTGGCTTGGCAGATGGCTCTTTTTACGGGGCAAGACGTAATCTGGACGGAGAAATCCATCTGGCCCGCAATGATGCCAGCACAGGCGGGGCCTCCTTTTATTACTCGGCCGATAAACATGGCCAGGCTCTGCAGTTGGAGGAAAAGTATCCTGAATTTGATCCCCGCGCCAGGCCCTGGTACAAACAGGCGGCAGAGACAGGCCAGCCTATCTACAGTGAAGCCTATATCCATTTTGTATTCCATGAACCGACTATTACGGCCAGCAAGCCAGTCTATGCTGAAGACGGCCAGCTGCTCGGTGTCCTCGGGGTTAATTATCTGCTTTCCTGGTTGGATGATCTGCTCGACAGCCTGCTGATCGGCGAAAATGGCAAGATTGTCGTGGTTGATCAAACAGGTGCCATCTTGGCCAGCAACCTTAATCTGGCTGCTTATGAAATGAAAGGTGCAGATTTGACCTTGCTCAACACAGCTTCATCTGAGAATGAATTTCTAACTGAAATAGCCAGAGCCAGAGCTGGCCACTCCTACAAATCAGGAAAAAATCCAGACAAAGATACTGTGCAGGTCGAAGGCGTCAAGTATTTCATGGGCAGCATGGAGCTCAGGCACAAGAATCTGGATTGGCGGCTTTATTTTTTTGTTGCTGAAAAAGATTTTTTAGGCGGTATCAACAAAAGTATCCATAACACAATTCTTGTTCTGATCAGCCTGATCATTATCTCTATTATTGCCTCGTCCCTCTTGGCCCGCACGATTGCAAAGCCTATCGAAAGGCTGAGCTTGGCCACGGAAAATATGCTTAGTGGGAAACTGGAGCCGATCAAGAAACAGGAGAAAATCGGTGAACTTTGCAGCCTGATAGATTCTTTCAATAAGATGGAGGAAAGATTGACCAACATGATGGGTAATCTGGAAAGGCAGGTCCAGCACCGGACCAGGGAGCTTAAATTTGCCAATGAGGAGTTAAAAAAGCTCTCCTTCCGTGATGGACTGACCGGAATCTGCAACAGGCGCAAGTTCAATGAAGTCTACCGCAAGAGCTGGGCCCATGCCCAGCGCAAGCAGTACCAGTTAGCTGTACTCATGCTGGATATTGATGATTTTAAGCTCTATAACGATACCTATGGCCATTTGGCCGGGGATGATTGTCTGCGCCTGATTGCCCGGGAACTGGAAAGCAATCTGCGCCGTACCACTGATCTGGTGGCACGTTATGGCGGGGAGGAATTCATCATCCTGATTGAGGATTTCCAGCCGGAAAAAATCATGAGCTTTGCTAGCAGATTGCTTGAGAGTATTGCAGATCTTAACATCCAGCATACCCATTCCGAATTTGGCAAGGTGACTGTAAGTGTCGGGCTGGCCCATCTACTCCCGACCAGTGAGCTTGATGCCAAGCAGCTGATTAACCTTGCCGATGAAGCACTTTACCTGGCCAAAAAGGCTGGTAAGAATCAGGTTGTCCAACACAGCCAGACCTGATCATGAAGATTTAGCCGCGTTTTTTTGCAGGATTTCCCGGGCCGTGAGAAAAGCTTGCCAGCGGCACTCTGGTGCAGGATAATAGGAGGCATGATTGGAGCAACTGGGAGGTTATTTTAGGTGTCATCTTTTCGTCGTATGCTGACTTATGCTGTCCCTTACCGGCTTTATTTGTTTGTGGCCGGCCTTTCCGCCATCCTGATCACGGCCCTTAACCTGGTAGCACCCTGGCTGGTGCGAGACCTGACTAATATTTTACTGGGTGAATTGGACAGCGGGGCGCTTCAAGGAATTGGCCGCCTGGCCCTGATCCTGGGCCTGACTTATCTGGTCCGGGCCGGCCTGCGTTTTACCAGCAACTACTATGCCCATGTCGGGGCCTGGCGCCTGGTAACAGATATGCGGGTACTGATCTATGATCATTTGCAAAGACTGTCGCTGAGCTACTATCATGACAAGCAGACTGGCCAGCTGATGAGCCGGGTGGTCAATGACACAGCCCAGCTGGAGACCCTGATCGCCCATGCCATTCCTGATTTGTTCACCAATATCCTGGTCCTTAGTGGAGTAGCTGTCCTGCTCTTTATCATCCAGCCGGTCCTGGCTCTTTTCACCCTGGTGCCGATCCCATTTTTGGGAATCGGCAGTGTCTTTTTTATGAAAAGAATCAGGCCTGATTTTAGAGCTGCCCAGGAGACCCTGGCTGAACTTAATGCTGACTTGCAGGACAACCTGTCCGGTATCAAGGAGATCCAGGTCTTTAACCAGCAGCGCCGGGAGACAAAAAATATTGCCGGGACAGCAGCTAGCTGGCGTGATGCTATCTTGCGGGCCTTGAAAAAAAGCGCGGTTTTCCATCCGGGCATTGAGTTTATCAGCTCACTGGGCAGTGTGATCGTGGTCGGTTTTGGCGGCTACCTGGCCTGGCAGGGCAAGATGAATGTAGCAGATATCGTGGCTTTTTTAATGTATCTGTCCCTGTTTTACCAGCCGGTCACCCAGTTGGCCCGGGTGGCCGAGGATGTCCAGACAGCCCTGGCCGGAGCAGAGCGTGTCCTGCAGGTGCTGGACAGCCAGCCGGATGTGGCCGACCGGCCTGGAGCCATCCAGCTAGCAGAGGCTGGTGGTTCGGTTGAATTTGTCAATGTCGATTTTTCCTACCAGGCTGACACGCCTGTCTTAAAGGATGTCTCCTTCCAGGCTCAGCCTGGCCAGATGATTGCCCTGGTCGGTCCGACCGGGGTCGGCAAGACCACCATAATCAGCTTGCTGACCCGCTTTTATGAACCAACAGCTGGTAAAATCCTCCTGGATGGCCATGACATCAATCAGATCACCCTGCACTCTTTGCGGGAACAGATCAGCATCGTCCTGCAGGATGTATTTCTCTTTCATGGCACAGTTGAAGAAAACATCGCCTATGGCCTGGATGGGCCCAGTCACCAGGATGTCATTGATGCAGCCAGGATAGCCCGGGCCCATGATTTTATTATGGAGCTACCTGAAGGCTACCAGACCATGGTGGGGGAGCGGGGTATCCGTTTGTCCGGTGGCCAGAAACAGCGTCTCGCCATAGCCCGGGCTGTTTTGCGCAATAAACCGATCCTGATCCTTGATGAAGCCACTGCTGCTGTCGATACAGCTACTGAGACAGAGATCCAAAAGGCAATCCAGGCCCTGGTCGGCAGCCGCACCATCATCGTGATTGCCCATCGGCTCTCCACCGTGCGCCAGGCTGACAAAATCCTGGTCTTGGAAAAGGGCCGTATTGTCCAGGCAGGCAGCCACCAGGAACTGCTGGACCAGGCTGGTCTTTATGCCACTCTTTATGCAAAGACACCGGGTGGCCAGGAGCTCTAGGGATGTTGCGGGGAAAGTTGATTATATTTTTTGTTGTTTTACTTATCCTGCTGGCAGCGCCTGGTTCTGCGCTTGCTGCCAGCCAGTTGCCTGCTGATTCGCCCTGGTCATTTGCCAGGCCAGCTGTACGCACAGAAAAAGATAATATTAACGCCCGGGCTTATTATGTCTTTGATCCCGCCAGCAATGAAGCCGTCCTGGCCCAGGATGAGGACAGGAGGCTTTATCCGGCCAGTACAACCAAGATAATGACAGCTATCATCACCCTGGAAACCCTGCCCCTGGATCAGATGGTCAAGACTTCAGAGCAGGCGGTTGCTTTGGGTGCCAATTCTTCTAAAGTGGGTCTGGTCAGTGGTGAAACAGTCATGGTGCGTGATCTGCTGGCCGGCCTCATGGTTGCCTCAGGCAATGATGCTGCTAATGTACTGGCAGAGGCCATCGCCGGCAGCAATGAGGCCTTTGCCTGGCGCATGAATAAAAAAGCCCAGGAACTGAAATTGGAGAACAGCTATTTTTGTAATCCCAGCGGCCTGCACGATGATGCTCATCTGTCATCCGCCAGGGATCTGGCTGTCTTGACTGCCTATGCCATGGAAAACGAATATTTCCGCCAGCTGGCCAGTCTAGCCAGCTATGCCATGCCAGCCACAGATAAACATCCCTTTTTAGGCTGGGCCCTGCTCAGCAGCACCAATCGCTTTTTGCACTTCGGTGACACTGCCTTTGCCTCACCTTATATAAAAAGCTATAGCGGGGTCAAGACCGGCAGCACTAACTTTGCCGGCAATTGCCTTGTCTCTGCCGCAGTTCTAATCGATGGCCGGGAACTGATCTGCGTTGTGCTGGGTTCAGATAACAGGCAGGAGCCCAACAGCCTTTATTGTGACTCGCTCTGGCTTTTTGAAAAAGCGGCCCAAGAGTTAGGCCTGGACCCGCAGGGACTTGAATCCAGCTTGGTGACTGAAAAACCGCCAGAGCCGACCCCTGCCCCGCCCACACCAGCACCGACTCCATCACCCAGCCCGGCTGTGGCAACACCAACTCCAGCCGCCAGCCTGGCTCCGCTCAGTCCAGCTGCATCCGAGCCTGACTGGCCAGATCAGCTAGAGCCCAGTCCTGGCCAGCAGTACCTGGCACTTTTGCAACAATATTGGCCGGGAATTCTCTTTGGAGCAGGAGTTGCCGGCCTGATTCTTTTGAGCAGCTGGCTGCTTATCCAGCAAAGTAAACGTAAAAGACGCCGCCGCCAGCAAAAAGTACGGCCCCGCCGGCTTTGATTAAGGCAAGCAGATCCATGCCAGAAAAAAACGATCTAGCCAAAGAGCTTGTCAGGCATCCCTTTATGCCGCTGGCCGGACCGGCCAGCCGGATCCTAATCCTGGGCACCATGCCCTCAGCTATGTCACGCCAAAATAATTTTTATTATGCTCATCCGCAAAACCGTTTCTGGCCACTCTTGGCCCAGCTTTACAATGAAACCGTGCCTGTAACCATAGAGCAGAAGACCCGCTTGATCCTGCAGCAGGGGATCATGCTCTGGGACGTGCTGCAGGAGTGTGCCATCAAAGGCTCCAGCGATGCCAGCATCAGCCAGGTGGTGATCAACCCGGTTGATGAGTTGCTGCAGCGCCAGCCGGTCCAGGCGATCTTTGCCAATGGCCAGACAGCCGGTCGGCTCTACCGCCAGCATCTGGAAAACAAGACAAAAATGCCGATCACTGTCTTGCCCGTTACTGAAAACTTATAAAAAGTTATAAACTTTTATGTTTCATTCCTTC
>CAZZGG010000028.1:0-26852 GCA_964654125.1 uncultured Oscillospiraceae bacterium
GAGGAAGATAATACATGACAGCACTAGATAACCTGCCCCAGCAGCAACTGATCATCGACACACTGGAAAAAAACTTCATGCCCTATGCTATGAGCGTGATTGTTTCCCGGGCCATTCCCGAGATAGATGGCTTTAAGCCCTCACATCGCAAGCTGCTCTACACCATGTATAAAATGGGTCTTTTACAAGGGGCCCGGACCAAGTCGGCCAATGTGGTCGGCCAGACCATGAAGCTTAACCCGCACGGGGACCAAGCCATCTATGAAACCCTGGTCCGCCTGACCCGCGGCAATGAGGCCTTGCTGCATCCCTTCATTGATTCCAAAGGTAACTTCGGGCGCATCTATTCGCGTGATATGCAGTATGCAGCTTCCCGTTATACAGAGGTTAAGCTGGAAAAAATCTGTGAAGTTGTTTTTGGCGGGATCGAAAAAGACAGTGTTGATTTCATCGAAAACTACGACAACACCCAGCTTGAGCCCTTGCTTTTACCAACAGCCTTTCCGGCTATCCTGGTCAACAGCAACCAGGGCATAGCTGTCGGCATGGCCAGCAATATCTGTTCTTTCAATTTGCAGGAAGTCTGCCAGGCGGCCATTGCCTATATTAAGGATCCCGGTTTTGATCTGGCAGCGGTCCTGCCTGCTCCGGATTTTTCCACTGGTGCTGAATTAATCTATGACCAGGCTGAGATGGCCAGGATCTACCAGACCGGCCGGGGCAGCTTCCGTTTGCGGGCCACTTATAACTATGATAAGAAAAAAAATCTGATTGAGATTAATCAGATCCCTTACACAACCACGGTTGAAGCCATCATTGATGATCTGGCTGAACTGGTCAAAAAAGGCCGGGCCCGTGAAATAATTGATGTCAGGGATGAGACCGACCTGCAGGGGCTCAAGATCACGATTGAGTGCCGCCGGGCCACTGATCCACATGCCCTGATGCAAAAACTGTTTCAATTCAGTTCCCTCGAGTCCAGCTTTGCCTGCAATTTTAATGTCCTGATCAATGGTAGCCCGCGTGTTTTGGGGGTCAAGCAACTCCTGGGCGAATGGCTGGCCTGGCGACGTTCCTGCCTGAAAAGGGAAATAGTTTTTGATCTGGATAAAAAACAAGAACGACTACACCTTTTACGGGGTCTGGAAAAAATCCTGCTTGATATCGATAAGGCTATCCAGATCATCCGCAACACAGCCAAAGAAGCCGATGTCTTGCCCAACTTAATGGCAGGTTTTGCCATTGATGCGGCGCAGGCCGAATTCGTTGCCAATATCCGGCTCAGGCAGCTCAACCGCCAATATATCCTGGACAGGACAGCAGATATTAGCGGAATTGAAGCGGAAATTGCCGATCTACATGATATTTTAGCTAAAAAAGAGCGCATGGATCAGCTGATCTGTCAGGATTTAAAGCAGATTGGCGACCGCTATGGCAAGCCCCGCCAGACCCGGCTGGTCAAGGCGGAAAAAGTCGAACGGATTGATACTGAGGATCTGATTGAGGATTACCGGCTCAAACTCTATTTAACTGAGCATGGTTATTTGAAAAAGCTGGCTTTGACATCTTTACGCAGTGCTGGGGAGCTTAAGACCAAAGAAGAAGACAAGATAAAACTGGAACTGGAAGGCACCAATAAAAGTGATGTTATCTTTATTTCTGACCAGGGCACTGTCTATAAAATGAAGTGTTATGAAATAAATGATCATAAACCGGCAGACCTGGGTGAATTCACCCCTAATCTGCTTGAGCTACCTGCCGGGGAGAGAATTGTCCATGTGCTGATGACAGATGATTACAGTGGCCAGCTGCTTTTTGCTTTTGCCAATGGTAAGTTTACCCGCCTGGCTCTTTCTGTCTACGAGACTAAAACAAACCGCCGCCGCTTGGTCAATGCCTATAGCACAGCCTCACCCCTAGTCGAAGTATTGTATCTGGATGAGGGTAAGGATGAGGATATATTTGCAGTTAGTGATGCCGACAGGGCCCTGATCTTTAGCAGCAGCCAGGTGCCGCTGAGGCCAACCAGGACCAACCAGGGTATCCAGGTCCTGCAATCACGCAAGGGCAGTCAGTTGACCAGCTGCCAGCTGCTCAGTGCAGTCAAGCTGCTGGATGAGGAAAAACGTTACCGCAGGCATCAGTTGCCCGCCCTGGGTGTTTTCTTGAAAGAAAACAGCCTAGAAGAAAGGCAGATCAGTCTGGATGGGATCTAGATGAAAGCTACATTTTATGTGAAAGAGGATCAAGTAGAAAATAAACTGCTGCGCAGGCTGGTTATTTTAGTGTTGAGCCTGGCCCTGGTATTATTTGGGGTGGTTGCGCTCCTGATCTGGCGGCAAAGCGAAAAATCTGCAACTATCCTGGCCGATTTCAACCAGGCCATCGCGGAGGAAGATTATCCAGCCGCCATGGTGGCCTACCGCAAGGCGAAGGAACTAGCTTTAGCAGATCAACTGCCGGC
Organism: uncultured Oscillospiraceae bacterium; assembly: GCA_964654125.1. GTDB lineage: Bacteria > Bacillota > Clostridia > Saccharofermentanales > UBA5734 > JAAYBY01. The sequence goes on from CAZZGG010000028.1 coordinate 2,465, forward strand.
TGGCCAGCAGGCCCTTTTTCAGGAGGCCCTATCTGCAGTTGAGGCCAAGACCAGCCAGCTTTTGGCTGAAGTGGAGGAGAAGATCAGGCAGGGCAAGCCAGTCAGCCAGCCTGAACAAATGCTGATCGAAGGACTGGGTGAGCTCTCAGCCGCCCGCCTGATCACGCTGCTGCGTGAACTGACCCGGGATTACCTGCACGGCAAGGTTTCACTGCAGCTGGTCCAGACAGCTCTGACCCGGGTGGGCACACTGGAAAATATTGCACAAGGTGTCCATGGCCTGGCTGAAGAGCTGAGCCAGATGACCCAGCTGCGCTCTTTGGTTGCCCGGATCAATTCTGAGCTGGACCAGCAAGATTACTGGCAGGCCTGGGCTGACTGCCAGGAATGGACTGATCTTGCCGACTTGGGTCCTTTCACTAAAGATCAGCTGCAGCAGCTGACCAGACGCTGCCAAAGTGAGATGTATGAACCGCTTCTGGCCCAGGCCCGGCAAAAAATAGCTGGTGGCCGCTATATCTCCGCCAACCAGAGCCTGAGTGAACTGGCAGAGGTATTTCCGGACGACCAGGCTATCCGCCTCGCCCTGGAGGAGTGCCGGCCTTTTGTGCCGGACCAGCTGGTGGCCTGGCACGGTGTGGTCGAATTTCTCACGATCAAGCCCCTGATCAGCGACACCAGCCTGGCCTTTGATAATGATTCTTATGCAGCTGCCGCTTTCGACTCCATGCTGACAGTGACCGAGTTTAGTAAAATCTTGCCCGCCCTTTATGACAAGGGTTATATCTTGATCGACAGTGATTCTCTTTATGATGAAACAAGCCAGCTGCAGACCATCATGTTGCCGCCCGGTAAAAAGCCCCTGGTTCTGGTTCTGGAGGGATTGAACTATTATGCCACCAGACGCCAGACCGGCAATGCCTGGAACCTGGCCCTGGATGAGGGTGGCGAGGTGGCAGCCCTACTGCCGGATAACCAGGGTGGTTTTAAGCTGGACCGGTCGGCTGAGGCCATCGGGATCCTGGACCAGTTTGTGGCTGATCAACCGGACTTTTCCCTGGATGGGGCCAAGGGGACGATCAGCCTGACCGGTTATGAGTGTGTCTTTGGCTTTATCACTGACCAGGACCAGATAGATGACCGCAACCAGGCCCTGACTGATAATGGCTTTGCCCCCCAGGCCTTCAGCCAGGCTGAATTGGATGAGAACAAAAAAGAGGCCCGTCAGATTGCCGACCGGCTTAAAGAGACAGGCTGGATTTTTGCCTCCTCAACTTATGGCTTTATCAATGCCAATGAATATGACCTGGCCAGCATCAAAAAAGACACAGAAAAATGGCTGAACCAGGTGGGCAGCATTACAGGGCCTGTCAGCATCCTGCACTATCCGAACGGATCCTTCATCAATGGCTCCGATGAAAGGGCCAACTACTTAAAAGAGCAGGGCTTTATTTTGTTTGGCGGTATCGGGTCTAGTGCCTATATGTATGTAGGAGACCGCTACATCTATGTTGACAAGCTGTCCTTGAACGGCTATAGCCTGAATAACAGCCAGCAATTTGATCTGGACCGTTTCTTTTCTGCCCGGGATATCTATGATAAAACCGGCCGGGCCGGCTTTCAGCGTTGAAAAAACTCCTTATAGAGTTCCTTGACAGCATAGTTGCAATATTCTTCACGCACACCAAAAAGCACACTGATCTCTGAAGATCCCTGGTTGACAATTTCCAGGTTGACACCTGCTTTGCTGAGGGCTGCTGCTGCCCGGGCCATGACACCGACTGTGCGGGCCATCGCTTCACCGACTATGATAACCAGGGCCAGATTGCGGTTGACGGACAGCTTTTCTATACCAAGTTCAGTGCGCAGACGCTCCAGGATGATTTTTTCCTTTTCTGGCGTGAAAAAATCCTTGCGCAGGATGATCGATAAAGAGTCGATCCCTGAGGGCATGTGTTCGAAAGGCAGCTCCTCATCAGCCAGTACCTGTAAAACCTTGAGGGCGAAGCCGACCTCACGGTTCATCAGGTACTTGCTCATATTGAGTGAGCAAAAACCCCTGGCTCCGGCAATGCCGGTGACGACACCGTCGAAATTGAGCCTGTGCCTGACGATCATGGTGCCGCGGGCGGCTGGGTTGTTGGTGTTGCGGATATTGACCGGGATGCCTTTTTTATAAGCCGGCAGCAGGGCCTCTTCGTGCAGGACTGTGAATCCGGCATAGGCCAGCTCGCGCATTTCATCATAGGTGATCTCCAGGATGGGGTGGGGATTGCTGACCAGGCTGGGATTGACTGAGTAGACCGAGTCAACATCCGTCCAGTTTTCATAAACATCAGCATTGGTGGCAGCTGCCAGGATAGAGCCTGTTATATCAGAACCACCCCGGGAAAAGGTAACCAGACGGCCGGTTTGGGTAAAGCCAAAAAAGCCGGGGAAGACACAGATCCCTGCCTGGTCGCGCAGTTTGTGCAGCTTGGCATAGGACTGCTCTAGGACCTGGGCCTTGCCGTATTCCTCGGTCAGGAGAAGACCGGCCTCTTGTGGATCGATATAGTGGGCCGGGCGGCCGATGCTTTGCAGGTAGGCTGCGACCAGTCTGGCACAGATGTCCTCTCCAGCTGCCTTGATACTATCTAAAAAAGACATGGTGTTGGCAGTGTTCTGGGCCAGGCGGCCAGCCAAATCATTTTTGACCTGGTCCAGCAATTCTAACGGCAGCTGCAACTCCTTGACTATAAGGGCGAACCTATCCAGGACAGCCTGGAGCTCCGGCTCAGCAGAATAAGCTTTTATCTTGGCATTGGCAAGGGCGATCAGTAGGTCAGTCACCTTGATATCTTCGCGCGACCTTTTACCGGGGGCAGAAACAACCATCACCCGCCGGGCCGGATCGCTCAGCATGATGTCGCAGACTTTGCGGATCTGTTCGGCATTAGCTAATGAAGATCCCCCGAACTTGCAGATTTTATACATAGCAGCCCCTCCTTTGCAACAATCCAATTATATTAGAGCGACCGGCTCTTTTCAACCAAAGCCGCATTGGCAGGCAGCCCAACGGGCAGATTTGTGAAAACTGACCTGACTTACGGCAAAGAAGCCTGCATCTGCCAGCAAAATGGCGGTTTGTTGTTGCCAGACAGACCTGCTATTATTATACTTTAGCAATGACAGCCAATATTTCCTAGACAGGATAGCTCGGATGGGAACAAAATTGATGTTTAACTTTATCAGCAGATATTTAAAACCTGATCTTTATTGTACAGATTTGGATGAGCTGGATTTTGGCCTTTTTAAAAAGGCCGGTTATCGATTGATCCTGGTTGATGTGGACAACACTCTGGCCCGGCACGGCTCGGTTAAGGCGGATGATTATGCCCGCCGGGCTGTCAGCCGGGCAGTCCAGGCCGGATTGGACTGCCGTATTATTTCCAATGCCGGTAAAAAAAGGATTGAAGCTTATGCTGCAACCCTGGCCATACCTTACGTTGCCTGGGCCAAAAAACCCTCGCCTAAAGCCATTATAGAAACCTGCCAGGCCGCGAATGTCCTGCCGGAAGAGGCAGTTATGATCGGGGATCAGATCCTGACTGATGTGATTTGTGCCCACAGGGCAGGCTGCCTGGCGGTCCTGGTCAAACCGCGCAGCCAGCGTGAACCCTGGCACATCCGTTTGAAAAGACAATTTGAGCGGCTGGTCTTCTGGCGCTATCAGAAAAGCCTGCGCCGGCCAGCCAAAAACATCCCCCTGGCCAAAAAAAGCAAAGACAAGCCTGTCCAAAGCTGAACCGGCACCCAGCTGCTTCTTTACGCTTTAATCAGGTATGTGATACAATTCTGACAGGCAAGCCCACGAGGTCCGGCAAGAAGATGATGGCCGCATGTTGCTTGCATAATTGTAATTTCGGAGGAGATAATACATGATCAGTGCAGGCGAATTTCGCAACGGCGTTACTTTTGAGATGGATGGCCAGGTCTACCAGGTGATTGAGTTCCAGCATGTCAAACCAGGCAAAGGCTCAGCTTTTGTCAGAACAAAATACCGCAATGTAAAATCAGGCGGCGTGGTTGAGCACAGCTTCAACCCCAATGAGAAGTTTCCCCGGGCCCAACTGGAAAGAGCGGATATGACATACCTTTACCGCGATGGTGACCTGCATTATTTCATGGATATCAATACCTATGAGCAGATCCCTTTCAGCAGTGCAGTACTGGGTGACACCCTGGAGTTCTTAAAAGAGAATATGGTTTGCAAGGTTGTTTCCTACAAAGGCGATGTCTTTGCCATAGAACCGCCGATCTTTGTTGATCTGGAAGTGACAGAATGTGAGCCGGGTGTGAGGGGAGACACAGCATCCAATGTCATGAAAAATGCCACGGTGGAAACAGGCGCAGTTGTCAAGGTTCCCTTATTTATTAACCAAGGTGACATGATCCGGGTTGACACCCGTTCAGGCGAATATATGGAGAGGGCCTGATCAGGCCATGACTGAACCATATCCCCAAGCCACTATCAGGGGTGAAAGAACCATGACCCGGGGTTTTGTGGCCCAATATGCCGCAGAAGCCGCCATGCAGGCTGAAGGGGTTGCCAGACTGGACTCGGGCAGCATCATTTTGCTCAAAGAGACCTTTGGCATTGACCATGCCGGTAAAGGTGTCAGGGTTGTCTTTCACGAAGGCAGCGTTGAGGCTGTGACCATAACTGTCTATCCTGTCGTCTGTTTCGGCTCGATTATCCCCGAAGTAGCCTGGTCCATCCAGGAGAGGGTCAAGGCTGATGTGGAAAAATTCACCGGTCTTGAAGTTGAGGCTGTCAATGTCCATGTCAAGGGCGTTATCATGCAGGAGGACCAGGACCAATGAATGCCTTTATCCGTTTTGCATTAATTATACTGACCTTTTTTCTGGCTGTTTTTGCTCTGGTGTTCCTGCTCATGATGGTCAATAGTGACGTCTTAAGCCAGATGATCGTCTTTGTCACCTATATGCGTGACCAGAGCACTTACCAGATTGCCGCAATTATCTTCTGGCTGGCTATTTTGATCATGTCTGTAGCCGGCCTTGTCTATGGTGTCATGAGCGGCCGCTTGCGCCGCTCCCGCCTGGTCAGTTCCGACCTGGGCACGATTGATATCGGAGTGGATGCTATTGAAAGCATTGCCCTCAACTCAGCCCGGACAGCTCAAAGCGGCATAAAATCCGCCAAGGCCAAAGTGTCGGCCTCCAAAGGCAATAAGATAAGTGTGCTCCTAACTACAGTGCTTTATTCCGATGTGGAAGTGCCAGCCATGATGGCCAAGGTCCAGGAGCGAATCAAAAAAGATATCGAACGCTATACAGGCATTGCTGTGGCCAAGGTCCAGGTCAGGGTCAGCCGGGTCGAACCGGTGGCGGCTCGTGTGGAACGGTAAGTTCAATGAGGGTTTTCTGGCAACAGATAATTGATAAGCTGCGGGGTAAAAATCCCGGGCTGATAGGAGCGGCAGGCGGCTTTATTCTGGCTTTGCTGCTGGTTTTATTTGGCTTGTGGAAGACATTATTTTTGCTGGGTATGACAATCCTAGGCTATTTTATCGGGGTGCGTTATTTCAGCAAAAGTGAAGCTTTACGCAATCTGCTCGATAAGATCCTGCCACCCGGCATGTTTCGTTAAGGAGGCTGTAATGAGCCGAAGTGAGGCAAGAGAACATGCTTTTTTATTGCTCTACCAGATGGAATTTCAAAGCCGGGCTGATGAGGAGCAAATAGACTTATTTTTAGAACAGTATCAAGTGGCCCTGGCTGATCAAGCCTATATCAAGGCGTTGGTGCGCGGGGTCAGGTCCCGCCAAAATGAACTGGATGAACGTTTTGAGCCCTATTTAAAACGCTGGAGCAAGGAGCGGCTGCCCAAGGTTGATCTGATTATTCTACGTCTGGCTATCTTTGAGATGTATCATGAAGAGGATGTGCCGGAGAATGTGGCTATATCTGAAGCTGTCCTTTTGTGCCACCGCTATACCAGTGATGAATCACGTTCGTATATCAACGCAGTCCTGGGCCGGATCAGTAATACGATGGGCGGTGAGCAGGCATGAAAAGCCCTTTGACAGTGGCCCAGCTGAACAAGTATGTCAATGACCTGCTGGAAAATGACAGCCTGCTCAATCCTGTCCTGGTTAAAGGGGAGCTGTCCGGTGTTAAATCATATCCGTCCGGCCATTTTTACTTCACCCTCAAAGATAGTGATGCTGCTGTGAGCTGCGTCCTTTTCAAAGGTTATGCCAGCCGGCTGCGTTTTCGACCGGAAAGCGGCCAAAAAGTTATCCTGACAGCCCGGGCCAATGTCTACGGCCGGGATGGCCGTTTCCAACTGCTGGTCATGGATATGAGCGCAGATGGACTGGGTGACCTGCACCTGGCTTTTGAACAGCTCAAACAAAAACTGGACAAGGAAGGCCTTTTTGCCGAAACAAGAAAAAAACCGATTCCTTATTTACCACAAAAAATCGGGGTTGTCACCTCACCGGCCGGTGCTGTCATCCGGGACATAATCCAGGTCTTGGGCCGGCGTTTCCCTAATTTCAACCTGCAGCTGATCCCGGTGCCAGTCCAAGGCGAAGGTGCCGCCCAGGCCATAGCCGCGGCCATCAGGCGCTTTAATGAAATGGGTCTGGTCGATGTCCTGATCGTGGGGCGGGGCGGCGGTTCATTGGAGGACCTGTGGCCTTTTAATGAAGAGATTGTCGCCCGGGCTCTAGCTGCTTCCCGGATACCGGTTATTTCAGCAGTCGGTCATGAAACTGACTTCACTATCTGTGATTTTGTCGCAGATTTACGGGCACCGACCCCCTCGGCTGCTGCAGAACTGGCTATACCCGTCAAAAGGGAAGAAGAGGAAAAGCTGGTCCAGTTGCAAAACCGTCTGGCTCAGTCACTGGAACGCAGGCTCAGCCAGCATCAGCTGCATCTGGGCCATTTGCAAAAAAGTGCTGCTTTAAGCCGGCCCTGGGAGATGATTGACAAGCGCCGCCAGGATCTGGACCGTCTCTTGGCTCCCTTACAAAAGCAGATGCAGGATAAACTGCAGGCGGCTGAACGGACCCTTTCCATCATGGCGGGCAAGTTGGATGCCTTAAGCCCTCTGAGGGTTTTAGCCCGGGGCTATGCCGCAGTCCGCTCGGCTGTTGACGGCCGGGCTTTGCTCTCAACCGCCCTGGTCCGCCCCGGTGACCTTTTGGATATCACTATAAGTGATGGCACCATGCGTTGCCAGGTCAAGGATATATCAGACAGGAGATTTACTGATGACTGAACAAGCAAATAACAAAGAGCAGCTGGACATTGAGCTGGCTGAACTTTCTTATGAAGAAGCCCTGGCCAGGCTGGAAAAAACAGTTGCCCGGCTGGAGTCTGGCCAGGCTAACCTGGACGAGTCGATGCAGCTTTTCCAGACTGGCATGCAGCTGGCCCAGGTTTGCTCCGGCAAACTGGCTGCCATTGAGAAGAAAATAAGCCAGCTGATTGAAAAAGCAGATGGCAGTGTGGAGGAAAAAAGTTTTATTGATGAAACATAAATACGATGGTCAGGCCAAGTCCTACAGCCTGCAGTATGAGGCATACCGCACACTGGTTGAAAAAAGCCTGGCTGCTGACCTGGCTGGCCTGGCCGAAAAACCGGGTGGCCGGGTTGTTGAAGCTGCCTCTTACAGTCTGCTGGCTGGTGGTAAAAGAGTGCGCCCGGTCCTGCTTTTGGCAGCAGGCGAAATGCTGGGCCTTTTACCTGCCACTGCCCTGCCCTTTGCCCTGGCCCTGGAAATGATCCATACATATTCATTAATCCACGATGACCTGCCCGCCATGGATAATGACGACTTGCGCCGCGGCCAGCCGTCCTGTCATGTGGTTTACGGTGAAGGCATGGCGATACTGGCTGGGGATTTCCTGCTCAACCGGGCTTATGAAACCCTGCTGGCAGCCCTCCAGGCTGATCAGCCCAGTACAATTGCAGCTGCCCGTCTGATCAGCCAGGCAGCCGGAGTCTGTGGCATGATCGGCGGCCAGGCCATTGATATCACAACCGCAGCCAGTCAGCTTGATCTGGCCCTGCTGCAGCAGCTGCATCAGAAAAAAACCGGCGCCCTGCTCAAGGTGCCACTGGAGGCAGCTGCCTGCCTGGCCGGAGTAGACCAGGCAACCCGCCAGGCCCTGGTGGATTATGGAGCCGAGCTCGGCCTGGCCTTCCAGATCCGGGATGACATCCTGGACCAGACTGCAGCCAGCAGCACTTTAGGTAAAACAGCCGGGAAGGACAAGCAGGCTGATAAGTTGACCTATGTGACTGTATTAGGTCTGGATAAGGCTAGCTATCTCTTAGAACAAGCCACTGCCAGGGCGGATGCTGCCCTGACCGGGCTCAAGGCCAGCTACGATGTCTCCTTTTTGCAAAAGTTGCTCCTGCAACTGGAAGTCAGGGAATATTGAGGGTTGCCTAATGAGCCTTTTAGAAAGCATCAATCAGCCTGAACAGCTTAAAAAATTAAATGAGAGCCAGCTGGAACAACTGGCCGGGGAGCTCAGGGAACTGATCATCAGCACAGTCGCCGCTAACGGCGGTCACCTGGCCTCTAATCTGGGTATGGTCGAGCTGACCATCGCCTTGCTTTTAAGCTTTGAATTTCCCCGTGACAAAATTGTCTTTGATGTCGGCCACCAGGCCTATGCCTGGAAAATCCTGACCGGACGGCGCGAGCAGTTTGCCAGCCTGCGCTGCCTGGACGGCCTGGCCGGCTTTCCCAAAACTAAAGAGAGCAGCTTCGACTGCTTTAATACCGGTCACAGCAGCACTTCCATCTCAGCTGCCTTAGGACTGAGCCGGGCTATGTTACATAGTAACCGGACCGGCCATGCCATTGCTGTGATCGGTGATGGTGCTCTTACCGGCGGGATGGCTTTTGAAGCCCTAAATGATGCCGGTCAGTCCGGTGAAAACCTGCTGGTCATTCTCAATGACAACCAGATGTCGATTGACAAAAATGTCGGCGGCCTGGCCCATCATCTGGAAAAATTGCGCATTTCGCCGCCTTATCTGCGCCTGCGTTCCCGTTTTGAAAAAATCTTGCAGAAGATCCCGCTGCTGGGCCGCTTTATTTTGCGGCTGACCAAAAAGTTCAAGGAACTGGCCCGTTTTACTGTCCAGCGCCAAAGTGGTTATTTCGAACAGCTGGGCTTTCACTATTATGGCCCAATTGATGGCCATGACCTGCCCGGCCTGGTCCAGCACCTGCAGGCTATTGCCAGCTTCCAGGGGCCTGTCCTCTTGCATGTCATGACCAAAAAAGGCCATGGTTACCGCTATGCTGAAGAGGCACCCCACCTCTATCACGGGGTGGCACCTTTTGTGATCGAAAACGGCCTGGCCAATGGCCAGCCGGCAGCTGCCGGGCCAGCCTCTTTTTCGGCTGTTTTTGGCCAGACCATGCTGGATCTGGCCCGGGACAACAGCAAGCTGGTTCTGGTCTCAGCTGCCATGACCAGTGGAACGGGATTGAGTGAATTTGCCAAAACTTATCCGGCCAGGTTTTTTGATGTCGGCATAGCTGAGCAGCATGCCATGACTATGGCAGCCGGCCTGGCAGCCGGGGGCATGCGGCCGGTGCTGGCCCTTTATTCGACCTTTTTACAAAGAGCCTATGATCAACTGCTGCACGATGTCTGCCTGCAATGCCTGCCGGTGGTGATTGCAATCGACCGGGCCGGTATTGTCGGGGAGGATGGAGAAACCCATCAGGGCATCTATGACCTGAGCCTGCTCTTGCCACTGCCCGGCCTGGAGATTTTCTGTCCGGCTGATTACCAGGGCCTGGTCAGCAGTCTCAAACATGCCCTGGCCAGCTCTGGCCCTGTCGCAGTGCGCTATCCGCGTGGAGGGGAAAGCCGGACTCCCTTACCAGCAGGCCGGATCGTTGCGGGAGCACAGAAGGCAGCTCTAAAGCCGCCCTACAGGATCAACTGCTTAAGAAGCGGGCAAGATATTACGCTGGCTGCCCTGGGCACTTTGGCCGGCCAGGCCCTGCAGGCAGCTGACCTGCTAGCCCAAAAAGGCATAAGGGCAGAGGTCCTCTCCATTACATGCGCCAAGCCACTTGATCTGGCTAGCCTGCTTGCTTCAGTAACTAGAACGAAGAAGCTGATTATAATCGAAGAAGCCCTGGTCAAAGGCGGTGTGGGCCAGACCTTGTTGCCTGATCTTTTACAGCTTTTCCCGGGTCTTGAGTTTGCCCTGCTCGGCCTGGCTGACCGGCCACTTTGCCAGGGTAAGCGCGCTGAACTGCTGGCCCGGGAAAACCTGGATGCAGCCGCTATCGCCGCCCGGGCCAGGCAATTACTGGACCAGGCCTGAACAGGGGGCCAAATTTTGGCCAGAGCAGATGCACTGGTCCGGATTATAGCTTATAATTCTAGCTAAAAGCTCAGAGGAGGTGGGCAATGCTAATCGGTCTTTACACTAATCCTGATAAAGATCCGGATTACCGGGTGACTGACCGGACTGCCAGGTTGATCCGGGCCGCTGGAGCCATTCCTGTGGCTGACCAGATCAGCCATACCCTGATGCAGGGTGCAGTGCCTGACCTGAGCGTGGCGGACTACTCCCAGTGTGACTGCCTGATCAGTATCGGTGGTGATGGTACTTTCTTGTCAGCAGTCCATCTACCCCGCTGCGAGACTGTGCCGATCATTGGCATCAATATGGGCAGTGTGGGTTTCTTGCCTGAGATAATGCCTGATGAGCTGGACCAGGCGATTCCCAAGCTGGTCCAAGAGAGCTGGCACATTGAACAGCGCCTCCTGCTTTGTGTCAGCAGTTATGACAAGGATGACCGGCTGATAGATCAAGGTTATGCTTTAAACGATGCTGTTATCTCACGGGGCGGCCGTTCCAGGATTGTTAATCTCGAACTGACCATCAATCAGGAAGTGGTTGACCGCATTCCCGGTGATGGCATGATAGTATCAACCCCGACAGGATCGACAGCCTATTCACTGTCAGCCGGTGGACCTATCATCCACCCGGAATTGATGCTTTTATTAATCACACCGATTTGCCCGCACACCTTGCACAACCGCAGCTATATAGCCAAGTCAGACAGCAAGATTGTGATTCGCCTTTGTGATTATCCCTACCAGGCTGTGCTGGCGATAGATGGCCGAGAAGAGATATTTTTAAGCAGCGGCAGCAGGGTTGTCATTGAAAGGGCCCAGCGCAATCTGCAGATGATCAGATTGGCGCCGGAACATTTTTATACAGTGTTACCACAAAAGATTCATGCCAGGGGGAGGACTTACCGTGAAACCGTCGAAGAGCGAAAGACAGGCCCGCCTGTTGCAGATAATCAGGCAAAAGGCGATAGCGACCCAGGATGAGCTGGTACAAAGTTTGATTGCTGCAGGCATGGAAGTGACCCAAGCCACCATCTCACGCGATATCAAGGAGCTGGGCATCATAAAAGTAACCACTGCCAGTGGAGAGCAAAAGTACTTGCCCATGGAGCGCAGTGGTGAAGTTGCCTCAGGCCGCCTGATGAAGGTTTTTGCCGAGGCGGTCATCCAGGTGGATGTGGCTGTTAACCTGGTTATTATCAAGACCTTACCCGGCATGGCCCAGGCTGCTGCTGCCGCCCTTGATTCCATGCATCTGCCAGAACTGGCTGGATCAATTGCCGGTGATGATACGATTTTTGTGGCTGCCCGTTCCAGCAGCCAGGCCGAGCAGCTGGGTAATTTGCTCAGCCAGATAGCTCTGCAGACCGGCAGGTTATAAGGAAGATAGGACATTATGCTGACATATCTGGAAATCAGCGATTTTGCCTTACTTGAGGCAGTCACTTTGCAACCAGGCCCGGGATTGGTGGTTTTAACCGGTGAGACTGGTGCTGGCAAATCTCTCCTGATTGATGCTATTACAGCCCTGTCAGGCCGCCGTGTGCAAAGTGAGATGGTTCGCTATGGTCAGCCGCTGGCCCTGGTCCAGGCTATCTTCACAGTTGAACCAGGCTTGCTCCCGGCCCAGTTAAAAGAAGATCTTGGCCTGGCTGGAGATAATGAGCTTGAATTAACCCTGGCCCGGGAGATCACTGCCGGTGGTAAATCAGCCTGCCGGATCAACGGGCGCCTGACCAATATGGCTACTTTACAGGAGCTGGCGGACTGCCTGATTGATATTCATGGCCAGCATGACCAGCAGGCCATTTTCTTAGCCAGCAGGCACCAGGAGATGCTGGACCGCTTTGCCGGAGCAGATGTAGCCCAGGCGCTGGCGTCTTACCAAAAGATTCTGGTTCAATATAAAAAATGTCAAAGAGAGTTGCAGGATCTGGGCTCTGATCCTGCAGCCCGGGCGCGCCGTCTGGATATCCTGGCTTTTCAGGTAGCAGAAATAGCAGCTGCTGCCCTAAAGGCTGGAGAAGATGAAGAGCTAAAAGAGCAGGCCCGGATCCTGGCCAATGCAGAAAAAATCACCCAGGCCCTGCACCAGGCTTATGCTTATCTGGCCGGGGCTGAAACAGGCGCTGTTTTGGACCAGCTGGGGCTGGTTCTGGCTGAACTGACAACTGCCGGCCGCTACAGCGAGCTGGGCCAGGAACAAAGTGAACAGATCAACCAGGCCTTTGATCTTTTGCAAGGTGCCGCCAGTGAACTGCGGGCTGCTTTTGAATCCTTTGAAGCTGATCCGGCTGAACTGGACCGGATCAACCAACGGCTGGATCTTTTGGACCGCCTGAAAAGTAAGTATGGCGGCAGTCTGGACCGGGTCTTGCTCTATCATGAAAAGGCGGCAGCTGAACTGGAACGCCTGAGCTGCGGGGCAGAGCTCTATGAAAAACTGCACCTGCGCTTGCTGGCAATCAAAGAGCAATTGCTGGATCAAGCCGGCCGGCTGAGTGCAAAACGCCGTAAAGCAGCGCAGCTTATGCAAGCAGAAATTGCTGCACAACTGGCTGACCTGGGTATGCAGGGAGTTAGTTTCCAGACCAGCTTCGCCCCATTACCAGCTGAACCGGCCAGTTTCCCTGAGCTAGGTTTGGACAAACTGGAGTTTTTACTTTCAGCAAATCCTGGTGAACCGCCCCGGCCTTTGATCAAGATAGCCTCAGGTGGTGAGGCATCCCGGATCATGCTGGCTATTAAGGCGGTGCTGGCCACAGCTGACCAGATCCCGGTGCTGGTCTTTGATGAAATAGATACGGGGGTCAGCGGTAAAACAGCTGGTAAAGTGGCTGAAAAGCTTTTCCTTATTTCCCAAAAAAGGCAGGTATTTTGCATCACCCATATGGCGCAGATAGCAGCCATGGCGGATCAGCATTGGTTGATCGAAAAAAAAGTGGAAGAAGGCCGGACAGCCACAGTATTACAATGCCTGTCCGAGCCAGAACGGGAACTGGAGCTGGCTCGTTTGCTTTCTGGTGGCATTGGCGACCAGGCAGCCCGCCAGCTGGCCGGCCAGCTGCTCAGCAGTAGCAGCAAGTTTAAAGATCACGGCGCAGCTGCTCCAGCAGGTGCCTGAAATCAGGCGCCAGCGGTGCTGCCAGCTTGATTCTTTTGCCACTGGTCGGATGATAAAAGCTGCCTGCAGCAGCATGCAGGGCCTGGCGGCCTATCACCAGATCCAGATCACCGGGCTGATCTGGGCCTGCATAAAGGCTCTCGCCCACCAAAGGGCAACCACAAAACTGCAGATGCAGCCTGATCTGGTGGGTGCGGCCGCTGAGCAGCTGCAGTTTTAAAAAAGATATCTGCCATTTTTCGTAATAAGCTAATTCCTGCCAGAGAGTTTTAGCTTTGGCACCTTCCGGGTGTATTTCCCGCTTGATAATGCTGTCTGCTGCCCGCCTGATCGGGGCATCGATCAGGCCGGATTTTTCTGGCAGGCGGCCATGGACCAGGGCCAGGTAAATCTTTTCCTGGGGCTTTTGGCAGATCACATGATGGGCATGCCCGTTCAGGCCGACCAGGACAAGGCCTGTCGTATCCCTGTCCAAGCGGCTGATCGGGTGCAAAGGCCGGTCTGACAAAAGATCCGTTAAGGTGCCTTGGCTGTGGCCCTGGCTGGGGTGGGTGACCAGCCCCGCCGGTTTATTGACTGCCAGCAGCCATTCGTCCTGATAGAGAATAGACAGCTCAGGTGCTGGCTGCAAACGCACCGGACCCAGACCGTCCGGGCTGTAGCTGGCCCGCAGCAGATCACCTGCCTGGACCGGGTCTATCATGCGGTGGGGCAGGCCATTGCAGGACAGTTTGCCGTAAAGACGGACTTTTTTGCATAAAAGTCGTGACATGCCGGTGCGGTTCACCAGGACATCAACGGCTCTTTGACCATGGTCTTGTGCTGTCACCTGATAATGAAGTTCCATAAGCTGCTCCTTTTTCCAGTCTCTATTATACGCTATGACTTGTTTGACTGCTAAATCTAGTGTAAAATTTGGCCCGGGTAAAATTTGCTAAACTAAGCATTGTCGTAACACATGAAACATGATATTGTATACAATTGGGAGGTGATTGATCGATGAGCTCAATAAATTCTTTGACTCAAGATGAAAAAATCAGGCAGCTGGACCATGTAATTGCCCAGAATAAAGCACATGGACGCAAGGCCCTGATGCAGGTTCTGCAGGAAGCGCAGAATATATTTGGCTATCTGCCACCACAGGCCCAGCGCCAGGTTGCCGAAGGACTTGGCGTATCAATGGCTGAGGTCTATGGCGTGGTCACTTTTTACTCCTTGTTTTCTCTCAGCCCCAAGGGAGAGTATGAAATCAGCATTTGCCTGGGGACGGCCTGCTATGTTAAAGGTGCCCAGCTGATCCTGGACAAGATTGAAGAAGAGCTGGGAATCCAGGCAGGAGAGTGCACCAAGGATGGGAAATTCTCCATCAATGCCTGCCGTTGCATTGGTGCCTGTGGCCTGGCGCCTGTTATTATGATTAACGAAGACGTTTACGGTCGGCTGACACCGGATGAGATTCCGGCCATCCTGGCCAAATATAAGGAGGTGTAGGCAGATGGATCTATTTAGAACTCATGTGCTCGTCTGCGCCGGAGAAGACTGTTCAACAGCAGGTTCTGCTGAACTGATCAGTGCCCTGGAAAAAGAGCTTGCCGCCAAAGGCCTGGCCAAGGAAGTCAAGGTGCTGGCAACCGGTTGTTTTGGCCTTTGCCAGTCAGGTCCCATCCTGGTGGTTTATCCTGAAGGTGTCATGTATTACCAGGTCCAGGCCAAAGACGTCCGCGAAATCGTTTCCGAACATTTCCTGGCCGGCCGTTATGTGGAACGCCTGATGACAGTCCAGGCTGCTGTGCCGCTGGATCAGGCCCGCAATATAGAAGAATCTGAACTGTTTAAAAAGCAGCTCCGGGTTGCGCTGCGCAACTGTGGTGTGATCAACCCGGAAGAGATTGATGAATATATCGCCCGGGATGGTTACCAGGCCCTGGCCCGCATCCTGACTGAAAAAATGCCAGCTGATGCAGTTATTGATGAAGTGAAAAAGTCCGGTCTGCGTGGCAGGGGTGGCGGCGGTTTTCCGACTGGTTTGAAGTGGGAATTTGCTGCCCGTCAGGATAAAAAAGTCAAGTATGTTTGCTGTAATGCTGACGAAGGCGACCCCGGTGCTTTTATGGACCGTTCCATCCTGGAAGGTGATCCGCACAGTGTGATTGAAGCCATGACTATTGCCGGTTATGCCATTGGGGCCCATGAAGGCTATATCTATGTCAGGGCTGAATATCCCATCGCCATCAAGCGGCTCAATATGGCTATCGAGCAGGCAACTGAATACGGCCTTTTAGGTGAGAATATCTTTGACAGCGGTTTTGATTTCACGATTGAGATCCGCCTCGGTGCCGGAGCTTTTGTCTGCGGTGAGGAAACCGCCCTGATGCGCTCCATTGAAGGTAAGCGCGGCAACCCAACTCCACGGCCGCCTTTCCCTGCTGTTAAAGGTCTTTTTGACCAGCCGACTATTCTTAATAATGTTGAAACTTATGCCAATATACCTGTGATTTTCCAAAATGGTGCAGATTGGTTTGCCAGTCTGGGTACCGATAGCAGCAAGGGGACCAAGGTTTTCGCCCTGGGCGGCAATATCAATAATGTCGGCCTGGTCGAAATACCCATGGGCACAACAGTGCGTGAAGTGGTCTATGACATCGGTGGTGGCATTCCGGACGGCAAGGCCTTCAAGGCAGTCCAGACTGGTGGTCCTTCAGGCGGCTGCATCCCGGCCAAGTTACTTGACACCCCGATTGATTATGACAATCTGGTAGCTGTGGGCTCTATGATGGGCTCAGGCGGTATGATCGTCATGGACGAAGGCACCTGCATGGTTGATATTGCCAAGTTCTTCCTTGAATTCACAGTTGACGAGTCCTGCGGCAAGTGTGCCCCCTGCCGGATCGGCACCCGCCGGATGCTGGAAATCTTAGGCAGAATCACTGATGGTAACGGAACATTGGCAGATATAGATAATCTGGAGCGGATGGCAGAAGGCATCAAGGAGGGTTCCTTGTGCGCCCTGGGCCAGACAGCCCCCAATCCTGTCCTGTCCACCCTCAATCATTTCCGTGATGAATATATTGAGCATGTCGTGGATAAGAAGTGCCGCTGTGGAGTCTGTAAGGGACTGACCCAGTACTTCATCCTGACTGATATGTGTAAGATGTGCGGCCTTTGTGCCAGGCGCTGCCCGGTTGACTGCATCAGCGGTGTGCAGGGTAAAGAGCCTTATGTGATTGATGCATCTGCCTGCATCAAGTGCGGTGCCTGTATGGACGCCTGCAAATTCAAGGCTGTAATCAAGCGCTGATGGCTGCATGAAGGAGAGTGTGTTTAATGAAAAAAGTTAATGTAACCATTGATGGCCAGTCTGTCAGTGTACCTGCCCGCTATACTATCCTGGAAGCAGCCCGCTTTGCCGGTGTTAAGGTGCCCACCCTTTGTTACTTAAAAGGCGTTAATGAAGTTGGTGCCTGCCGCATTTGTCTGGTCGAAGTTGTCGGCGGCCGCAGCCTGGCTGCTGCTTGTGTCTCACCGGTGGCTGAAGGCATGGTGATCCAGACCAACACCCCCCGGGTCAGGGCGACCAGAAAAGCAACCCTGGAAATGATCTTATCCGATCATAACCGGGAGTGCCTGGCTTGTATCCGCAACGGGACCTGCGAATTGCAGGATTTAAGTGAAACCTACGGCATCCGCGAGCTCAGCTTTGAAGGCGAGAAGAGCCCGACCCGTTACGATGACCTGTCTGACTCACTGGTGCGTGATACCAGTAAGTGCATCCTCTGCGGCCGCTGCGTTGCCGCTTGTGCCAAACAGGACAGCAATGTGCTGGCCTTCCTCAACCGCGGTTTTAACACTTCAATCGGGCCGGCCTATGACATCAGCATGAATGATGCCCCCTGTACCTATTGTGGCCAGTGCATAGTGGCCTGTCCGGTCGGTGCCCTGCATGAAAAAGAAGATGATGAACGGGTCTGGGAAGCAATTCTTGATCCGCAAAAACATGTTGTTGTTCAAGTTGCACCAGCTGTCAGGGCTGCCCTGGGCGAAGAATTCGGCTTGCCGATCGGCACCAGAGTGACTGGTAAGATGTTTGCCGCCCTGCGCCGGATGGGCTTTGACAAGGTTTATGACACCAACTTTGGGGCTGACCTGACCATTATTGAAGAAGGTCATGAATTACTGGGCCGGATCAAGAATAATGGCACCTTGCCCATGATTACTTCCTGCTCACCGGGCTGGATCCGTTATGCCGAATTCTATTTTCCGGAGTTCTTGGATAATCTGTCCACCTGTAAATCACCCCACCAGATGGAAGGTGCTCTGGTCAAGTCCTATTATGCCCAGCGCAAGGGGATTGATCCGAAAGATATCTTTGTCGTCTCTGTCATGCCCTGCACCTCGAAAAAGACCGAATCGAGCCGGGAAGAGATGTTTAACCCCAGCCTGGGCGTACGTGATGTTGATGCGGTTTTGACCACCCGGGAGATTGCCCGCATGATCAAGCAGACCGGCCTGGACTTCACCAAACTGCCTGATGAAGGACCTGACCAGGACCTGATTGGTGAATACACCGGTGCAGGTGTTATCTTTGGCGCCACCGGTGGTGTCATGGAGGCAGCCCTGCGCACAGTGGCAGACATATTGGAAGAAGAAGACCTGCCTGATTTTGAATATCAGATGATCCGGGGCGTTGATGCCCTGATCAAGGATGCAGAACTGGAAATTGGTGGCCTCAAGCTGCGTGTGGCAGTAGCCCACAGCACTGCTGCAGCCCGGCAGCTGCTTAACGCAATCCGCGATGGTTCAGCTCCCCAGTACCACTTCATTGAGATCATGGGTTGTTCCGGTGGTTGCGTCTGTGGTGGCGGCCAGCCGCAAGTCAAGGCCCAGGACCTGATGGGGATTGATCTGCGGGCAGAAAGAGCCAAGGCACTTTATGAAGAAGACCAGATTATGCCTGAAAGAAAATCTCATAAGAATGCCGATGTTGAAGCTCTCTACGAGAATTTCCTGGGTGAGCCCAATGGCAAGATAGCTCATGAACTGCTCCATACCCATTACAGGAAAAGAGAAGTTTATCCCGATAGCGTCTTGGAGTAAACTTAACCTGTCCAGTTTTTAAAATATGGTCCGCCGGTCTATAAGAAAGGCCGGCGGACCTTTTCTCATTAGCGGTCCATGCTCCTTACAGTTGGCAGCAGAGCAATTCAGGTGGAAATACAAGCCCTGCAGACTGAAATTAGGGCTAGATTGGCTAAATGCTGCCAGATTAGTGATAAGAGCCTGGTTCTTTATTGACATAAGCCCTATTCATTCTATAGAATATAAGCTATGCTTATGTTTTTAGATACAGGACATACATGAAACTTGACAAATAAATAGTGGAGGTGATTGCCATTCATTGGCTAGATTTTATAATCGGCCTGGTTTTGGGACTGATAGCTGCATTTGCCGCAACGCTGGCATACTATCAGATGGGATTTAGTAAAAGATCAAAAGCAACACTGGCAGCTGCAGAAAAGGCGGAGACTGATGCCGTCAAGCTGATTGGTGAAGCCCAAAAGACAGGCGAAAACAGAAAACGAGAACTCCTTCTCCAGGCCAGAGAGGAGATACACAAAGCACGGCTAGAACTAGAAAAGGACGTCCGCGAAAAACGGACAGAACTGCAACGGGAAAGGAACCGGATTGATCAAAAAGAAGGCAGCCTGGACCGTAAACTGGAAACACTCGAACAAAAGGAAGAAGCTTTGGAGATGCGCGTCAGCGATGTCCTGGCCAGCGAAGAAAAAGCCAGGGAACTGGAGAAACAAAAAGTTTATGAACTTGAAAGAATCTCCAACCTGACAGTAGAAGAAGCTAAAACCCAAGTACTTGATGAAGCTAGTAATGAGTATCAGCATGACATGGCAGTGATGTTGCGTCATATGGAAGAAAAAACCAAGGAAGAAGCAGATCGCAAGGCTCAGGAAATCATTGTCAGCTCGATCCAGAGATATGCTTCTGATTATGTTTCTGAAATAACAGTCTCGGTTGTCAACTTACCCAATGATGAGATGAAAGGGCGGATAATCGGTCGGGAAGGCCGCAATATCCGGACAATCGAAACATTAACCGGCGTTGACCTGATCATTGACGATACGCCTGAAGCGGTGATTTTATCCAGCTTTGATCCGATCAGACGGGAAATTGCCCGTATTACGATTGAGAAGCTGATTATTGATGGTCGTATCCATCCGGCCAGGATAGAAGAAATGGTTGAAAAAACCCGCAAGGAAGTCGACAATATTATCAAGCAGGAAGGTGACAGGGCTGTCTTTGACACTGGAATCATGGGCCTGCACCCGGAATTGATCAAGATTTTGGGCAAACTGAAATACAGGACCAGCTACGGCCAGAATGTTTTACAGCATTCGATCGAAGTCTGCTGGCTGGCCGGTATGATGGCTGCAGAACTGGGACTTGATGTCTTACTGGCAAAACGAGCCGGTCTTTTGCATGATATCGGCAAGGCTGCCGATTTTGAAATGGAAGGCTCACATATCAGCCTGGGTGCTGAAATAGCCAAAAAATACAAGGAAAGTCCCACTGTGGTCAATGCGATTGAATCACATCATGGTGATGTTGAGCCACAATCGCTCATCGCAGTCCTGGTCGCAGCAGCTGATGCCATATCAGCCGCCCGGCCCGGTGCCAGGCGGGAAAACCTGGAGACCTACATCAAGAGAATCCAAAAACTGGAAGAGATCGCCAATTCATTTGCCGGCGTGGAGAAATCTTTCGCCATCCAGGCAGGTCGCGAAATTCGCATCATGGTCAGCCCGGAGAAGGTGCGTGACGATGAGATGAATCTCAAAGCGCGTGAGATCTGTAAAAGGATTGAAGAGGAATTGGAATACCCCGGACAGATTAAAGTTCATATCATCCGGGAAAGCAGGGCAATGGAATATGCCAAATAAGCAACACCTGTAATCTGAGAAAGCATTTAAAGCGGTTGGGTCTAGAGCAGGTCCAACCGCATTTATTTTTTAATTGTTAATCTCTCTGTGTTAAAATATATAGATCATCAGTGGGGAGGAAAGTTCTTGCATATTATGTTCATTGGCGACCTGGTTGGCTCAGGTGCCAGAAGAATGCTGAAGGAGTTGCTGCCTGAGCTGAAAAAACAATATCAGGTGGACATCTGTCTGGCCAATGTGGAAAATGTTGCTGCCGGCATGGGTTTGACAGCTGACCTGGCCGCAGAAATAAAAAATGCCGGTGTTGATGTCATGACCCTGGGTAACCACAGCTGGGCCAGACATGAGTTGATTTATGATATTGATGAGATAGCCGGCCTGATCCGGCCAGCCAATGGTCCAGCCGCCTGGCCGGGTAAAGGACAGCTGGTTGTAAACCATGCCAAAGGCAGACTTTTAGTCCTGAATCTGCTGGGCCGGATTTTTATGGATCCGGCCGGCGATCCTTTTGAACTGGCTGACAGCATTTTGACCAGCTGGCAGGACAAACAGCCAGGTGGCCTGGCAGTGGTGGATTTTCACGCTGAGGCCACGGCTGAAAAGGTGGCCCTGGGCTGGTATCTGGATGGCAAGGCCACCCTGGTTGCCGGCACCCATACACATGTCCAGACAGCGGACGAAAGGATCCTGGACCAGGGCACAGCCTACATTACCGATGTGGGCATGACCGGGCCGACCGACGGGGTGATCGGCATGGACAAGGCAGTCTCCTTCCGCCGCCTGATCGACCGCCTGCCAGCCCGCTATCAGCTGGCCCAAGGACCCTGCCAGTTGTGTGCCGTGCTGGTTCAAGCCGATTGCCAGACAGGCCGTGCTTTAAAGATAGAACGGATCAGGGTGGAGGAATAAATGTTGCGGCGCCTGCTTTGCCTGATCCTGGCCCTGGCTACTTTTGGCTTGGCTGCCTGCACAGCCCCGCCGGAGAGCAGCTCGCTGGAGTTGCCGACTGCATTACCAAGCAGCGGCCAGCAAAACACCGAGCCGGAACGGGCAGCTGGGGGCAGTTTGCGTTTGTGGTGGCCGGTCAGAACAAGCTTGAACCCGCTGCATGAAACCAGCAGGGCCGGCCAGGCAGCTTATGATCTTATTTATGAGGGTCTTTTTAAAGTCAATTCAGATGACAGCCTCTCTTTTGGCCTGGCCCAGCGGATCATGGCCTTTGAAGATGACCGCCAGATCTTGATTGCTGTGCAAGAGGGGCGCAAATTCCATGACGGCAGACCGGTTACAAATACTGATGTGGTGGCCTGCCTGGATTATCTTCTGCAAACAGAGCACAGCACTAGCTGGTCCTGGGGTTTGGAACAGATAGCCAGCGTGGCAGCACTGGGCGAAAATGTAGTGGAAATCCGCCTGCATGAAGCTGACCCCTGGCTGGCCTGGTCCCTGGTATTTCCGATAATACCAGCTGATCAGGTGGAAAAAACTGACTTCAGCATCCCGGCAGGAACAGGCCCTTATCAAATCAAGACCTATGACCCAGAGCTGGGTACGGAGCTGGTTGCGATCGGCCGGGAGGGGGCGGATCTGCCTGCTATCTTGCTCAAAGAATACGCTAACCAGCAAAAAGCCATGCAGGCCCTGGAAAATGACCAGCTGGACCTGGTCCTGCTGGGCACAGAGCTTTATAGCAGTTATCAGCTCCGCTCCAGCCTAAGACTTGATTATTTTGCCGCAGATGAAGTATTTTTTCTGGCTTATAACAGCCAGCCCGGCCGGCTACTGGCCGGCCAGGCAGAGCTGGCCAGCTTAAAAGAGCAGTTGGCTGCCTTTAGATCAAATAATGACGTCTTTTCCAGCTGGGCACAAAGCTCAGCCTACGCGGCTGTTAAAACAAGTGTTTTCTGGCCCGGCCAGCTAGAACAAAGACCCGGGCCAGCTGGCGGCCTGGCCGGAGCGGAGCTTAAACTGCTGGTCAGTGCCCAGGACAAGCGCCGCCAAAAATTAGCTGAACAGATTGCCGCCCTGCTGCAGGATTTGGCTATCGACTGCTCTGTCAAAGAGCTGGCAGCTGAAGAGCTGGCCCAGGCCCTGGCAGCAGGTGACTATGATCTGGCCTTACTGGCAGCCCGTCTGCCGCAAAGGCCGGCCCTCGATTTTTTAATCAAGCAGCCGCCAGATCCAGCCTTTAGCGGTCTGGATCTGATCCGGCCAGATGGAACAGGCCTGGCGGGGCTGGCTGACTGGCAGCAGGAACTAAATAAACGCTGGCCTTGGCAAAAACTATACCCTGCACTGAGCTTTACCAGTGATCCAGACTGGCTCAGGGCAGTGGTTGAGCTGACAAACAGGTCCGCCTGGGATATACTTTGTCTGCCCTATGCAGGCCTGGTCTATGGCGACCGGGTCAGGGGGCAATGCCAGCCGGATCGTTATCATCCGTATAAGGACATAAAGGAGTTGTGGCTATGGTCTACGCAGTCATAATAATAATCTTGAGCGCAGCTGACCAGCTAATCAAGTGGCTGATCAACAGCAAGCTGGGCCCGCTGGACAGCATCACTGTTATTGAGGGTTTCTTTTACATAATTGTCCGGCAAAACAGCGGGGCGGCCTGGAGTTTTTTAGCCAAGCCGGCCTGGGGAATTTATGTTCTGACTGTTATTTCTATTATAATGACAGGTTTTTTAATTTATCTTCTGCACCAGATCAAACATAAAATAATCCGTTTCAGCTTGACCCTTATCATAGCCGGCAGCCTGGGCAATCTGGTGGACAGGATCCGGCTGGGAGCGGTGACTGACTACCTGGACTTTCATTTTGGCAACTATGTCTTTCCGACCTTTAACCTGGCCGATGCCCTGATCGTTGTCGGGGCCGGTCTGCTCTGCCTTCTTTTGATTACAAGGCCCCAATATGCGGATGCTTTTTTAGCAGGCGGCAGATCCAGTAAAACAGTGGCAAAGGAGCAGGACAATGAAGCAGATCATCCTGCCTGAATCTGGCCAAAGATTAGATCTGGCTCTGGTCCGCTTGCTACCCGATTATTCCAGGTCCTATATCCAAAAGCTTTGTGAGGCAGGGCAGGTGACCTTGGCCGGTAAGGCTCTCAAGGCCTCCTGGAAAACAGTCCAGGGTGCCCGGCTGGAAATAAAGCCGCTGCCGGCCCAGCCGACCAGCCTTAAAGCCCAGGCTATCCCGCTGGATATTGTCTTTGAAGATGAGTGGCTGGCTGTCGTTAACAAGCCCCAGGGCATGGTTGTCCATCCAGGGGCTGGTAATCAGGAAAACACCCTGGCCAATGCTTTACTGGCCCATTTTGCTGATGATCTTTCCAGTCTGGCTGGCAGCGGCCGGCCCGGCATTGTGCATCGCATTGATAAAGATACATCAGGCTTGCTTTTAGTTGTGAAAGACAACCATGTCCATGCCAAAGTCAGTGCCAAACTGCGCCGGCATGAGATTGAGCGGGTCTACCAGGCGCTTGTCTATGGCCGGGTGCTGACCAAAAATGGTATTATCGAAGCACCGATTGGCCGTGATCCGCGCCAGCGCCAAAAAATGGCTGTGGTTGCCACGGGCAAGCCGGCCAGAACGCATTTTAGAACCTGTCAGGCGGCAGATCAGGCCAGCTGGCTGGAAGTCAGGCTCGAAACAGGCCGGACCCACCAAATCAGGGTCCATCTGAGCTATATCGGCCACCCGGTCCTGGCAGATCCCCTTTATGCAGCAAAAAGGCCAGCCTTTGGCCTGGCCGGTCAGGCGCTGCATGCCGGGCGACTGGGCTTTGTTCATCCGGTGACAGGCCAATCACTGCAGTTTGACTGTCCAGTGCCCGCCTATTTTAGTAATTTGGCAGATGAGTTGCTATGTTGAAAGAAAAACAAAA
>CAZZGG010000029.1:0-24448 GCA_964654125.1 uncultured Oscillospiraceae bacterium
ATACGGACCTCAATATAAAGATCACCATAAGGTCCACCTCTGCTGCCGGGCTCTCCCTCACCTCTCATGGTCAGCATTTCACCCTCATTGATACCAGCTGGCACCCTGACTTCCAGCTGCTTGCTCTTTTGCCGTTTGCCTCTGCCGCCACAGGACGGGCAGGGATCCTTAATAGTGGTGCCGCGCCCGCCGCAATCTGGGCAGGGACTGGCGGTCATAACCGTGCCAAACATAGTCTGCTGGCGCTGGTTGACCTGGCCGCTGCCCTGGCAGGTGCTGCAGCGATCCGGTTCCGAACCGTCTTTGGTGCCGGTTCCCTGGCAGGTGTCACAATGGTCTTCCTTCTTGATTGTAATAGTCCGGGTCACCCCGAAAGCTGCCTCCATGAACTCCAGGTTCATGCGGTACTTCAAATTAGCACCACGCTGCGGGCCGCTGCGGCGCCGGCCGCCGCCGCCAAAACCGCCCCCAAAGAAAGAACCAAATAAATCCTCCAGGTCTATATCAAAACCGGCCCCGCCAAAACCACCAAAGCCCTGTCCATCCACACCGGCATGACCAAACTGGTCATAGGCACGCCTTTTTTCCTGGTCACTTAAGACAGCATAAGCTTCATTGGCTTCCTTGAACTTTGCTTCTGCCGCCTTATCGTCCGGGTTGAGGTCAGGATGGTGTTGCTTGGCCAGCTTGCGGTAGGCCCTTTTTAGCTCTTCATCGCTGGCACTGCGCGCTACACCAAGTATTTCATAATAATCTCTCTTGTCTGGCACTTGCTGCTCCTTTGCTGAAAATGGATAAACCCGCCCGCAATTAAGCGGGCGGGATCAGTGGATTATTCGCTTGGCTGCCTGGCTTTAGTTATCGCCGCCGGCATCTTTGAAGTCCCCATCAAAGCCTTCCGGATCCGGAGTGGTGAAGTCCTCTGGTCCAGGACCGCCCGGCTGCCCGCCCTGCTGCTGGTATAGTTTTTCACTGATCTTGAAAAACTCCTGCTGCAGGCTTTCAGTATCCTGCTTCATGCTCTCAAGGTCATTGGCTTCACTGCTGGAACGCAGCTTGGCTATAGCCTCTTCAATCGCAGACTTATCTGCGTCATCGATCTTGTCTTCCATTTCCTTGAGTGTCTTTTCGGCCTGGTAGATAGCCGAGTCAGCTGCATTTTTCGTGTCAACTTCATCTTTTTTCTGCTTATCTTCAGCAGCAAACTGTTCAGCTTCCTTGACAGCCTTGTCGATTTCTTCCTCACTCAGGTTGGCTGATGCCGTGATTGTAATATTCTGCTCCCGGTTAGTGCCCATATCCTTGGCTGAAACCTGGACAATACCATTGGCATCAATATCAAAAGTGACTTCAATCTGGGGTACACCGCGCGGGGCCGGCGGGATGCCGTCCAGGATGAACTTGCCCAGGGTCTTATTGTACTGGGCCAGTTCCCGCTCACCCTGCAAGACATGGACTTCAACCTGGGTCTGACCGTCAGCCGCTGTGGAAAACACCTGGCTTTTTTTGGTCGGGATGGTGGTGTTGCGCTCAATAATCTTGGTTGAGACGCCGCCCATGGTCTCAATACCCAAAGACAGGGGGGTGACATCGAGCAGGAGCAGTCCGGTTACATCGCCACCCAGGACAGCTGCCTGGATAGCGGCACCGATCGCCACACACTCGTCAGGATTGATGCCTTTGAAGGAATCTTTCTTGAAAATGCTCTTGACCATATCCTGGACTGCAGGTGTTCTGGTGGATCCACCCACCAAGAGGATCTTATCGATCTGTTCCGGTTGCAGGCCGGCATCCTTGAGCGCACTGCGGGTGGGGCCGACGGTCTTTTCGACCAGATCAGCTGTCAATTCATCAAACTTAGCCCGGGTCAGGGTGATCTCCAGATGCTTGGGACCTGTGGCATCAGCGGTGATATAAGGCAGATTAATACTGGTACTGGTCACATTGGACAGCTCAACCTTGGCTTTTTCGGCAGCTTCGCGCAGCCTTTGCAAGGCCATCTTGTCATTTTTCAGGTCAATGCCCTGGTCCTTGCGGAATTCATCAGCCAGCCAGGCGATGATCTTATCATCAAAGTCATCGCCGCCCAGACGATTGTTGCCGTTGGTGGCCAGAACTTCAAAAACACCATCACCGATTTCCAGGAGCGAGACATCAAATGTGCCACCACCCAGGTCAAAAAGCATAATTTTCTGGTCTTCTTCTTTATCTAAACCATAGGCCAGGGCAGCCGCAGTCGGCTCATTGATAATCCGCAAGACATCAAGTCCGGCTATCCTGCCGGCATCCTTGGTGGCCTGGCGCTGGGCATCGCTAAAATAGGCTGGCACTGTAATAACTGCCTGGGTGACTGTCTCACCCAGATAGGCTTCGGCATCCGCCTTCAGTTTTTGTAAGATCATGGCTGATATTTCCTGGGGTGAGTATTCCTTGTCATCAATCTTGACCTTATGGTTGCTGCCCATCTCCCGCTTGATCGAAGTAACTGTCCGGTCAGGATTGGTCACAGCCTGGCGCTTGGCGATCTGGCCCACCAGCCGCTCACCTGTTTTAGAAAAAGCCACCACCGAAGGAGTGGTCCTGTTGCCTTCTGCATTGGGGATGACGACAGGCTCGCCAGCCTCCAGAACAGCCACACATGAATTTGTTGTACCCAGGTCAATACCGATTATTTTTCCCATAATTATTTCCTCCTCTATTTAAAAGTAAAAATTTGCTTATTTAATTTGCTACCTGCACATCACTGTGCCGGATAACTTGCTCCTTGCGGATATAGCCTTTGCGCAGTTCAGCCACTATAGTGGAAGGTCCATAGTTCTCATCCTCAATATGCAATACCGCATTATGCAGGTTAGGGTCGAAAGTCTGCTCACAGCAGTCGATTGCTGCAACACCCAGTTTTTCCAGGACCTGCTGAACCTGCTTACGGATCAGTCCGATCCCTTCAGCAATCTGGCGCACTTCATCACTTTCGTACTGGTCAACTGCCAGTTCCGCCCTTTCCAGATTATCGATCACCGGCAGCCACTCCCGCACAACATCAGCGATATTATTGCCGTACATGGCTTCCTTATCCTTCTGGCTGCGCCGGCGGTAGTTGTCATATTCGGCCATCAAGCGCATATATTTGTCTGACAGTTCCGCCAGATCTTTTTCTCTTTGGGCCAATTTGGCCTGGAGTTCTTCCAGTTCAGATCCAGTCTCATTGACTGTTTCTTCTGCCTCTGCCTGCTGGGCTGCTTCTTCTGCTTTCATTTCTTTTGCTTTGTCACTTTGCTTCATTTCTGCCTGTCCTCCACTATTTCATCACCACCTGCCAATTGGCGCAGGTGTTCATTCACTGTATGTTTAACAAAGCTGATATTGGCAATAACTTTATTGTAGGCCATGCGCCGGGGACCGATCACACCGATCTTTCCGGCCACATAATCACCCAGCTTATAAGTCGTCGTGACCAGGCTGCAATCCTGCATACCCTCCAAGGTGATCTCCTGGCCAATCCTGATCATGTAGGCTGGCTGCTGGTCATCTTTTTGCTCGTCATTTTCAGCTGCTGATCCAGCACTCAGCTGATTGTCCTTCATCTCGTTCATATAGCCGGCGATCATGCCATTTCTGGCCAGGGTGTTGAAAAAACAACGTGTCTTGCCGATATCATGAAACTCCGGATAGGATAAAAGCTGGTGTTGGCCAGCGATAAAAAGCTCCAGATTGTCTGCCTGCTTAATGGATACATACGCTTCATAAAGGACCTGGTTGAGCAGACTGTCCGGCAAGGGTGCATTGCGGGCTGCCGAGGCCACAGTGACCAGGGTGATGTCATCTATGGTCATACCAGCCAGGCCTTCTTCAATCGCTGCTGCGACCTGCATCAGCTGGCTGGCGCTCAATAGCTCCGGAATGCGCACCAGGCGGTCCTTGACCACACCGGCAGATAAGACAACCACCACCAGGGCCCGGCCCGGCTCAATCATGAGCATCTTGACCTGCTGCAGGTAGCTGCTGCGCAGGCGGGGCGATAGCGCCAAAGACAAATAGCCTGTCTGATCAGACAGGACATTGGAAGCCTTGCGTACCAGGCCGGTCAGTTCAGCAATGCTATCCTGGAAGGACTGCCTGATCACCGTGATTTCCTCATCACTTAGATCATCCACCTGGACAAGATTATCAACATAGGCCCGGTAGCCTTTGTCAGAAGGCACCCGGCCTGCTGATGTATGGGGCTGCTCCAGGTAGCCCAGGGCCTCCAGTTCAGCCATCTCATTGCGGATGGTGGCAGAGCTGACATTAAAGTTATACTTACTGACCAGGGCCTTGGAGCCAACCGGTTCAGCAGTTGCGATATAATCATCAACAACAGCCTTGAGAATATTCTTTTTTCTTTCATCAAGCACAGTTAATTCTGACATGACAGTGGCTCCTTTCTCAAATTAGCACTCTTGCCTCAAGAGTGCTAATGACAATGTACCACCATCTGGTCCGCTTTGTCAATCAAACTGATTTTAAAAATTATCTTGTGCGAACTTGGAGCGGGCTCTCAACCGACAAAAAGCATAAAAGCCTGGTTGGCCAGATCCAGGCCTTTTTTGCTCAGCCAGATGCTATTTTTGCTGCAGGCCAGCAGCTGCTGGCGGCAAAGCTGGTCAATCTCGCTGGCAAACACCTCAAAAAGGCTAAGGCCAAACCTGGCTCTAAAAGTCTTGTCACTGACACCATCTGTCAGGCGCAGCCCCAAAAGAAGCATCTCCCGCATGGCCTCTTTTTCATCGATCAGTTCCAGCAGCTGGCCAGGTGGCTGCTCAAGGCCGGCAGCATCCTTACTATAATCGGCCAGATAACGGCCCAGCTCACTGGTGTTGCTGCTGCGCCTGCTGGCGACATAGCTGTGGGCGGCCAGGCCAAAGCCGTAATAAGGCAGGGCCTGCCAGTAGACCAGATTATGGCGGCACTGGCGGGCGGGCCGGGCGCTGCTGCTTATTTCATAGGGGTCCAGGCCGGCCTGGGCCAGCTGCTGGCGCAGCAGATGGTAGTGCGCCCTTTCCTCTTCATCCGGCGGCATGGCAAAAAGCTTTTCCTGATAGGCTTGCTGCAGGGGTGTGCCTTCTTCCAGGATCAGGCTGTAATAGGAGACGTGGCTGAGCTGGTCCAGCTGCAAAGCAGCCAGCGTGTCAATCAGATCCGCCTGACTTTGTCCGGGCAGACCAAAAATCAGGTCAACGCTGAGATTGTTAAAACCGGCCTGGCGGGCCAGCTGGAGGGTCTTATGATAAGCAGCCAGATCATGCTGCCGGCCGAGTAACTGCAGCAAATGGTCCTGGCTGGCCTGTAGGCCGATACTGAGTCGGTTGATCCCTGCCGCCAGGTAGCCGGCCAGCTGGTCAGCCTGGACAGTACCTGGATTTACTTCCATGGTGCATTCACAGTCCGGCGCCAGACCGAAAGTGGAGCGCAAGACATCCATGATGGTGGCGATTTGGTCTGCCGGTAACAGGCTGGGTGTGCCGCCGCCAAAGTAGACTGTGTGCAAAGTTCCCAAAAGGCCGGGTTTATTTTTTTGGTAATAGGCATAGCTTTGCCGGATCTCTTTTTGCAGGGCTGCTAGATAAGCCGCCCTTTGAGCCGGGCTTTGCCCAGCCAGGGAGACAAAATCGCAATAGGCACATTTGGACTGGCAAAAAGGGATGTGCAGGTAAGCGGATCTGATGGCAGTCTGGCTGGTCAAACAGGATCCACCTTCTTAGTGTCCGGCTGGCTGATCTCTTTCAAGGCAAGGGTCAGGCCGGCCAGGGACTGGATTTCCGAAGGGACGATTATTTTTGTGGCCTGGCCCTGGGCCAGCTCAGCTAAGGCCTCCAGGCTCTTGATGGCGATAACATCCTGATTGATACCGGCCTTGCCCAGCATATGCAGGCCCTTGGCTTTTGCTTCCTGGACCTTCAAGATGGCGGCTGCCTCGGCTTCAGCAGCCATGACAGCGGCCTGGCGGGCAGCTTCAGCCCGCAAGATGACAGCCTTTTGTTCACCTTCAGCCACCAGAATGGCAGCTTCTTTTTCGCCTTCTGAACGCAGGATGTTCTCCCTCTTTTCTCTTTCCGCCTTCATCTGCCTTTCCATGGCATTTTGGATTTCTTTGGGGGGAATGATATTTTTCAGTTCCACCCGGTTAACCCGGATACCCCAGGGATCGGTGGCTTCATCCAGGATCTGGCGCATCTTGGTGTTGATCAGATCACGCGAGGTCAAGGTCTCATCCAATTCCAGATCACCGATAATATTACGCAGGGTTGTCGCGGTTAAGTTCTCAATCGCAAGTATAGGATTTTCGATGCCATAGGTATATAACTTAGCATCAATGATCTGGTAAAAGAGCACCGTGTCAATCTGCATGGTGACATTGTCTTTGGTAATGACAGCTTGAGGTGCAAAATCAGCCACAATCTCTTTCAAGGTCACAGTCTTGACTATCCTGTCCAAAAGGGGCAGCTTGAACTGGACACCGACCGACCAGGTCTTGTAATAAGCACCCAGTCTTTCAATGACAACATTGGTGGCCTGGGGCACAATCTTGATATTGCGCACAGCCAGGGCCACGAGCAGGCCCAGCAGGACGATCAGGAAAAGCCATTTCCCCCAGGAGATTGATTTTGCTAAAGCCACTAAATCAACAGCATCATATAACATGGTTTATTCCTCCATTATCAGCCAGTTGCTTCTGGTTCATCGTTTGCTTGCTCAATATAAACTTCAGCGTCATGGACCCCTTTAGCTACAGCTTCCAGGATAACAAAAGCTGTGTTGTTGATCCGTCTGGTCAGATGGTCTCCTCCAGCAACTGCTTCTGAATTGGCCTTTTTCTGGTTCATCAACTGGTTGAGGAAAAGACTTGAGTCAAAAACCGTCTGCCTGATCGCACCATTACTGGAAGTAAAGGCCGGGTTTTTGCTTTCCTTGGCATCAGCCAGGTCCTTAACATCATAATCAAATGATTCAAAGAACACGATCGGGATGCCCAGATCATCAAAAGGCAGGTAATCTGAATCATTGAGGGTCCATTCACGGTAGAGGACAGGTGTGCTGACACCAGCCAGTTCCACATCGTAATTGGCCTGGTTGGTGTAGAGCATATAAGCATTTTTTGTATAAAGCTCATTTTCATAAAAGACATCAGTCACTTCATAGAGCTTACGCCTTAATTCATAGGATTTGCGATAGTAAGGCCGGACTGAATTGCGGCCGGCATGGGCATAGACCTTGTCTCCGGCATAGATGGCCTCTATACAGTACATGGCATCGGTGGCTTTGATTTGCTCCTTGGTCAACTTGCTGGCAAAAGAGCGGGCACCGGCCTGGCCGGCCTGGCCGGCGCCGAAGGCAACCAGATAGACATCATAGCCAAATTGATATTCCTTGAGCTGCCTGGCAATGGTCAGCAAGGTGCCCACGCCCGAGGCATTATCATGGATGCCATCATATTGGGCCAGGGTCGGCTCCTGGATAATGCCAGCTGAAGCGGCTTTTGTCACAGTAGGTTCAGTTTCTTCTGCAGTTTCAGCCGCTGCCGCCTGTAATTCCAGCAGATCTTCTGTGGAAAAGTAAGTATCATAATGGGTGCCAATGATCACCTGGCGCCGGAAGATTTCACCTGGCCCAGCTTCAGACTGGCGGATAAAACCGCTGCCCGGAATCAGCACGCTGATATTACGGGAAGAAATCACCTTACCATCTTCAGCCTGGTGATAAAACTGGTTCACCTCGACCTGCAGTCCTTCAGCTTGCAAAGCGGCGATGATCAGATCACCGGCCTTTTTTTCCTGCTCGGAACCCGGGCTGCGCAGAGGAAAACTCCGGGCCAGGTCAAGCGCGAAACGCTGGCCATATGATCCATAGTCAGCTGGTTTTTTTTCTTCTATCTCGCTGGAGCAGGCTGTCAGAAATAAACTCAGACCTAGTAGAATAAGACTGAAAACAAGCAGCCGTCTGGCCAGGGTTTGCCTTTTTTGTCTTGTCATCATAAGGCTGTGCCCTGCCGGGCAGGTCACAGAATATCTCCTTTCCCTGGAGCCGTGCCTATGGCTGGCTACCCAAAGTAGTTATATTTTACTTGCTGGCCGGCAAAGCTGCAAGCAAACAAACAAGAAAAGCTTTCCTGCCCCAGCAAAAAAGCTTTTCTTTGAGTCCCGTCTTTAGTCATTAACACCATAATCTTTCGGAGCAAAACAGCCAACAAAAGCGTGGAAAGGCCTGGAAACAGGGCCTTTTTTCTTTGCGAAAAGGCTTGCCAAATCTTTATTATTTTTGTATAATAATGGTGTTAGTGGTGTTAGGCGCAGAGGTGCAAGTATGGCATACTTTTTGAAAAAGACAAGGCTTAACGGCAGAACTTACCTGGCTATTTATGAAAGCTTCTATTCAGCGGAGAAAAAGGGCACTGCGCATGCGACCTATAAGTCCTTGGGTTCTTTGGAAACTCATCTGGCTAATGGCATGCCAGATCCGATTGCGCATTTTCAGGCAGAAGTTGATTTGCTTAATAAAGAACGGGTAAAAGACAGCGAGAAGAAGATCTCGGACAGATCGCCTGTCCTATATATGGGTTACTTTCCCTTAAAGAGTATCCTGGTCAGTCTGGATGTTCATAAATACATCAATTATTTTAAAATGACCACAGCTTTTGAATTTGATCTGTTTGAATTATTGTCTTCCCTCATCTTCGCCAGAAGTGTTAACCCATGCAGTAAAAACAGGACTTTCCACGAAGTATTGCCTTATCTTTATGAGCCATGCAACTATTCCTATGATCAGTTACTGGATGGTTTGGCTTATTTGGGCAATAACTATGAAAAAGTGATTGAGATCTTCACTGTCCAGGTTCATAAAGAGTATAAGCTGGAAACAGCCAAAACATACTTTGACTGCACCAACTTCTATTTTGAGATAGACAGAGAAGATGACTTTCGTATGAAAGGTCCCAGCAAGGAGAATCAAAAAAACCCCATAGTAGGCCTTGGTCTTTTACTGGATAGTAACCAGATTCCTATAGGGATGAGGATGTATCCGGGTAATGAGTCGGAAAAGCCGGTTATAAGAGATGTCATTGCTAATCTGAAACAACAGAACAATATCAAGGGCCGGACCATCCATGTTGCAGATAAAGGTTTGAACTGTGCTCAGAATATTGCTTTTACCAAAGCAAATGGTGATGGCTACCTGTTTTCCAAGACAGTTAAGGGATTACCCAAGGAAGAGAAGGTTTGGGTCTTAATTGAGGAAGGTTTTCAAGAGGTCAGAGATAAAAGAGGTAATCTTTTGTACAAGTACAAGTCATGCATCGACAAATTCCCTTATGAGATAGAGCACAAGGGGAAAAAGATCAAGGTGAAGCTGACAGAAAAAAGGTTGCTGACTTATAATCCGAGCCTGGCTGCCAAAAAAAGATATGAAATCAACCGGATGGTTGAAAAAGCCCACCGCTTGACTTTAGCACAGGCCAAGAAAGATGATTACGGAGAATCTGCCAAATATGTCAACTTCACTGATGCTGATGGCAAGAAGGCACAGGTCAGCATCAATGAAAAGGCCATCGAAAAAGATCTCTTGTTTGCTGGCTATAATCTGCTGGTCACATCAGAGATAAACATGACAGACCAGGATATCTATGCCACCTACCATAATCTTTGGCGGATAGAAGAATCTTTCAAGATAATGAAGTCTGATTTGGATGCAAGGCCTGTGTTCGTACAAAAAGAAGAAACCATTAAAGGTCATTTCCTGGTCTGCTACTTGACAGTTCTTCTGGAACGTATCTTCCAATTCAAGATAATGGGCGATAAGTACTCCTCTTCCGAGATTTTCAGCTTCATTAAAAGCTTTAGAGCAACAAAAGCGGAAAGAAAATACATTAATACCAGTACCAGCTCAGATTTAATTGAAGAAATGACCGGCAAATTCAATCTGCCTTTGACAAATTACTTCCTGTCTGAGACGCAGATAAAAGCTATCCTCAATTACAAACTATAGTCATATGATGACTCGCACCATTTTTTGATGTCTGATACCAAAGTCAGATTTTACTTGGGGGCTTAATTAGTGCAATCATCATATGCCTGATAATAATCAAAGTCAATTTGCTAAATTGCTAGCGCTTGGCAGCTTTTATGCTAAAATAATGAAAAAAGGAGCGAGCTGAGCAATGTTGAAACAGGCAGACCAAAAAAAGTTGATTAGCCGGGCTGGACTGAGCCTGCTTTTTGCTTTATGTATCTGTCTGCTTTTGCCCCAAGCACTAGTGGCCCTGGAAAATTCACCTGTCTACCAGCCACAGCTGGAACTTGATCTGACTGCCCAGTCAGCCATTGTGCTTGACACAGGCCGAGCTCGGCGCCTCTATGCTAAAAATGCAGATATCAAGCTCTCAATCCCGGCAGCAGCCAAACTGATGGCAGCATTACTGGCTTGCGAGAGATTGCCGCTGGACACTCCAGTCACCATCAGTAACGTGGCAGCCCAGGCAGCCAGCCAGGAGGTCACAGGCGATGGTCTCGTTTTACATACCGGGGACAAGTATCCTCTAGAATATCTCCTGCTGCGGCTTTTGTTCTATGATTCCAATGCGGCTGTCCTGGCAATCGCCGAACAGATCAGCAATGAAGAGGAACGCTTTGTCGAATTGATGAATGCCAGGGCTGCAGCCCTGGGCCTGAACAATACACTTTTTCTCAACAGCACCGGCGATCATGTTTATGAAAAAATGGATAATGGCCAGGAGCTTTTCCTGGGCGAGGATGAATCTGCCGCCCTGTCTTTGATTCCCTTACAGTATTCCACTGTCAGTGACCTGGCCCGTCTGGCCACAGTTGCTATGAACAATCAGACCTTTGCCAAGGCTATCCGCAAGGACAGCGAATATCTGGTTTTGCCCGGCAACACGCTTGCTTCAATGAAAAACAGCCTGCAGGCGGTCTGGACCTTATCAGAAAACAAAATAACCGGTGCCTACTATGCCGGCCGGGCTGAACAGGCTTACATGCTGGGTGTGGCCCGGATCAATGACTTCAATGTAGTCATTGTCACTGCCAATGGCAGCGCCAATCAGCGCATCAACGATCTGCTGGCTGTTGTCAATCTGATTGAGAAGAACTATATCCAGACACCTTTAGTAGAAAAAGGCGAGCTTTTCAGCGGTAATACAGAACAGACAACAGATGGCGAAGAATTTAACCTTGTCTTCCTTAACACAGTAAATTATATCAGGCCGGCCGATGATATGTTCCTGGAGCAAAGTGTCCTTTATATTTCACGTGGCCCGCACCACCGGCCCATCGAATCATCCATG
The DNA here is from genome assembly GCA_964654125.1 of uncultured Oscillospiraceae bacterium. GTDB lineage: Bacteria > Bacillota > Clostridia > Saccharofermentanales > UBA5734 > JAAYBY01. The sequence continues at coordinate 11,333 of CAZZGG010000029.1, forward strand.
GTGGTGGGACAGGTCTTATTCACACTTAAGGACGGTACTGTCATAGCTGTCGATGTGGGGCCAGATCGGCAGATTCTATCCGGCATAAATATCCTGAACAAGCTGCTGAGCAGCCTGCAAAGCAATAAAAACCTCTTCTACATGATCATGCTCAGTGGAATCTTGCTCTGCCTGCTCATGCTGTATCATATCAGCCGGCTTGTTTTACAACTGGCAGTCCAGTTGCGCCAGATCAGGCATAACAGACGCTCCCCCAAAAAAACTTAAGCTATTTTTTCAGATACGGGGCTAGGCGGGTCAGGTAAAGCCTGATCAGCATACCCAGGGCCAGATCATAGATGAAAAGGCCCAGCAGGGCCAAAGGCAGGGCCAGATAGCCGGCCAGGAGCCCAAAACGGCCAGTCCAGGCCAGAAGAGTCTCCCTGCCCCAGAAAAACACGGCCACCCCTCCTAACAGTACTCCTGCACCCAGCCGGAGCAGCTGGGCTGTTACTGCTGTAAAGCGGCCATCGATCAGCCCCCGCAGCAGTGGATAGGGTCCGAAGAAGAGTAAAAATGGCCAACTTAATGCCAGGCCGGGCCAAGCCAGGCTCAGCAGAGCCGTGCTCAGAAAAACCAGCCAGGCCAGGGGCTGGCCAGCTTCAATCACCACCACGGCCAGGGCCAGTGAGCTTAATGAAAAAAGCGACAAATCAGCAGTTGGTAAAAAAGCTGATGCCGCCAAAGTGAGTAATATCAGGGCGCTGCTGATACCGCCAAAGGTCAGCTTGCGAGTCCGTCCGCGCTCAGCAGCAGACACATAGATCACCGCCCATACATTCACAGCAGGAATCGGCACAGCACAGGCAGCTCAAGGAATTACACAGGTCCTGGCCGCAGCCGGTCTGGCCATAATAGGGCCCCTGTCTTTGCTGCTGCCAGGGTTGTTCCTGCCTGTGCCAGTTTTGCTGCCCCTGCTGCCAGGGATTTTGGGGCTGGCCTGGACCGGCGGTGTTGCTGTTATTGGACCAGGTCTGCTGGCCCGGATTATTGATCTCGGCATAGGCCTGATTGATTTCTTGCATTTTTTCTTTGGCAAGATCCTCCAGTGGGTGGTTTTTATAATTATCAGGATGATACTTTTTGACCAGCTCACGATAAGCCCGCTTAACTTCCTCAGCTGATGCCCCTGGTCGCACACCCAGTATTTCATATGGTGATTTTGCCATCTTGTCCTATACTCCTCTTTTTATCAGCAGCTTCGTTCCTCTAGAGCTTTTCCAGCGGCCGGCCCGCCAGGACCTGCTCACGTACGAAAGGTAGGCCCAGGGTGAAAAGATTGGCCATTATCCCGCTGTCGCGCTCATAAGGTAAAAGCGCAGCTGTCCTGTCCAGGGCTTCCTCGGCTTGCCTAAGCAAAATCTCAGCCTCTGCTTTGGCTCCGGCCAGGTCATGGCCAGCAAAGGGATTCCAGTTATTATTATCACAATCGTCCTGCCAGTCGTCAATTGCATCAAGCAGATAAATCCAGCGGCCCAGATCAAAACCCAGCCGGGCCAGAGCCTGGCGCAGGCGGCCTTTGGGATAAACAAGGCCTGCTGCCAGATCAAACACCTGCTCCAGAGTCCTGGCAAAAACAACGGCAGCCTCAGGTGACGGCTCTGTTTTTTCCAGTTCGACCTGTTCTTGCAGGCCGGCTGCCAATATGGCTGCCAGTTCCGGATATTTACCAGCCGCTCTTTTTTTAGCCCGCCCGAAGGCCAGCCGGGCTGCGTGTCCGCCCAGCGGCTTTTTGTCCCTGATCTGGTCCTGGGCCTTGTGCCAGGCCAGTAAAACTGTCAGAGCGGCACAAAAGGACATCACCTGCCCGCCTGCGATGTAGGGTCTTTTCTGCAAGGGGCTCAGGATACAGCCTGTCTTGGCCAGATTGGCCTCCTCTTTTTGCAAAGCCAGCAAGAGCAGGGCCAGAAAGGTCAGATCATAACTGGTGCCCAGCCGGGGCAGCTGACCGTATTCACTGCTGATGCTGTGGCAGATGCCACAATAGACAGCCCGGTAGCGGCTGAATTCGCGCAGCAGCAGCTCAGATTTCAGGGGCCGGACATAGCCGAACATTAAGCGGATTCTCCTTATTTAACAGCATTTGCTTTTGTCAATCTTTGCCACTCTATGGTATCATATGGTGCAATCATGCACTATCATTTTGACAAAATCGTGAACACAAAGTGAGGAGGCTGTTTTAATGTTGCCTGCGAAAGTTCGCACCCGTTTTGCCCCCAGTCCCACCGGCATGATGCATGTCGGCAATCTGCGGACTGCTCTATATGAATACCTGGTCGCCCGATCTAAAGGCGGCTCTTTCATCTTGCGGATTGAAGATACAGACCAGGAGCGCTTGACGGAAGGCGCCACCGCTGTGATCTACCAGACCTTAACTGAAGTTGGCCTGGAGCATGATGAAGGACCTGATATAGGCGGTGACTTTGGCCCTTATGTCCAAAGTGAGCGCCAGCACATCTACCGCCCCTACGCGGAGCAGCTGGTTCAGGAAAACAAAGCCTATTACTGCTTTTGCAGCAAGGAACGCTTAGAAGGGCTGCGCAGCGCGGCCAAGAGCCAGTTCAGCGGTTATGACAGACACTGCCGTGATCTGCCCGGCCAGCTGGTCCAGGCTAATCTGGCCCAGGGTCTGCCTTTTGTCATCCGGCAAAAAATGCCTCTAGCTGGCCAAACCAGCTTCACTGATGCTGTCTTTGGCACAATCTCAGTTGACAATAATGAGCTGGAAGACCAGGTCCTGCTTAAGTCTGACGGCTTCCCCACTTATAATTTTGCCAATGTGATTGATGATCACCTGATGCAGATCACTCATGTAGTGCGCGGCTCGGAATACCTCTCCTCCACCCCGAAATATAACCTGCTTTACACAGCTTTTGGCTGGCAGATCCCCACCTATGTCCACCTGCCCCTGATCCTGGGCAGCGACGGTAAAAAACTGTCCAAGCGGCATGGTTCGGTCAGCTTTTCTGACCTGGTCCAGGAAGGTTATCTGCCTGAAGCCATCATCAATGCCATCGCCCTGCTGGGTTGGTGCCCCAGGGACAATCAGGAGATCTTCTCCCTGGAGGAATTATGCCGCTCTTTTGCGATTGAGGGTATCAGTAAATCCCCGGCTGTTTTTGATTACGACAAACTGGCCTGGTTTAATGCAGCCTATATCAAGGCCATGCCAGCCCAGGACTTCCTGGCCCTGATCAGGCCTGACCTGGAGCGGATTTTTACTGGCCGGGTGCCTGAGCCCGAGCTTGTGGCAGAGCTGCTCCAGTCCCGCCTTAATCGCCTGACCCAGATTGATGAACAGATTGATTTTTTAGCCCAAAGACTGCCCTTTGAGCTGGAGCTGTTTTATAACAAGCGCAACAAATCAAGCCCTGAGCAGGCTCGGCAATTGTTGCCCCAGATCCGGCAAAAACTGGCCCTCTTAGCTGATTTTGGCCTGGAGGAAGTCAAGGCTTGCCTGAGCGGGCTGGCAGCTGACTTTGGACTCAAGATCGGCCAAATCATGTGGCCTTTAAGAATAGCCTTATCCGGCCGTCAGGTCACACCAGGCGGTGCAGTTGAAATAGCTGTTATCTTGGGCCAGCCGGAAACCCTGGCCAGGATTGATCTTGTTTTAGAACGTTTAGCTTCACAAATAGAAGCAAGGGAGGACTCCATATGAGAGACGAAAATAAACCGCTGGATCCGACAACTGTCAGCCCGACCAATTTTATTGATGAGCTGATCATAGAGGATCTATCCCCGGGTGGCCGTTATGCCGGCAAGACTGTCCACACCCGCTTTCCACCTGAACCCAACGGTTATCTGCATATTGGCCATGCCAAGGCGATCGTGATTGATTTTGGCACAGCTGAGCGTTTTGCCGGCCTGTGCAACCTGCGCATGGATGATACCAATCCCAGTAAAGAAGATGTCGAGTATGTTGATGCCATCAAGGAAGATATCCACTGGCTGGGTTATGACTGGGCGGACAGGTTCTATTATGCCTCAGATTTTTTTGACGCCATGTATGAACTGGCTGTCCAGCTGATCGAAAAAGGCCTGGCTTATGTGTGTGAGCTGAGCGCCAGCCAGGTACGCCAGATGCGCGGTGATATCACTACACCGGCCCAGCCCAGCCCCTGGCGCGACAGGCCCATCAGCGAGAGCCTTGATCTGTTCGCCCGCATGAAAAAAGGCGAATTCCCCGATGGGGCCATGACCTTGCGGGCCAAGATTGATCTGGCCTCGGGTAATTTCAATATGCGCGATCCGGTCATCTACCGCATCATGCATGCCAGCCACCACCGGACGGGAGACAAATGGTGCATTTATCCCATGTATGATTATGCCCATCCTCTGGAGGATGCCCTGGAGGAGATAACCCATTCACTATGTTCTTTGGAGTTTGAAGACCACCGGCCACTGTATGAGTGGGTCATTGATAACCTGGACGGCCTGCCGGCCAAGCCGCGCCAGATTGAGTTTGCCCGTCTCGGTATCAACCATACAGTGATGAGCAAGCGCAAACTGCGCCAGCTGGTCGAAAATGGGCTGGTTTCCGGTTGGGACGACCCCCGCATGCCCACCTTGTGCGGCTTGCGCCGGCGGGGTTACACCCCTGCCTCAATCAGGAATTTTTGTGACCGGATTGGTGTTTCCAAGGTTAACAGCACTGTTGATTATGCTTTTTTAGAGCACTGCCTGCGTGAGGATCTCAACAGCAATGCCCAAAGGATCATGGCAGTCTTAAAGCCGATCAAACTGGTCATCACCAATTATCCGGCGGATAAAACTGAGACCTTCCCAATTGAAAATAATCCGGAAGATCCGGCTGCCGGCATGCGCGAGATCAGCTTTTCCCGTGAGCTCTGGATCGAAGCCGATGATTTTATGCCGGAGCCGCCCCGAAAATATTTCCGCCTCTTCCCTGGTAATGAAGTGCGGCTTAAATCAGCCTACCTGGTCCGCTGCACCGGCTTTAAAGCCGCCCCGGATGGCTCTGTGCTGGAGGTCTATGCTGAATACGATCCCGCTTCACGTGGGGGCAGCGCCCCGGACGGGCGCAGGGTCAAAGGAACGATCCACTGGGCTGATGCTAAAACTGCCCTGCCAGCGGAAGTCAGGCTCTATGACAATCTTTTCACAAGTGAAGACCCTGACGCCGGCGAAGGCGACTTTTTGGACTATGTTAACCATGATTCACTAAGTGTCCTGACTGATTGCATGATTGAAGCCGGCGTGGCCGGCCAGACAGTTCCGGCCTCTTTCCAGTTCCTCCGCCTGGGTTATTTTTGTCTTGACTCGGTGGACAGCAAGCCCGAGCGGCTGGTTTTCAACAGGTCTGTCTCTTTAAAAGACAGTTACCGCTTTAACAAACAGGAGAAATAGCATGTTAGATTTTAACTACTGCAGTCCCACCAATTTTATTTTCGGACGCGGCCGCCAGGCAGAAAGCGGCCGGCTCTGCCAGGAGCTGGGTGCCAGCCATGTCCTGATCCACTACGGAACCGGTTCAGTTATTAAAAGCGGTCTCCTGCAAGAGGTCCAGACCTCACTTGAGGCAGCCGGCCTGACTGTCTCTTTACTGGGCGGAGCTGTACCCAACCCGCACGACACCCTGGTTTATGAGGGAATTGAGCTCTGCCGCAGCAAGGGGATTGACCTGGTTTTAGGGATTGGCGGCGGCAGCGCAGTTGACTCAGCCAAGGCCATTGCAGTCGGTGCCTGCTATGAGGGTGATTTCTGGGATCTTTATTCCGGCAAGGCCCAGCCTAAAAAACGTCTGCTCCTGGGCACCATAGTGACCTTGCCGGCCACCGGCACAGAAGGCTCCAACAGTGCCGTCATCACCAGGACTAAGGATATGCTCAAACGGGGCCTGCGCTCAGACCTGAACCGGCCCGATTTTTCCATCATTAATCCGGACCTGACCAGCACCCTGCCAGCCTGGCAGATTGCCTGCGGGGCAGCCGACATCATGTCACATGTCTTTGAGCGCTATTTTAGTCAAACAGAGGATGTTATCCTGACTGACCACTTGTGTGAAGGCCTGCTTTGCACTGTTTTGGATGTCACACCCAAGGCCCTGGCTGAACCGGCTGCCTATGGGCCCAGGGCCAACCTGATGTGGTCTTCCACCATTGCCCACATCGGGCTTTTGGGTATGGGCCGCCAGGAGGACTGGAGCGTGCATGCCCTAGAGCATGAACTCAGTGCCCTCTATGATGTAGCCCACGGCGCTGGCCTGGCTGCTCTTTACCCAGCCTGGATGCAGTATATGCTGCCCCACGATCCGGCCCGTTTTGCCCGCCTGGCTGAGCGTGTTTTTGGCGTGAACAGGCAGGACCTGACCGATGAGGCAGCCGGGCGGCTGGCGATTTTAAAGCTGGCTGATTTTTTCCAGTCGATCGGCCTGCCGACTAATCTGGTCGATCTGGGCACCAAGCAGGCGGACCTGCCTTTGCTGGCAGAAAAAGTCAAGCGCAATCCTGACGGCAGCTGTGGTTTTTACCTGCCCCTGCAGGATGCAGATATCCTGGCTATTTATGAGCTGGCTTTCGCCTGGCAAAAAGATGATTTGAGTTAGTTATTTAACCCCGAAACTGTAGCTGGTAGTCTGGCGGTAAGTCTGCCCGGCCGCCAGCACAGGGCTGGGGAAGCGGGTCTGGCGCGGTGAGTTGGGAAAATGCTGGGTTTCCAGGCAAAAACCATTGCGCCAGTCATAAAAGGCACCTTCCTTGCCTAGATCAGGCTCCATGAAATTACCACTGTAAAACTGCATACCGGGCAGACTGGTCAGCACCTGCATGGTCCGGCCACTTTTAGGCTCGAAAACCCTGGCACAGGGGCGCAGCTGGCCGGCTTCACCCCGGATGACAAAGTTATGGTCGTAGCCAGCCGCTGTCTCATCTATCATGGCCCCAATGGGGTGTGGGCTGGTAAAATCAAAAGCTGTCCCTGCCACAGGCTCAATCTGGCCGGTCGGGATGCCAACCTGGTCAATCGGCGTATAGTAATCAGCTTCTATTTGCAGCTCATGGTCAAGAATTGTGCCACTGCCCTGGCCGCGCAGATTAAAGTAGCTGTGGTTGGTCAGGCTGACGATCGTGTTCTGATCAGAAACAGCCTCGTATTCAATCTTTAGGCTGTGCTGCTTTTCCAGTGTATAGGTGACTTTAAGAGCCAGGTTACCTGGATAACCTTCTTCCAGATCAGGGCTGGTGTAGTGAAAGCTGACGGCCGGCCCGGCTTTTGTTATAAATGGATCAGCCTGCCAGACAACCCGGCTCAGGCCGACTAATCCACCATGCAGGTGATTGGGCCCATCATTGGCTGCCAGCTGATAGGTCTTGCCATCCAGCTGGAAACTGGCAGCTTCAATCCGGTTGGCAAAGCGGCCCACCACCGCCCCATGGTAAGGGTTGCTCTTTTTCTCATAATCTGCCAGCCTGTCATAGCCCAGCACCACATCTTGTAAAAGGCCCTCTCTATCAGGTAAAAGCAGCCTTTGCAGGCTGGCGCCATAAGACAAAAGAGTGCAAAAGACACCATCTGCCAGATAGAGGGTGTAGCTGTCAACTTGTTGGCCAGTAGCTGTCTTACCAAAATACCTAACTTCAATGCTCATATTTTTGCTCCTGTACTTTTTCTTTAGCTATAAAACCAAGCTTGATGGCGCCGGTCGGACAAACAGCTGCACATTCGCCGCAGCGGATACATTCCGGACCATTGCCATCGTAGGGCACCGCAACCCGCATGGGGCACTGTCTGGTGCAGGCTGCGCAATGAATACAAAGCTCCTCGTCCACCCTGAGGCGGTAGAGGCTGAAACGGTTAAACAAGCCATAAATTGCACCCAATGGGCACAAATAGCGGCAAAATGGCCGGTAAATCATGGTTGAAGCAACAATGACCGCCAGCAGGATTGACATTTTCCAACTAAAGAGCCAACCAGCCAGGGCCCGCAGGCCACTATTGGCTAAAAGCAGCGGAATACCAGCCATGAAGGTGCCGGACGGGCAGACATAGCTACAAAACACCGGTGTACCATAAGTGAAGATGAGCCGCAAAAGCAAAGGTGCCAGGATGACCAGTGTGATCAGCAACAGGTATTTTAACTGGCACAGCCTGCTGTGCAGTTTTTCCTTGCGGGCCGGTTCATGTTTTTTTAGGGGTAGCTTGTGCCACAGTTCCTGAAACCAGCCGAAAGGGCAGAGCCAACCACAGATAAAGCGGCCCAGCACTGTGCCGCTTAAAACTAAAAAGCCCAGCACATAAAAAGGAATGCGCCAGAGCGGGTCAGCCAGACCGTTTTGCAGGCTGCCCAGAGGACAGGCACCTAAAGCACCAGGACAAGAATAGCAGTTCAGGCCGGGCAGGCAGAGGTTTTTTAAAGGGCCCTGGTAGATTTTGCCGCTGAAAAAGCCAGTTAGATTGGCATTGGCCAGCAAAAAGGCAGCCGCCTGGCCCAGCATGCGTTGTCTTTTTTGTTTTATGAGCCGCTTTTTAGCCAATGCCGATGCACCCCAGACAGATCTGGACCGCCCTGGCCAGCACTTGCTTGTACTCCTGCCGCCAGATACCAGCCAGACTCAGGATAATTCCGCCAGCAAGAACCAGCCACCTGATTTTGCTGGCAGATCGGGAAAGTTGGCGGATTTCGGGTTTTTCCTGCATTTTTTTCTCGCTTAGGGCAGCTGGCGATCTATCATCTGACGGATTTTGTTTTGCATGGAATCAGCATAACCTGCTGTACTTTCCACCAGCTTGCCGTCTTTAAACACACTGAACTGGGGGATGGACTGGGCATTGTACTGCCTGGCCAGGTCTTTGGCGTCATCGACATTGATCTTGACTATCAGGGCCTTGCCAGCATATTCCTGGGCCAGTTGCTCAACAAAGGGTGCTGCCAGGCGGCAGGGAGCACACCAGGCAGCCCAGAAATCGACAAAAACTGGCTCCTTGGCTTCAGCGATGAACTTGTTAAAATCGGCCAGAGCTTCTTCTTTAATGCTGGCAGTATCTGCACTTAAAAGGACCACAGCACCCTGGCTGGACTGGTCTTTACCTGTCTGCCCGCTTGCCTTGGACTGATAAATAGTGACAAAGACTATTCCTAATATAATGACAACAAGTCCTGCTGCCACTGAGTAAAAGACTTTATTCTTATTCATAAAAAACCTCACATTTATGACAAAGCTCAAAATAACTGCTTGCTTTGTTGTTTCACGAAATCAATCTTATCATAAAACAGCTGCAGTTTTAGTGTCATTGTCACAATGTTAATAGTTTCTTTTTATTTTCTTGGAGGTTGTTTTTTCAAACTCTGTCTCCCGCAAGGAGAAGTCGCGAATGTACTTGTAGGTGGCCAGCATATGGTTAACCTTGCGCACCTCCTCATTAATCACCTTTTTGACTTCAGCAGAGTTTAAGGCAACATCGCCCAGCTCCTCTTTGATCTTTTCAGCATCGGGGAAGATCTCAGCAAAAACAACCGTCTCGCCAGACCCATCCGTCATGCCGGAAACAAGGCTTTCCTGGACATAGTCGCTCTGGCCGAGCAGGAACTCGATTTCTTCGGGGAAGATATTCTTGCCATTTTTTGTGACAATCACATTTTTTTTGCGACCGGTGATTATTACAAAGCCATTTTTATCCAGATAGCCCAGGTCTCCGGTATGGAAGAAGCCAGCAGAATCAATCACATCGGCTGTGGCTGCATCATCCTCATAGTAGCCCAGCATGACATTAGGCCCCTTGCCGATGATCTCTCCAATACCATCTTCATCATGATCAATGGTCTTGACTTCGACGCCTGGCAAGGCCAGGCCGGCAGCCTTATCGTTATAGTCAACATCCCTGTTCAGGGCCAGGATTGGTGCACATTCGGTCAAGCCATAACCCTGGATGCTGAAAAGGCCCAGGTCGCGCAGACTTTTTAAAATAGCCGGATCTATGGCAGCACCACCGGAAATCAGCAGTCTTAATTCTCCGCCGAAGTTTTTATGGATGGGGGCAAAGAGCTTTTTGCGCAGGTCCAGGCCAACCTTGCGCAAGGTATTACTCAGCTTGAGACCAGTGTTGAATTTTTTAGCCAGTTTGGCATCTGTTGTGGCAGACTTGATGATCCTTTTGTGGAACATTTCCAGCATTAAGGGCACAGCCAGCATGATTGTCACTTTTGATTCCTGCATATTCTTGGTGATATGGCGCAGGCCTTCGCAGACAGCAACTGTGCAGCCACGGTAAATAGGGCAGAGGAAGCCACAGGTGCATTCGTAGGTATGGTGCAGGGGCAGGACAGACAAAAAGACATCCTTGGGCCCGATATAGACCATCTGGCACATGGCCATCAGATTGATACAGATATTGGCATGTGAAAGCATGACAGCCTTGGATTTGGCGGTGGTGCCGGAGGTAAAGAGCAAGATGCCCAAGGCATCAGGATCGATCTTGACTGAAGCAAAGGCAGTGTCACCCTGGTCTAAAAGTTCCTGGCCTTCCAGGAGCAGCTGCCAGAAGGAAAGGTCATCTCCTGCTGGATCATCCATACAGACATAGTGGGCCACTTCATCCAGCTCAGACCTGATCGCTGCCACATCATCAGCTTTGCTGCTGCTGTAGATCAGCACATCAGCGTGGGAGCGCTTCAGCAAACTGGCCAGTTCCGGCCGGGGCAGCTCCTTATCCAGTGGTACCACCACAGCTGCGCTGTTAACTGTTGCCAGATAAGAGACATACCATTCATAACGGGTTTCAGCCAGGATGGCAATTCTGCCCAAGGGTAGGTCAGCATTTAATAAACGGGTTCCCAGGGCGGCCACATCAGCGGCAAATTGTTTGTAAGTGACCGGGATGTATGGTTTTTCCTTGAGGCCAGCCTTTGTTGCATCAGTTTTACCCTGGCTCAGCACCCGCTGGTCTTTAACTAAAAAGGCTGCCTTGTCAGCAAATTTTGCCGCACTTTGTTTCAGCATATCGCGCAGATCAACGATTTTTTCTACTTCATATAATGGTATGTTCTTCATTTTCAACTTTTCCCCTTTATTCCATAAATCCTTTAAATGGCTGGCTGTATGTTAGTATTATAACCAAACAAAAGCATCTAGTGAATCAAAACATTTTTTTAGCTGGATTTTTTGCTAATTAGCTAGTATTAGCCAGAATTTTTAGCGAAATCTGCTGTAAAAGAGGCTACAATTTAAATATGGCAAAGAAATCTAAGCAAAAAAACGTTCTGCCGGTCAACTTGAGCTGGTCAGATGACCAGCTCACTCTGACATGTCGGTTAAAATTTAATAAAAGAGCCCTGCAGACCGGCCTGGCCGAAAAGTCATATGCTGATTTATTTTGTGCTGGGATCAAGCAGCACTGGTCAGGCAGCTACCAGCTGGCTGAGAGAAAAATCAGGCTTGATCTTGCCGTAATTCCCTGTCAGGACAAGCCTTATGTCCGGGTTTTAGTCAAGCCCAGCCTGATCATGCCGGCCCATGTGATCAGCCCTTTTTACCGGCGCATCTGGGGTATTTTCAGAACAGGCCAATTAGAGAGCATGGGACTTTTCTGGTCGCCCCGCCAGCCGGGCCGGATTATCTTGCCGCCCTATCAGAATCAAGCCACCTTCAAGCGGGTGGCGGCCCACGAAATGGGCCATGTGTTTGGCTTGGGTGATGCCTATGCCGCTTTTTATCGTTTCTACCATGCCGCTCCCGGCACCCAGTCCTACATGATGCACAGCAACAGCCAGGTTCAGGCAGAAGAGGTCGAGCTGCTGCTGCAGGCTCAAGCAAGCGGCCGTATGCAATACTTCCCCCGGGCCTGGCACACCAAAACAGTTCTGCAAGGCATCTGGCGGGACCTGCTGTATCTGGCCAAGTCCCTGGCCAGGAATGCCCGGCGTATCTGGCCCAGGCGCTGATCAGTCCAGTGGGTTTTCCAGCAGGCCTAAAAATAAGGGCAGGCTGATTTTTTCCTGGATGATACCAAAGAGGAAAGGCCTGTCGAAAACAGCTTCTTTTATTTTTAAAGGCAGGCTCATCCGGATAAGCTGGACAGTGGTGGCAGCTGCCGCCTCTGTGCCTTTTTCATCGATCTGGCAAAAGGCCTTATGTTTAACCTCGCTGATCCTGAGCTTGTCCTGGCCGGTTAGGCTGAGGCGGGAAAAATCAGCATTTTCACTAAAGGCAGACCCCATACCCAGGCCAGTTAGCTGATTGACCAGACTTATTTCTGACTGGGCAGTAAATTTTGGCAAAGCCAGCTCGACCGGGCCGTATTCGCGCCCCGCCAGCAAGGCAAGCAGGTCCAGCCAGTCCAGCTCTTTTAGCCAGTTGCGCAGATTTTGCTCTGGTGGGGGCAGCAAGGCAAAAAAGAAAAAAGCACCCTCCTTGTAAGCCAAAGTAACACCTTTGACACCGCCATTGTCGATAAATCCAGCATCGCCACTGCTATGCATAAAGTCAGTCTCCAGTTCGCCAGCCGGGCCAAGGAAAAGCCTTTTTCTGGTCAAGTCCTGGTCAAACTGGTATTGCCAATCAGCTTGGAAATGGACTGCATTGAGCAGGTAGAGGGCAGCTGCCGGGGGAACATCAGCCACGATGCTGTCAATCTTGCCTGCAGTGGCTTGGGCCACCCACTGGTTGATGCTATCTGCCGCACCAGGGCCGGAAAAATCCAGTTTACTGACCTGGGCCAGGTAGTAATCTGCCAAGATACGAGCCAAGTCAGCATTAAGCTCAAAACCCTTACCCAGCCAGAGCGAATTGGCCAAGGCCAAGCTGATCCCCTGCCCTGCCTGATTGAGAAGTTCAAGCAAGGCCTGGCTGGCCTGGTTGAGCCCAGTTTCAGTCAAGTCATTTAAGCCTAGGGCAGTGGACATAGCTAAATAAGTTGGGCCGGCAGCGCCATTCATGGTCATGGCCAGGGCCAGGCCAACAGATGGGCCGGAAATAAGAATATTGCCCGGCTGGGGCAGCATCTGGCCCAGCAACGCAAAAGAAAAACGGCCCAGGGCCCTGGCATATTCAGCCAAGCGCTGGCGCATGATTAATCACTCCTTTTTTCTCTTAAAGCCATGACAGCATTTGAAGAGAGCAT